>NZ_JBSGUS010000017.1:167264-184144 GCF_053608045.1 Kribbella sp. NPDC055071
CTTGTTAGTGGGCCTGCTGTCGGCGCACCGTGCTGGGGGCCCCCCCGGGGGCGCGGGCGGGCACACAAACACCCCACGGTGTTCCCTTGGGGCCGGGGGGGGCCCTCCCGCGCGGACCTCTGCTTTGCACTCGATCCCGCCGCTCAGGTGGGGTGGGATCGAGCGGAAAGCCACTCGATTGGCGTTTCGACGCCGATCTCTGGCACAATATTCAGGTTGCTCAGGCGAGGCCGCCGGGGCGCGCCACAGACGTCTGTCTGGAGGGTGCGCCGGACCGGAGACCATGCCGAGGTTCCGGTCCGAGACCGGGCCCCGATCGCCAATCCACGGTCGATGAAGCGGTGAGTCGCGCGCGTTCGGAGTATGAACGTGAAGGCGACACACCCGACCGCGGGGGTCGGAGTGACGAAGGCGAAGACGATAGAGAAGGACAAAGCGAAGCGATGGCGGGACAAAAGATCCGCATCCGGCTGAAGGCCTACGACCACGAGGTCATCGACAGCTCGGCACGCAAGATTGTCGACACGGTGACGCGTACTGGTGCGAAGGTTGCTGGCCCGGTGCCGTTGCCGACGGAAAAGAACGTGTTCTGCGTCATCCGCTCGCCGCACAAGTACAAGGACAGCCGCGAGCACTTCGAGATGCGCACCCATAAGCGGCTCATCGACATCATCGACCCCACGCCGAAGACCGTCGACTCGCTGATGCGGCTCGACCTCCCGGCCGGCGTCGACATCGAGATCAAGCTCTGAGGGACGCGAACAGCCAATGAGCATTGCTACCAAGAACACGCGCGGTCTGCTGGGCACCAAGCTCGGCATGACCCAGACCTGGGACGAGAACAACCGGGTCGTCCCCGTCACCGTGATCCAGGCCGGCCCGTGCGTCGTGACCGAGGTGCGTACCTCGGACCGCAACGGGTACGACGGCGTCCAGATCGCCTTCGGCGACATCGACCCGCGCAAGGTCAACCAGCCGATGCGCGGTCATTTCGAGAAGGCCGGCGTGACGCCGCGGCGCCACCTGCTGGAGCTGCGCACCGCCGACGCCAGCGAGTACACGCTCGGCCAGGAGATCAAGGCCGAGGCCTTCGAGGCCGGTGAGCGGGTCGACGTGTCCGCCACCAGCAAGGGCAAGGGTTTCGCCGGTGTGATGAAGCGGCACGGCTTCCACGGCCTGCGCGCCACCCACGGTGTCCACAAGAAGCACCGCTCGCCGGGTTCCATCGGCGGCTGCGCGACCCCGGGCCGGGTCTTCAAGGGCCTGCGGATGGCGGGCCGGATGGGCAACGAGCAGATCACCACGCAGAACATCACCGTGCACGCGGTGGACACCGAGCGTGGCCTGATCCTCCTCAAGGGCGCCGTTCCCGGCCCCAAGGGCGGCCTGGTGCTGATCCGCAACGCCGCGAAGGGAGCCCAGAAATGAGCTCGGTCGATGTAGTCGTCGTCAAGGGCGACAAGGTCAGCAAGAAGGGTTCCGCCGAGCTTCCGGCCGAGCTGTTCGACGTCCAGGTCAACATCCCGCTGATCCACCAGGTCGTGGTGGCCCAGCTGGCCGCGGCCCGTCAGGGGACGCACAAGACCAAGACCCGGGGCGAGGTGTCCGGTGGTGGCGCCAAGCCGTACCGCCAGAAGGGCACCGGTCGCGCCCGCCAGGGTTCGACCCGCGCGCCGCAGTTCACCGGGGGTGGCGTCGTCCACGGCCCGACCCCGCGTGACTACAGCCAGCGGACCCCGAAGAAGATGATCGCCGCCGCGCTCCGCGGTTCGCTGTCGGACCGGGCCCGCGACGGCCAGGTCTTCGTGGTCGAGAGCTTCGTGGACGGCGACAAGCCCTCCACCAAGTCCGCGCTCAAGGTTCTGTCGGAGGTCGCCGACCCGGGCAAGGCCCTGGTCGTGGTGGACCGCGCCGACGAGCTGACCTGGCTGAGCCTGCGCAACGTGCAGCACGTGCACCTGATCGCGGCCGACCAGCTGAACGCGTACGACGTGCTGTGCAGCGACGCGGTCGTGTTCACCAAGAG
Organism: Kribbella sp. NPDC055071; assembly: GCF_053608045.1. Taxonomy (NCBI): domain Bacteria; kingdom Bacillati; phylum Actinomycetota; class Actinomycetes; order Propionibacteriales; family Kribbellaceae; genus Kribbella; species Kribbella sp. NPDC055071. The sequence continues at coordinate 169,291 of NZ_JBSGUS010000017.1, forward strand.
TGCGCTCGACTCGTTCGTCGCCGGCGCGCCCAAGGGTAAGTCTGTCAAGGCTGTCGCGACGTCGACCGAAGCCGAGGAGGTTGAAGCATGAGCCACGGAGTGAACAAGGACCCGCGGGACGTGCTGCTGCGGCCGGTCGTGAGCGAGAAGAGCTACGGCCTGCTGGACGAGCAGAAGTACACGTTCGAGGTTCACCCGGACGCCAACAAGACCGAGATCAAGCTCGCGGTCGAGAAGATCTGGGACGTCAAGGTCAGCGACGTCAACACCCTGAACCGCAAGGGCAAGCGCCGCCGGACGCGTTCCGGTTTCGGCAAGCGCCCGGATACCAAGCGGGCGATCGTGACCCTCAAGGGTGACGGCCGCATCGATATCTTCGGAGGCCAGCCGTAATGGGAATCCGCAAGTACAAGCCGACAACGCCGGGCCGTCGTGGCTCGAGCGTGGCCGACTTCGTCGAGCTCACCCGTTCGACCCCCGAGAAGTCGCTGCTGCGTCCGCTGCCCAAGAAGGGCGGCCGGAACAACTCCGGCAAGATCACCACCCGGCACCACGGTGGCGGTCACAAGCGGGCGTACCGGCTGATCGACTTCAAGCGGTACGACAAGGACGGCGTGCCGGCCAAGGTCGCCGAGATCGAGTACGACCCGAACCGCACCGCGCGGATCGCGCTGCTGCACTACGTCGACGGCGAGAAGCGCTACATCCTCGCCCCGTCGAACCTGAAGCAGGGCACGATCGTCGAGAACGGCCCGGCCGCCGACATCAAGGTGGGCAACAACCTGCCGCTGCGCAACATCCCGGTCGGCTCCACGGTGCACGCCGTCGAGCTGCGTCCGGGTGGTGGCGCGAAGATGGCCCGCTCGGCCGGTTCCAGCATTCAGCTGGTTGCCAAGGAGGGCCGGATGGCCACCCTGCGGATGCCGTCCGGCGAGGTCCGGATGGTCGACGTGCGCTGCCGCGCCACCCTCGGTGAGGTCGGCAACGGCGAGCAGTCGAACATCAACTGGGGCAAGGCGGGCCGGATGCGCTGGAAGGGCAAGCGCCCGACCGTCCGTGGTGTCGCGATGAACCCGGTCGACCACCCGCACGGTGGTGGTGAGGGTAAGACCTCGGGTGGTCGCCACCCGGTGTCCCCGTGGGGCCAGCCTGAGGGCCGTACCCGCACCCGCAAGGAAAGCGACCGCATGATCGTCCGGCGCCGCAAGGCCGGCAAGAAGCGCTGATAGGAGCCGGCCAGAATGCCACGCAGCCTCAAGAAGGGCCCGTTCGTCGACCACCACCTGATGAAGAAGGTGGAGGTGCAGAACGAGAAGGGCACCCACAACGTCATCAAGACCTGGTCCCGCCGATCGATGATCGTGCCGGACATGATCGGCCACACGCTCGCGGTGCACGACGGCCGCAAGCACGTGCCGGTGTTCGTGACGGACGCGATGGTCGGGCACAAGCTCGGCGAGTTCGCCCCGACCCGGACGTTCAAGGGTCACGAGAAGGACGACCGGAAGTCACGGCGTCGCTGACCCATGGTCAGTGACGACGCGAAAGCAATCTACGGAGAGATTCGAACATCATGAGCGTTCAAGAGCGTAGGGCGATCAGCGCCCGTCGCGAGAGCCTGCTGGGCGAAGAGCCCGGGGCCTTCGCGGTCGCGCGCTTCGTCCGCGTGACGCCGATGAAGGCGCGCCGCGTGGGTGACCTGGTGCGCGGTCTGGGCGTCGACGACGCACTCGCCACTCTGAAGTTCGCCCCGCAGGCCGCTGCCGCGACCGTGTACAAGGTCGTCGACAGCGCCGCGGCGAACGCCGAGGGCACCGAGCACCTGAGCCGGGCCGACCTGGTCGTGGCGAAGGTCCTGGTGGACGAGGGTCCGACGCTGAAGCGTCACCGCCCCCGTGCGCAGGGCCGGGCCACCCGGATCGACAAGCGGACGAGCCACATCACTGTTGTGGTGGCGCCGCGGGAGACCGACCAACCGGCCGCGAAGGCGACCGACGACAAGGTCGCCAAGAAGTCCGCCAAGAAGGCGGACTCGGCCAAGACGGACACGGCGAAGAAGACCGCGACCAAGAAGGCACCGGCCAAGAAGGCCGCTGCCGACAAGGCCGCGGACGACAAGCCGGCCAAGAAGGCGACCGCCAAGAAGGCGGCCACCAAGAAGGCCACCGCTGAGAAGAAGGAGTCCTGACGTGGGACAGAAGGTTAACCCGCACGGGTTCCGTCTCGGCATCAGCACCGACCACAAGAGCCGCTGGTACGCCGACAAGCTGTACAAGGACTATGTGGGCGAGGACGTCAAGATCCGTCGCCTGCTGAGCAAGGGCATGGAGCGCGCCGGCATCTCCCGCGTGGAGATCGAGCGCACCCGTGACCGGGTCCGGGTCGACATCCACACCGCCCGTCCGGGCATCGTGATCGGCCGCCGTGGCGCCGAGGCGGACCGCATCCGCGGTTCGCTGGAGGAGCTCACCGGCAAGCAGGTGCAGCTGAACATCCTCGAGGTGAAGAACTCCGAGGTCGACGCTCAGCTGGTCGCACAGGGTGTGGCCGAGCAGCTGTCCGGCCGCGTGGCGTTCCGCCGCGCGATGCGCAAGGCGATGCAGACCACCATGCGTGGCGGCGCCCTGGGCATCCGGATCCAGTGCTCCGGCCGGCTCGGTGGCGCCGAGATGTCGCGGTCGGAGTTCTACCGCGAGGGCCGGGTGCCGCTGCACACGCTCCGCGCGGACATCGACTACGGCTTCTACGAGGCCCGCACGACCTTCGGCCGGATCGGCGTGAAGGTCTGGATCTACAAGGGTGACGTGGCCGGCTCCCGGGCCGAGCGCGAGGCGCAGGCCGCGGCCCGCGCCGCCACCCAGCAGCGTCGGCCGGCTCGTCGCGACGACCGTGGTGGTCGTGGCGGTGACCGTGATCGTGGCGGGGACCGCGGCGGCGACCGTGGTGGCCGCGGCGGTGACCGTCGGGACAACGCGCGTAACGCCGCCCCGGCTGCTGCCGAGGCGACCGCGCCGGCGGCCGACAAGCCTGCCGAGACGACCGGAACGGAGAGCTGACCCATGCTCATCCCCCGCAAGGTCAAGCACCGCAAGCAGCACCACCCGAAGCGCTCCGGCGCTGCCAAGGGTGGGACCACGCTGGCCTTCGGTGACTTCGGCATCCAGGCGGTCGAGAGCCACTACGTGACCAACCGGCAGATCGAGTCCGCTCGTATCGCGATGACCCGGCACATCAAGCGTGGTGGAAAGGTCTGGATCAACATCTACCCGGACCGCCCGCTGACCAAGAAGCCTGCCGAGACCCGGATGGGTTCCGGTAAGGGTTCGCCCGAATGGTGGATCGCCAACGTCAAGTCCGGACGCGTGATGTTCGAACTGTCCGGCGTGGACGAGGACGTCGCCCGCGAGGCGATGCGCCGCGCGATTCACAAGTTGCCGATGAAGTGCCGCTTCATCACCCGAGAGTCAGGTGAGAACTGATGGCTAGCCTGACTGCCGCCGAGCTGCGTAACCGCGGCAAGGACGAGCTGCTCAAGGACCTCGCGAACGCCAAGGAGGAGCTGTTCAACCTCCGGTTCCAGGCTGCCACCGGTCAGCTGGAGTCCCACGGCCGGCTGCGCGCCGTCCGCAAGGACATCGCCCGCATCTACACGGTGCTGACCGAGCGGGCGCTCGGGATCACCGACGAGGTCGACGCACCGGTCGCGGCTGACGCCGAGGCCGAGGTGGAGACCGAGGAGACCGCGGACGACAGCGAGAAGGCTGGGAGCAAGGCATGACCGAGAACGCGAAGGACGACACCGTGACCACGACTGCCACGCAAGCGCGTGGGCGCCGCAAGACCCGTGAGGGCCTGGTGCTGAGCGACAAGATGGACAAGACCGTCGTGGTCGAGGTCGAGGACCGGGTGAAGCACGCGCTGTACGGCAAGGTCATCCGGCGTACCAGCAAGCTCAAGGCGCACGACGAGCAGAACGCCGCCGGCATCGGCGACCGTGTCCTCCTGATGGAGACCCGGCCGCTGTCCGCCACGAAGCGGTGGCGCATCGTCGAGATCCTCGAGAAGGCGAAGTAGCCGTTCCGACGGGCCCGCTGTTCACGGCGCGGTCGGCAACCAATCGAAATTATTCGTTCCGCAAGGCTCACGAAAGTGAGAACCAGCGAGACAACCAGGAGATCAACAGATGATCCAGCAGGAGTCGCGACTGAAGGTCGCCGACAACACGGGTGCGAAGGAGATCCTTTGCATCCGGGTGCTCGGTGGCTCCGGTCGGCGGTACGCCGGTGTCGGTGACACGATCGTCGCCACCGTCAAGGACGCGATCCCCGGCGGTGGTGTGAAGAAGGGCGACGTCGTCAAGGCGGTCGTCGTACGGACCGTGAAGGAGCGCCGGCGTCCGGATGGCTCCTACATCCGGTTCGACGAGAACGCCGCGGTGATCCTCAAGGCCGACGGCGAGCCGCGCGGCACCCGCATCTTCGGGCCGGTCGGCCGGGAGCTGCGGGAGAAGCGCTTCATGAAGATCATCTCGCTCGCGCCGGAGGTGCTCTGAGATGGCCCAGAAGAACGCACAGCAGCGGAAGTTGCACGTGAAGAAGGGCGACACGGTCCGCGTGATCGCCGGTAAGTCCAAGGGCCTCGAGGGCAAGATCATCCAGGTCATGCCCGATGCCGAGAAGGTCATCGTCGAGGGCGTGAACCGGGTCAAGAAGCACACCAAGGAGCAGCCGACCCAGCGTGGCGGCAACACGGGTGGAATCATCACCCAGGAAGCTCCGATCCACGTCTCGAACGTGATGCTTCTGGTCGAGGTCGAGAAGGACGGCAAGAAGCAGAAGGTGACCACCCGCGTCGGCTACAACCGCGTCGAGGTGCAGAAGCGGCGCCCCGACGGCTCGACGTACACCGGTTTCCGGAGCGTTCGGATCGCACGGCGTACCGGCGAGGAGATCTGATGTCCGCAACAGCTACCGAGAACACCAAGACTCTGCCGCGGCTGAAGACGAAGTACCGCGAGGAGATCGTCGGCCAGCTGCAGGAGCAGTTCACGTTCGACAACGTCATGCAGGTGCCCGGCCTCACCAAGATCGTGGTGAACATGGGCGTCGGCGAGGCGGCTCGCGACTCCAAGCTGATCGAGGGCGCGGTGAAGGACCTGGCCGCGATCACCGGCCAGAAGCCGCAGGTGACCAAGGCCCGCAAGTCGATCGCGCAGTTCAAGCTGCGCGAGGGCATGCCGATCGGCGCCCACGTGACGCTGCGCGGTGACCGGATGTGGGAGTTCCTGGACCGGCTGCTGGCGCTCGCGCTGCCCCGGATCCGCGACTTCCGCGGTCTGTCGCCCAAGCAGTTCGACGGCACCGGGAACTACACCTTCGGTCTGACCGAGCAGGTGATGTTCCACGAGATCAACCAGGACCGCATCGACCGGGTCCGGGGTATGGACATCACCGTGGTGACCACCGCGAAGAACGACGACGAGGGTCGGGCCCTGCTGCGGCAGCTCGGCTTCCCGTTCAAGGAGAACTGACGTGGCGAAGACAGCACTTATTGTCAAGCAGGCCCGGAAGCCGAAGTTCGCGGTGCGCGGTTACACCCGTTGCCAGCGCTGCGGCCGGCCGAAGGCGGTCTTCCGCAAGTTCGGCCTGTGCCGGATCTGCCTGCGGGAGATGGCACACCGTGGCGAGCTGCCCGGTGTGACCAAGTCCAGCTGGTGACCGTCTCCACCCCCGAACTTCTCCCTATTCATTATCTAGTCACCGTAGGTCGCCACACGGCGAAACCACGGCGGGAAAGAGGCCCCAGGCCATGACGATGACCGACCCGATCGCAGACATGTTGACGCGTCTGCGGAACGCCAATCAGGCGTACCACGAGTCGACCTCGATGCCGTACAGCAAGATCAAGCAGGGCATCGCCGACATCCTTCAGCAGGAGGGCTACATCTCCTCCTACCAGGTGGAGGAGCCCAAGGAGGGCGCCGTCGGTAAGACCCTGATCGTGGACCTCAAGTTCGGCCCGAGCCGGGAGCGCTCCATTGCGGGCGTTCGCCGGATCAGCAAGCCGGGCCTGCGGGTCTACGCGAAGTCGACCAGTCTGCCCAAGGTCCTCGGTGGCCTGGGCGTCGCGATCATCTCGACGTCCCAGGGACTACTGACGGACCGTCAGGCCAAGAACAAGGGCGTCGGCGGGGAAGTCCTCGCCTACGTCTGGTGACGAAGAACCGGAAGGAGGACCACTGAAATGTCTCGCATCGGTAAGCTCCCGGTCACGGTCCCGTCCGGCGTCGACGTCACGATCGACGGCCAGACGGTCACCGTGAAGGGTCCCAAGGGTCAGCTCTCGCACGTCGTGGCTGAGCCCATCGCGGTCAACCGGGACGAGGACGGCACCATCGCCGTCACCCGCCCCGACGACCAGCGCAAGAGCAAGGAACTGCACGGCCTGTCGCGCACTCTGATCGCCAACCTGGTGACCGGAGTGACCGACGGCTACGAGAAGAAGCTCGAGATCGTCGGCGTCGGGTACCGCGTCCTGGCCAAGGGACCGACCCAGCTGGAGTTCTCGCTCGGGTACAGCCACACCATCACCGTGGACGCGCCGGAAGGCATCACGTTCGCGGTCGAGGCTCCGACCCGCTTCTCTGTGCAGGGCATCGACAAGCAGTCCGTCGGCGAGGTTGCCGCCAACATCCGCAAGCTGCGCAAGCCCGAGCCGTACAAGGGCAAGGGTGTGCGGTACGCCGGCGAGCAGGTTCGCCGCAAGGTCGGAAAGGCTGGTAAGTAACCCATGGCGATCGGACTGCAGCACAACAAGCACTCCGCCAAGAAGACGGCCTCGCGTGTGCGGCGCCAGATTCGGGTTCGGAAGAAGATCAACGGGACGGCCGTCCGGCCGCGCCTGGTGGTCACCAAGTCGTCGCGCCACCTGTTCGTTCAGGTGATCGACGATGTGGCCGGCAAGACGCTGGTGTCCGCCTCCACGATGGAGGCCGACCTGCGCGGCGCGTCGGACAACAAGACCGACAAGGCCAAGACCGTCGGTGGTCTCATCGCCGACCGGGCCAAGGCGGCCGGGATCGACTCGGTCGTCTTCGACCGGGCCGGGAACAAGTACCACGGCCGGATCGCGGCCCTGGCCGACGCCGCTCGCGAAGGCGGGCTGGGGTTCTGATGGCGACGTACAAGGAAGAAGGTAACTCGAAATGAGCGGAGGCCAGCAGCGTCGCGGAGGCGGCGCCGGTGGTGAGCGCCGGAACCGCGACGGAGGTCGTGGTGCGGCAGCTGACAAGACCGCCTACATCGAGAAGGTGGTTGCCATCAACCGCGTCGCCAAGGTCGTGAAGGGTGGTCGTCGCTTCAGCTTCACCGCCCTCGTGGTCGTCGGCGACGGTGACGGCACCGTCGGTGTGGGTTACGGCAAGGCCAAGGAGGTGCCTGCGGCAATCGCCAAGGGTGTCGAGGAGGCCAAGAAGGCGTTCTTCAAGGTGCCGCGGATCCAGGGCACCATCCCGCACCCGGTCCAGGGCGAGAAGGCCGCCGGCGTGGTTCTGCTGCGCCCGGCCGCACCCGGTACCGGTGTGATCGCGGGTGGCTCGGCGCGCGCCGTACTGGAGTGCGCGGGGATCCACGACGTCCTGAGCAAGTCGCTGGGTTCCTCCAACGCGATCAACGTGGTGCACGCCACGGTGGCCGCGCTGCAGGCCCTGGAGACCCCGGAGGCCGTGGCCGCGCGTCGTGGCATGCCGGTCGAGCACGTCGCTCCGGCGGCACTGCTGAAGGCGCGGGCGGAGGTCGCATCCTGATGGCACGCTTGAAGGTGACCCAGACCCGTTCCGGCATCGGTGGCAAGCAGAACCAGCGCGACACGCTGCGCACCCTGGGCGTCAAGCGGATCGGCGACACCGCCGTCCACGAGGACAAGCCCGAGGTTCGCGGCATGGTGCGTGCGGTTCGCCACCTCATCACCGTCGAAGAGGTTGACTGACATGGCGCTCAAGGTTCATCACCTGCGTCCGGCGCCCGGAGCCAAGACCGCCAAGACCCGCGTGGGTCGTGGTGAGGGCAGCAAGGGCAAGACGGCCGGCCGCGGTACCAAGGGCAGCAAGGCCCGCAACAACATCCCCGAGTGGTTCGAGGGTGGCCAGATGCCGCTGCACATGCGGCTCCCGAAGCTGAAGGGCTTCAAGAGCAGGAACCGGGTGGAGTTCCAGGTCGTTAACCTGGACAAGCTCGGACAACTGTTTCCCGACGGTGGCGAGGTCGGCATTGCCGACCTGGTCGCCAAGGGCGCGGTTCGTAGCGGTCAGCCGGTCAAGGTACTGGGTGACGGCGAACTGACCGTGGCACTGCAGGTTTCGGTGAACAAGTTCTCCAAGTCCGCGAGTGAGAAGATCACCGCGGCCGGGGGAACCATCACCGCGGTGTGACGAGGTCCAGGGCTCGTGCGTACCGGCGCTTGATATCCTGCGCCGGTCGGACGAGCCCTGGTTCGTCTCTTGCCCAGCTGCTTTGCTTGGCCCCTGCCCTGCCCGGGGCAGAGGAAACTTGTGGGAGGACAGGGTGTTAGGCGCCTTTGCCAACGCGTTCAAGACTCCGGACCTGCGCCGGAAGATCTTGTTCGTGCTCTTCATCGTCGTGATCTTCCGGATCGGCTCGGTCGTGCCGGCCCCCGGCGTGAACGTCCAGTCGCTGCACACCTGTATCAAGATCTCGCAGGGCGGTGCGAACGCGAACCTGTACAACCTGATCAACCTGTTCTCCGGCGGCGCCCTGCTGCAGCTCGCGATCTTCGCGCTCGGCATCATGCCGTACATCACCGCCAGCATCATTCTGCAGCTGCTCACCGTGGTCATCCCGCGGCTGGAGTCGCTGAAGAAGGAAGGCCAGGCGGGACAGGCCAAGATCACCCAGTACACCCGGTTCCTGACCGTCGGTCTGGCGATCCTGCAGTCGACCGCGTTCGTGGCGCTGGCCCGGACCCCGGGCCGGCTGTTCCAGGGCTGCACCGAGCCGCTGCTGTACAAGGACGACTGGTTCACCATCACCGTCATGGTGCTGACCATGACCGCCGGCACCGGCGTGATCATGTGGCTGGGCGAGCTGATCACCGACCGCGGCGTCGGCAACGGCATGTCGATCCTGATCTTCACCCAGATCGTCGCCACCTTCCCGACCCAGCTGTGGAACATCCGTAAGGAGAAGGGCATCCCCACCTTCGTGGTGGTGATCGCGATCGGTTTGGTGATCATGGCCGCGGTCATCTTCATCGAACAGGCGCAGCGCCGGATCCCGGTTCAGTACGCCAAGCGGATGGTCGGACGCAAGATGTTCGGCGGCACCTCGACGTACATCCCGCTGAAGGTCAACCAGGCCGGCGTCATCCCGGTCATCTTCGCCTCCAGCCTGCTCTACCTGCCCGTTCTGGTGAGCCAGTTCCAGCAAGGGAAACCCTGGGCGAACTGGATCCAGGGCAACCTGGTCAAGGGTGACCACCCGATCTACATGGTGACGTACGTCGCCCTGATCATCTTCTTCACGTACTTCTACGTCTCGATCACCTTCAACCCGAAGGAAGTCGCGGACAACATGAAGAAGTACGGCGGCTTCATCCCCGGGATCCGGGCGGGACGGCCGACCGAGGAGTACCTGAAGTACGTGTTGGACCGCATCACGCTGCCTGGCGCGATCTACCTTGCGGCGATCTCGATGATCCCGCTGGTCGCTCTGGTCCTGCTGAACGCGAGCCAGAACTTCCCGTTCGGTGGTACGTCGATCCTGATCATGGTCGGCGTCGGACTGGACACGGTGAAGCAGATCGAGTCTCAGCTGCAGCAGCGTAACTACGAAGGGTTCCTGCGCTGATGAGAATGTTGCTGATGGGTCCGCCCGGGGCGGGCAAGGGCACGCAGGCAAAGGTGCTTGCGGAACGCCTGAATATCCCGGCCGTATCCACCGGCGACATCTTCCGTGCGAACGTCAAGGACGAGACGCCGCTCGGGCTCGAGGCGAAGCGCTACATGGACGCCGGGGACTACGTTCCGGACGAGATCACCAACGCGATGGTGCGGGACCGGCTGTCCGAGGCGGATGCCGGTGAAGGCTTCCTCCTGGACGGCTACCCGCGCACGGTGGCCCAGGTCGGCACGCTGGACGACATCCTGGCCGACCACGGCCACAAGCTGGACGCGGTGGTGGCGCTGGTCGCCGACATCGACGTACTGGTCGGCAGGATGCTGAAGCGGGCCCAGATCGACGGCCGGTCGGACGATTCCGAAGAGGTCGTCCGGCACCGGCAGGACGTCTACACCGCCGAGACCAAGCCGCTGCTGCGGATTTATGCGCAGCGCGGTCTCCTGGTCGAGGTGGACGGCGTCGGCGAGGTCGAAGAGGTCAGCGAGCGCGTGATCGTCGCACTGAAGTCGATCACCGAGTAGGAACCTGATGTTCAAGGACCGTGGGATCGAGATCAAGACCCGCGAGCAGATTCTCTCCATGCGTACGGCCGGCCTCGTCGTCGGCCGCACGCTGGAGCTGCTCCGCGTGGCGGTCAAGCCGGGGATCACGACCGGCGAGCTGGACGCGATCGCCGAGGACAACATCCGTTCGTCCGGCGCGACGCCGTCGTTCAAGGGCTATCACGGGTTCACCGGGTCGATCTGTGCCTCGGTGAACGACGAGATCGTGCACGGCATCCCCGGTGGTCGTGTCCTCGCCGAGGGCGACCTGATCTCGATCGACTGCGGCGCGATCGTGGACGGCTGGCACGGCGACGCCGCGATCACCGTCCCGGTCGGTGAGGTCTCGGCCGAGCTGCTCGAGCTGGCGCGGATCTGCGCGGAGTCGATGTGGCACGGGTTCGCCGCCGCCAGGCTCGGCGGCCGGCTGACCGACATCTCGGCTGCGGTCGAGGCGTACGTACGGGCGCATTCGTCGTACGGAATCGTCGAGGACTTCGTCGGTCACGGGATCGGGTCGGCGATGCACCAGCCGCCGAACGTGCCGAACTTCGGCCGCCCGGGCCGCGGCCCCAAGCTGGTCGAGGGGATGGCGCTGGCCGTCGAGCCGATGCTCACTCTGGGCAAGCAGGACAACCACACGCTCGAGGACGACTGGACCGTCATCACCGACGACGGCACGGTTGCCGCTCACACCGAGCACACGTTCACTCTCACCCCGCAAGGGCCGTGGGTGCTGACCGCGCTCGACGGCGGCGAGGCCGAGCTGGCCAAGCTCGGCGTGAAGATCGGCGCCCTCGCCGACTAGCCCGCCGGCTGGAAGTACGACCTTGCGCGTCCGTCCATCGGGGGACGCCGAGCGGACCGGACCTGAGGCACACTTGAGACATGCCTCAGTACCAGCCGTACCAGCGTTTCACCGAAGCCGACCGGGAAAAGATCGCCGGGCGGCTGCGGGACGCGTTCGCCGACGGCCGGCTGGACCAGCCCGAGTTCTCCACCCGCCTCGACAAGCTCTACGCCGTGCAGACGTACGGCGAGCTCGAGCCGCTGGTGCGTGACCTGCCACCGGTGCGGACGTACCAGACGCCCGAGGTGGTGCAGGACAGCAAGCCCGCGCCGGCGCCCGGTGACTTCCCCGAGCGCCGCAAGGACCCCAGGTCCCAGCGGAACGGCCTGGCCGCGCTGGGTGGCGGGTTCACCGGCGTGGTCGTCGTCAACGTGGTGATCTGGTTCGTGATCGGCCTCGCCGGCGGCGGCCACTGGCCGTACTTCTGGCCGGTCTGGTTGCTGATCCCGTGGGCGCTCTTCGCCTTCGGCAGCCTCGGAAAGCGCCGCCGTTGACAGCGGCCCCGGGGGCAGCCCGTGTCGTCGGTCCGCGGCTGCGGCCGGACTGGGCGTGGCAGCTGCGCCAGGGGTCGGCGTTGGTCTACGTGATCTGGTTCGTGGTCGCCGTACCGCTTGCGGTCGTTGGGTTGTTGCTGGAGCCACGGTGGGTCGGCTGGTTCGTGCTGGGCTGGTTTCTGGTGCTGCTGCTGTTCACGCTGACTATGCGGCTCCAAGACTCATGGCAGCGCAGGGCCTGGCGCGATGCGGTCGGACAGCTCGGTTGGCGGGTCAAGGCGGCCGGTCCGGAGTTGCTGGAGCGCTGGCCGTTTCCGCCGTTCTCGATCGACCCTGCGGCTGCCGTGGTTGACGTGACTACGGGACGTCATCGGGGCCGCGAGTTCTGGACCGGGCGTTTCCGGCACAAGGTACGACGGCGCGAGCTCGGATTCGACTTCCTTGATCTCCAGGTGGACCGGCCGCTACCGCCGTTGCAGGTGCTGCCCGCGGCACTGGCGCCGGTCGCGGCCGCGAGTCTGCTGCCGCTGAAGCTGGAGGTCGACGGACTGCCGGCGCACTACCGCTTGTTCAACGGTCGCGAGGATCACGCCCAGGCGGTGCTGCATCCACGGGCGGTCGAGGCGCTGGCGCAGGTCCCGCCGTTCGGCTTCAGCTGCGAGGGCCGCCGGTTCGTCGCGATCCTTCCGGCGTACCGGGACGCAACCACCGCACTGGCCCAGCTGGACGCCGCCTGCGACCTTCTCGACCTGATGCCCGAGCAGCTCTGGCGCGAAGGCGAACAGTGGGCGGCTCAGCACTCTCCGTGACCGTCGCGAGGGGTGACGGTCTCGATTGGGTTTCCACTGGGGGAGTGGCGTAGACTCAACCCTTGGCTCTTTGTGGAGCCATAGTCAGTCACGTCTACAGAAGTGCGAGGACATGCCCAAAAAAGAGGGAGTTATCGAACTCGAGGGCACCATCGTCGAGGCCCTGCCGAACGCGATGTTCCGTGTTGAGCTGTCCAACGGGCACAAGGTGCTCGCGCACATCAGCGGCAAGATGAGGCAGCACTACATCCGGATCCTCCCCGAGGACCGGGTCGTCGTGGAGCTGTCGCCGTACGACCTCACCCGAGGCCGCATCGTCTATCGGTACAAGTAAGACCCACCAACACCTGTCGAAGAAAGTAGCTCGATGAAGGTCAATCCGAGCGTCAAGAAGATCTGCGACAAGTGCAAGGTGATCCGCCGTCACGGCCGGGTCATGGTGATCTGCGAGAACCCGCGGCACAAGCAGCGGCAGGGCTGACAGCCCTACTCGAGCAGCACAGCACTTTCGCACCACACAGCGCGCACGCTCAGCCGGCACCCAGTGCCGGCTGTCGCCCCCGGAACAGAGGCCGGGGCCTTGCCGGTGAACAACCAACAACTCACCGAGGCGGGCAAGGACGCGGCGCGCCACCACACCTCTGCCGACGAAAGGAACACCGCCACATGGCACGCCTCGTAGGAGTCGACCTTCCGCGCGACAAGCGCATCGAGGTCGCTCTCACCTACATCTTCGGTGTAGGTCGTACTCGCGCCCTGAAGACGCTCGAAGCCACCGGCATCTCCGGTGACAAGCGCGTCCACGAACTGGGCGACGACGAGCTGGTTCAGCTCCGGGACTGGATCGAAGGCAACTACAAGATCGAGGGTGACCTCCGCCGCGAGGTCACCGCGGACATCCGCCGCAAGATCGAGATCGGGTCGTACCAGGGTCGCCGGCACCGCAGCGGCCTGCCGGTACGTGGTCAGCGCACGCGGACCAACGCCCGTAGCCGCAAGGGTCGTCGCAAGGCGATCGCCGGCAAGAAGAAGAAGTGACCCGGATGACCGTCAACCCCAGGAGCTACTGACCTATGCCTCCCAAGAGCCGCACCGCGGCCGGCGCGAAGAAGGTGCGCCGCAAGGAGAAGAAGAACGTGGCCGCCGGCCACGCGCACATCAAGAGCACGTTCAACAACACGATCGTGACGATCACCGACCCGACCGGCGCGGTCATCTCGTGGGCTTCCGCGGGCACCGTCGGCTTCAAGGGGTCGCGCAAGTCCACCCCGTTCGCCGCGCAGATGGCCGCCGAGGCCGCCGGGCGCCGCGCGATGGAGCACGGCATGCGCAAGATCGACGTGTTCGTGAAGGGTCCCGGCTCCGGCCGTGAGACCGCGATCCGTTCGCTGGGTGCCGTCGGCCTCGAGGTCGGCACCATCCAGGACGTCACCCCGACCGCCCACAACGGCTGCCGCCCGCCCAAGCGGCGCCGGGTCTGACCCAGAGAAAGGTAGGCAGCGAAAATGGCCCGTTACACCGGACCCATGACCAAGAAGTCGCGCCGTCTCGGGGTCGACCTCGTCGGTGGCGACAAGGCGTTCGAGCGTCGTCCGTACCCGCCGGGTATGCACGGCCGCGGCCGTCCGAAGGAGAGCGAGTACCTGCTCCAGCTGCGCGAGAAGCAGAAGGCCCGCTTCTCGTACGGCGTCCTGGAGAAGCAGTTCCGCCGGTACTACGAGGAGGCCTCGCGGCGCTCCGGCAAGACCGGTGACAACCTGCTGATCATCCTGGAGTCGCGTCTCGACAACGTGGTCTACCGCTCCGGCCTGGCCCGGACGCGTCGGCAGGCCCGTCAGCTCGTCGTCCACGGTCACTTCACCGTGAACGGCGTCAAGGTGAACATCCCGTCGTACCGGGTGGCCGCCCACGACATCATCGATGTCAAGGCGAAGTCGGTCGAGACGACCCCGTTCATCATCGCCCGGGAGACGCACGCAGAGCGCGTCGTACCGGCTTGGCTCGAGGTCATGCCCGAAAGGCTGCGGATCCTCGTCCACCAGCTGCCGACCCGGCAGCAGATCGACACCCAGGTCGCCGAGCACCTGATCGTCGAGCTCTACTCGAAGAACTGATCCTCGTCCCGGCGGGGGGGTGGGGCCCCCGCGGGGCCAGGGGGGGGGGTGACCCCCCGCGGCCCCCAAAATTTGTGGGGGCGGACGAGAAAAAGGAAACCAAGTGGTTTTGGGAACAACCCCCCCACAGA
>NZ_JBSGUS010000017.1:184154-198436 GCF_053608045.1 Kribbella sp. NPDC055071
ATTACCCGCCCACCCCCTATACATACCCTGTTTTTGTCGTGGGCCGCGTCTGTTTTTTAAAACACACACCTACCCCAACAACTCACCCCCGCCCCGCGGGGGGCTGCGCCCCCCGCCGGGACCTGGTCGGGGCTTCACCCCTCGCGACCTCAAATAGTGGTCGTCGCGAACGAAAGAAGGAACACGAAGTGCTGATCGCACAACGCCCCACACTGACCGAAGAGGTTGTCGGCGAGCACCGCTCGCGGTTCGTCATCGAGCCGCTCGAGCCGGGCTTCGGCTACACCCTCGGCAACTCGATCCGCCGGACCCTGCTGTCGTCCATCCCCGGTGCCGCCGTCACCAGCATCAAGGTCGACGGTGTCCTGCACGAGTTCTCGACCGTTGCCGGGGTCAAGGAAGACGCCACCCAGCTGATCCTGAACCTGAAGGACCTGGTCGTCTCCTCCGAGCACGACGAGCCGGTCACCATGTACCTGCGCAAGCAGGGCCCCGGTGACGTCACCGCCGCGGACATCGCGCCGCCGGCCGGTGTCGAGGTGCACAACCCGGACCTGAAGATCGCCACCCTGAACGAGAAGGGCCGGCTCGAGATGGAGCTGGTCGTCGAGCGCGGTCGCGGCTACGTGTCCGCCGTTCAGAACAAGTCCGCCGACGCCGAGATCGGCCGCATGCCGGTCGACTCGATCTACTCGCCGGTCCTCAAGGTCACCTACAAGGTCGAGGCGACCCGCGTCGAGCAGCGCACCGACTTCGACCGCCTCGTGGTCGACGTCGAGACCAAGCCGTCGATGCTGCCGCGGGACGCGGTCGCATCCGCCGGTAAGACCCTGGTCGAGCTGTTCGGGCTGGCCCGCGAGCTGAACGTCGAGGCCGAGGGCATCGACATCGGCCCGTCGCCGGTGGACGAGCAGATGGCCGCCGACCTGGCCCTGCCGGTCGAGGACCTGCAGCTGACCGTCCGGTCGTACAACTGCCTCAAGCGCGAGGGCATCCACACCGTGGGTGAGCTGATCTCGCGCAGCGAGCAGGACCTGCTGGACATCCGCAACTTCGGCTCCAAGTCGATCGACGAGGTCAAGCTGAAGCTGGCCGAGATGGGCCTGTCGCTGAAGGACTCGCCTCCTGGCTTCGACCTGCGTGCGGCCGCCGAGGCCTACGGCACCGAGGCCGACGACGAGGACGAGAGCTTCGCCGAGACCGAGCAGTACTGACACCCACCCCGGGCCGACGTGGCCTGAGATCCCTGGAGTAAGAGATGCCTACCCCCACCAAGGGTGCCCGGCTGGGCGGCAGCCCGGCGCACGAGAAGCTGATCCTCAGCAACCTCGCGACGTCGCTGTTCGAGCACGGCGCCATCACCACCACCGCGGCCAAGGCCAAGCGCCTGCAGCCGCTGGCCGAGTCGATGATCACCAAGGCGAAGCGTGGTGACCTGAACTCGCGCCGTCAGGTGATGAAGCGGATCCGGGACAAGAGCGTCGTGCACGTGCTCTTCACCGAGATCGGCGAGCGGTACGCCGACCGTCCGGGTGGCTACACCCGGATCACCAAGCTCGGTCCCCGCAAGGGCGACAACGCCCCGATGGTGAAGATCGAGCTGGTCGAGGCGCTGTCGGAGTCCCCGAAGGCGAAGAAGGCCGCCGCCAAGAAGGCTCCGGCCAAGAAGGCCACCGCCAAGCAGGCGGAGACCGAGGCCAAGGCCGACGACGTGCAGGACGACGTTCAGGACGAGAACGTCCAGGACATCGTGGCCGGTGCGTTCAAGAAGTCCGCTGCCCCGCTCGCCGACGGCTCCGCGCCGGAGGGTTACACGATCAAGGGCAACGAGAACTCGATGAAGTACCACACCACCGAGTCGCCCTGGTACGACCAGACGGTCGCCGAGGTCTGGTTCAAGACCGAGGCGGACGCCGAGGCCGCGGGCTTCGCCAAGGCCGGCGAGACCGAGGACGACGACAAGTAACACGCACTGCCTCACAGCGCCCCTCACCGCACGGTGAGGGGCGCTGTTTGCGTTAGATTGCACTGTGTTCGACGGTATTGGGCGTTGGCGGATCGACCTCAGGTACGACGGAACGGCCTTCCATGGCTGGGCTCGTCAGGAGAGTCTCCGGACGGTGCAGGGCGTGCTGGAGGAGGCGCTTGATGTCGTACTGCGGTTGCCGGACCGAGTCAGCGTGACGTGCGCCGGTCGTACGGACACCGGTGTCCATGCCCGCGGTCAGGTTACGCATGTGGACCTCGAAGGCGCTGTGGACCCGCTGAGGCTGTTGAGAGGCCTGAACGGCTTCCTGCCCGACGATGTGGCTGTCACGGCTGTCAGCGCGGCTCCAGAGGGTTTTGACGCACGGTTCTCCGCTCTGGCCCGTCGGTACGTCTACCGCCTGTGCGACGACCCTGTCGGCTGGGACCCGCTGGCCCGAGGACAGGTGCTGCGGGTGGGCCGCCCATTGGACGTGGATCGGATGAACGCGGCCGCCGCCGGTCTGCTCGGGGAGCACGACTTCGCGGCGTTCTGCAAGAAACGGGAGGGAGCCAGCACAGTGCGGGCCCTACTTGAGTACTCCTGGCGGCGGACGGCTCCTGGGCTCCTCGAGGGCACTGTGATCGCGGACGCCTTCTGCCACTCGATGGTCCGGGCGCTGGTCGGTTCGATGATCCCGGTGGGGGACGGACGCCGTGAGGTCGAGTGGCCGGCCGCCGTACTGGCTGGAAAGGTGCGGGACTCGGCGGTGGCGGTGGTGCCCGCACACGGGCTCACACTGGAGGAAGTGCGTTACCCAGCCGATGACGAGCTGGCCGCGCGGGCGCTCGAGGCCCGTCAGGTCAGGGGAGAGGTACACCAGCGTGGCTGACCACTACTTCTCCGCAGAGCCTGGTTCTGCGGACGTACGCCGTACTGTCGAGGCTCGGATCTGGGGACGCGAGTACACGTTCACCACCGCGACCGGTGTGTTCTCCCGAGACCGCCTGGACATGGGTACGGCGGTTTTGCTGCGTGAAGTAGCTCCACCAACAGCACCCGGCACGTTCCTCGACCTCGGCACCGGCTACGGGCCGATTGCGTGCGCCTTGGCCGTCGAGTCGAGTGCAGTGGTGTGGGCGGTCGATGTGAACACCCGTGCGCTGGAGCTCACCGCAGAGAACGCGCGCAAGGCCGGTGTGGAGGATCGCGTGAAGCCCGCGCTGCCGGACGACGTACCGGACGACGTGGTCTTCGATCAGATCTGGAGCAACCCGGCCATCCACATCGGCAAACCCGAGCTCCACAAGATGCTGCTGCGCTGGCTGGCTCGCCTTGCACCCGACGGCGTGGCATGGTTCGTCGTCGGCAAGAACCTCGGCGGCGACTCGCTCCAGCGCTGGCTGACCGACCAGGGCTACCCCTGCGACCGTGTCGGCAGCGCAAAGGGCTTCCGGGTCCTACGTGCAACGAACGCGAGTTCGTCACCGTCCTGAGGGTATGGAGGCTGCCTTGGTGGGTGTGGAGGCGCGGTCCGAGGCGATCGACTTCGAGGTGTGGGTCACCGCGAAGGCCGACGCGCTGCTGCGGTTCGCCTATGTACTCACCGGGGACTCCAGCCTGGCCGAGGACGCCGTACAGGATGCGTTGACGACGGCTTGTGCCCGGTGGAGCCGGGTGAGCCGGGCCGACGATCCCGAGGCGTACGTGAAGCGGATGGTGGTGAACGCGCACATCTCCTGGTGGCGGAAGTTCCGCCGCCGGGAGGCGCCGACGCCGGACCCGGTCCGGACCGCGTCGGCCGCACCGGACGGTGCGAGCGCGCGGGCCGAGTCGGACGCGGTGTGGGCGCTGTGCGCGACGCTCCCGGACAAGCAGCGAGCAGCCGTCGTACTGCGGTTCTACGAGGAGCTTTCGTACGCCGAGATCGGTGTGCTGCTGCATTGCGCGGAGGCGACCGCCAGATCACACGTCCATCGAGCACTTGCCGCCCTGAAGACCACGCTGAGCACGGAAGGAGCCGAGGATGCCTGAGCACGACCCTGAGCAGGAACTCGGCCCCAAGCTCACCTCGGCGTTCCGCGACCGGGCCGACGCGGCTCCTAACGATAGTGCGGCCGGTCTGGCCCAGGAGGCACGCAGACGCGTCCGGAAGCGCCGGTCGACCCTGAGTGCGGCCGCGGCGGTGGTAGCGGTCGCCGTGGTCATCGGTGGTGGCTGGAGCCTCACGCAGAGCGGCACGGAGAGCAGCAGCACCAGCGCCGCCGACTCGAAGAGTGGCGCCGGGGAGGCCGCCGGAAACGCGTCCGGTAAGACGACTCAAGGCATGGCTCCGGCGGCGCCGACTCCGGTCGCCCAGCCGGCTTGTCCGCCCGATCACGCGATTCTCAAGGCCGACGGACCCAACTCCGTACCGGCTGGGACAGGGCTCGACCTGCAGACGCCGGTGAAGGGGCTTGAGGCCTGCCGCTATTCGATTGCGAATGGTGTGTTGCTGGGGCAGCAGGCGTTCACCGCGCAGGTCGCCCAGCAGGTGGTCGACGCCATCAAGGTGCTGCCTGAGCGCAACCCGGCCCTCCCCGTCTTCAAGTGCACCCCACAGGCCGCGGTGCCCGCCGAGGCGATCGTCCTGCGCTTCACGACCGCCGATGGCATCCGCGAGATCTGGGTCCAGTACGACGGCTGCGACACAGCCGGCTTCTTCACCGGCGCCCACACCTACGGTCTCTACGCCGCTCCACTCAAACTCTTCATGATCGGCACGGTCCGCCCGGCCGGTGGCACCTTCCTCAGCGCCCTCAAGGGCTGGTAGGGATAACGGTTCGCCTCTCCTGGTCCGGGCGGTCAGACTGGGGGAATGGGTCACGTGGATGTTGCCGGGGTGGGGTTCGAGCTGCCGGACGGGCGGGTGTTGCTGGACGACATCACGTTCCGGGTCGGGGACGGGGCCAAGGTCGCGCTGGTCGGGGCGAACGGGTCGGGCAAGACCACGCTGACCAGGATCATCGCCGGTGACCTGAAGCCGCACAGTGGCAGCATCTCGCGGTCCGGCGGGCTGGGCGTGATGCGTCAGTTCGTCGGCTCGGTGCGCGACGAGTCGACCGTTCGGGACCTGTTGCTCGGTGTCGCGCCGGAGGCGATCCAGCAGGCCGCGGCCAAGCTGGACAGGGCCGAGCTGGCGATGATGGAGGCCGAGGACGAGAAGACCCAGCTCAAGTACGCCCAGGCGGTGGCCGACTGGGGCGAGGTCGGCGGGTACGACGCGGAGGTCCTCTGGGACGTCTGTACGTCGGCAGCACTCGGCATCCCGTTCGACCGCTGCCGCTGGCGCGAGGTGAAGACGCTGTCCGGCGGTGAGCAGAAGCGCCTGGTCCTGGAGGCCCTGTTACGCGGCCCGGACCAGGTCCTGATCCTCGACGAGCCGGACAACTACCTCGACGTCCCCGGGAAGCGCTGGCTGGAGGATCAGCTCCGCAGCACCGACAAGACCGTGCTCTACATCAGTCACGATCGGGAGCTGCTGGCGAACACCGCCACCCGGATCGTCACCGTGGAGCTGAGTGCCGCGGGCAACACCGCCTGGACACACGGAGACGGCTTCCGCACGTACCACGAGGCCCGGAAGCACCGGTTCGAGCGGTTCGAGGAGCTGCGCAAGCGCTGGGACGAGGAGCACGCAAAGCTCCGTGCGCTGGTGCAGATGTACAAGCAGAAGGCGGCGTACAACTCGGACATGGCCTCGCGGTACCGGGCCGCTCAGACCCGGCTGCGCATGTTCGAGGAGGCCGGACCGCCACAGGCGCTCCCACGCGAGCAGAAAGTCAGCATGCGGCTGACCGGCGGCCGCACGGGCAAGCGGGCGGTTGTGTGCACGCAGCTCGAGCTGACCGGGCTGATGAAGCCTTTCGACCTCGAGGTCTGGTACGGCGAGCGTGTCGCCGTCCTGGGGTCGAACGGATCCGGCAAGTCACACTTCCTGCGTCTGCTCGCGAACGGCGGCTCAGACCCGGACGTGGAGCACCAGCCGGTTGGCGACGTACAGATCGCACCTGTGGCTCACACCGGAAGTGCAAAGCTCGGAGCGCGCGTACGGCCCGGGTGGTTCGCGCAGACTCATGAGCACCCGGAGTTGGTCGGCCGGACGCTGTTGGAGATCCTGCACCGCGGTGACGATCACCGCGAGGGCATGGGTCGTGAGCTGGCGTCGCGGAAGCTGGATCGGTACGAGCTGGCCCATGCGGCCGAGCAGACCTTCAACAGTCTGTCCGGTGGGCAGCAGGCGCGGTTCCAGATCCTCCTGCTCGAGTTGTCCGGTGCGACGCTGCTCCTGCTCGATGAGCCGACCGACAACCTGGACGTCGAGTCAGCAGAGGCACTGGAGGAAGGGCTCGACTCGTTCGACGGGACTGTGCTGGCAGTCACCCATGACCGCTGGTTCGCCCGTGGATTCGACCGTCACCTCGTCTTCGGCGCGGACGGGACGGTCTACGAGTCGGACGAACCGGTGTGGGATGAAGGCCGGGTCCAGCGCGCCCGCTAAGACCAGCCGTCGCGGTAGGCGGCCCAGTTGTCCGGTGTGGCGGTGAAGTCGATGTACAGAGCCAGTCCGAAGTTCTGACGGTCCGAGGTGCCCAGTCCGAGGCGGGCACCTCGGACCGCGGCCTGGACGGTCTCGGCGTGGCCCCAGTGCGACGGATTGCTCTCCCAGTACGCCGGAAGCCCCATGATCAGATCTGTCGACGCAGGAGTGGCCTCCAGCGCCAGCCTGGTCTGCTTGGCCACATAACCGCCGTACAAGGACTCCAGCGGCATCGCGGTGTCGTACGACATCACCGCCATCTGCTCCACCCGCTGGGCGACCTGACGGAAGTAGTCCTGCGACCACCACTTGCCGATCGGGAGCCTGTTGAGCTGCCAGAGCGGGTCGATCTGCGCGGCTGCAACGGACAGCGGCAGACCTAGAGCGGCCGTCACCGCGTGCGTCTCGTCCAGTACGGCGAGGAAGCCGGCCGACCCGGACTGCACCGGCTCGAAGTCGAAGTGAATCCCCTGGAAACCCTGCTCCAGCACGGCCGCGGCCGACGCAGCCACCCGCCGGCGCACAGCCGGGTCGTCCAGATCCATCCCTGGGTTCTTCGCCGGTTGGACGACGTCGCCGAGCCACCCCTGCACGCGAACAGCCGGAGCTGCCGCCTTCATCGCCTGGACGAACCAGCCCGCCCTCGGCGCAACCTTTGCCAAGGGCAACGATCCGTCGTGCTCCAGCGGACCCGTGTGGACGTAGAGATCCCGGATCCCCGTGCCTTCGAGCTGCTTGGCCAACGCGGTCACATCGGTGGCCTTCTTGCGGCCGTCGACCCACGCATGCCCCAGCCAGAGAGCGTCGTGGTCGCGGGTCCGCGCGGTCGGGTCACCGGCGTACTGGACTCGTAGGGAGACGGCGTAAGCCCCGATCGGGACCGGGACCAGCAGTACGAAGGCGAGCGCGATGATCAGCACGACGCGGCGCCGACGCGACCACGTCCTCCAGCGCTGCCTCACGTACGCGGCTTCAGGCCGTCGTAGACCAACGCCAGCATGCGGTTGCGGACCTCGGGCTCGAGGCCGGCGGCGGTCGCTCCCCGCGACGAGCCGATCAGCAGGGCATAGACCTCAGGCAGCGCGGTGTCGGTCCGTACGGCGCCGGCTTGTTGAGCCCGGGTGAGTAGACCGTCGAACGCCTCACGCAGTCCGCGTCCCGCCTTCTGTGCGTCCTCGCCGGCATCCGAGCCGGCCGAGACCAGGGCCTGGGCGATCGCGAGCTTCGACGCGGACTCCGACACGACCTGGGTGAAGAAGCCGAAGAACGCCGTACCCGCGTCGTCGCTGTCGGACAGCTCGAGCGCGCGGTCACGCAGCCGCTCCAGGCGCAGCGTGAGCACGGCCTCGAGCAGTGCGGTCTTGGTCGGGAAGTGGCGGAACACGGTCGCGATACCGACCCCGGCCAGCCGTGCCACATCGTCGGTGGACGCGCTCGGCGAGTGCCCGAAGACCTCGTCCGCCGCGGTCATGATCCGGGCCCGGTTGTCCCGCGCGTCTGCTCGCACCCTGCACCCCTTCGTCGCCCTCAGCCTAGGAGACGCAGCGAACCGCCTCAGGGTTGTAAACGAAGTTGAGACTCCATATATTCGGAGTCTCAACTTCGTTTAAGTGAGGAACGTGATGACTCCCGAAGAGGTCTTCCTGAAGCTGGTCCACGGTGTCGCCGACCGCGACTTCGACGCGCTGCCCGCGTTGTACGCCGAGGAGACCGACGTACGCCATCCGATGAACCCGTACGGCGACCACCCGCTGCTGAGCCGCGATGCGCTCCGCGAACACTTCGGGGTGAACGGTCCACCGGTGATGGACGTGGTTCGGTTCCAGCCGGAGAACATCCGGGTCCACCAGACCATGGATCCGGAGGTGATCGTGGCCGAGTTCGACTACGTCGGCACGATCCTCGCCACGGGAGCGCCGTACCGCACGCCATGTGTCTTCGTGCTCCGGGTCCGGGACGGCCTGATCGTCGAGTCCCGCGACTACATCGACCACGTCGCGAACATCAAGGCCCGCGGCCAGGTCGAGCACCTCATCGCCGCACTGCGGGAACCAACCCCCGCCACGGCTGCGTCCTAATCCGCAGAGGCGCCAGATGGCCCCGGACCGAGGCACCCAGCCCGCCCGGGGCCATCTCCAACTCACCAGAAGAGAACCCCGCCAGAGAACACCGCTCCGCGGAGCGGTGTCCTTTCGTGTCGGCCCAAAGACAACAACCCCTCGACCGACTGGTCGAGGGGTTGTTCGGGGGGTGCGGGTCAGCGCTCGTTCATCGGGACGTACTTGACGCCCCGGGCGCCGGTGTAGATCTGCTTCGGGCGGGCGATCTTCTGGTCGGAGTCGCCGAGCGACTCCTTCCACTGCGCCAGCCAGCCCGACGTGCGCGGGATGGCGAAGAGCACGGTGAACATCTCCGGCGGGAACGAGAGTGCCTCGTAGATCAGGCCGGAGTAGAAGTCGACGTTCGGGTAGAGCTTGCGGGAGACGAAGTACTCGTCCTCCAGCGCGATCTTCTCCAGCTCGACCGCGATCTTCAGCAGCGGGTTGATCCCCGTCACCTCGAACACGTCGTCGGCGGCCTTCTTGATGATCTTGGCGCGCGGGTCGTAGTTCTTGTAGACCCGGTGGCCGAAGCCCATCAGCCGCTCCTCGCCGGCCTTCACGCCCTCGATGAACGACGGGACGTTGTCGACCGAGCCGACCCGGCGGAGCATCTTCAGCACAGCCTCGTTGGCGCCGCCGTGCAGCGGGCCGTAGAGGGCGCCGATGCCGCCGGCCACCGCGGTGTACGGGTCGACCTGGGTCGAGCCGATCGCGCGTACGGCGTTGGTGGAGGCGTTCTGCTCGTGGTCCGCGTGCAGGATGAACAGGATCTCCAGCGCCCGCACCAGCCGGTCGTCGGAGGCGTACTTGGGCTCGCTCATCTTGAACAGCATCGACAGGAAGTTCGCCGCGTAGCTGAGCTCGTTGTCCGGGTACACGTACGGCTTGCCCTGGGCGTGCCGGAACGCGAACGCGCCGAGCGTCGGCATCTTCGCGATCAGCCGGCGGATCTGCAGCGCCCGGGACTCCTCGTCGAAGATGTTGCGCGACTCGGGGTAGAACGTCGACAGGGCCCCGACCGACGCGAGCAGCATCCCCATCGGGTGTGCGTCGTACCGGAAGCCCTGCATGAAGGTCTTCAGGTTCTCGTGCACGAACGTGTGATACGTCACGTCGTGCGCCCAGGCCTCGTACTCGGCCTTGTTCGGTAGCTTGCCGTTCACCAGGAGGTAAGCGACCTCGAGATAGTTCGACTGCTCCGCGAGCTGCTCGATCGGATACCCGCGGTACTCCAGGATGCCCTTGTCGCCGTCGATGAAGGTGACAGAGGAACGGGTGGAGGCGGTGTTGACGAAACCGGGGTCGTAGGTGGCCAGGCCACCGTCTCCTTCGGCCGCGCTGATCTGCTTGAGATCCGCGGCTCGGATGGTGCCATCGGTGATGGCAAGGTCGTAGTCCTTGCCGGTCCGGTTGTCCCGGACGGTGAGCGACTGTTCGGTCACAATGCCCTCTTCGGAAGCTGGCGCCATCGCCTGGTGAGTGAGGGTGTCGTCAGCCGGCGGGACGCGGGTTCGGATCGCAATCTTTACGGCTAAACTAGTGCTGTCCTCAGCTCGTTCCAAGCTGGGGTCCCCTGACAGCCTGGGCTCGCTTTGACCCCAGGGTGCTGACGCCGGTATTCTGGGCTGCTGTTGTGCGTTTCAGGTCCCGCAGAGACACAGTCAGGTCGGCGGACCGCTCGCCGACGTATCAGTTTTGTCAACCTCTGAGAAACGAAGGTCAACGACCGTGCGCACGTACAGCCCGAAGCCTGCTGACGTCACCCGTGAGTGGCACGTGATCGACGCCACCGACGTCACGCTCGGTCGGCTCGCCGTCCAGATCGCCACCCTGCTGCGTGGCAAGCACAAGCCGACGTACGCCCCGCATGTGGACGGCGGTGACTTCGTCGTCGTCGTGAACGCCTCCAAGGTCGCGCTGTCCGGCACCAAGCGGACGGACAAGCTGGCCTACCGCCACTCGGGTCACCCGGGTGGTCTGACCGCGACGCCGATCGGGGAGATCCTCGACAAGGACCCGCGCAAGGCCGTCGAGAAGGCCGTCTGGGGCATGCTGCCGAAGAACCGCCTGAGCCGGAAGCTTCTCACCAAGCTGAAGGTGTACGCCGGTCCGGAGCACCCGCACACGGCCCAGCAGCCGAAGCCGTTCGAGATCACCCAGATCGCCCAGTAGAGCGATCGACGAGCCAGGTAAACGAGGATTCACAGCGTGAGCGACATCACCACCGAGACCGAAGAGTTCGACCCCGAGGTCCCCATCGAAACTGAGGGCCCGGTCGCCTACACCTCCGAGACGAACCCGACTCCGGAGCAGCGCGCCGAGACGGGTCGCGTCGCGGTGATCAACCCGGCCGGCGCCACCGGTCGCCGCAAGGAGGCTGTGGCGCGTGTCCGGCTCGTCCCGGGGACGGGCAACATCACCGTCAACGGCAAGCCGATCGACGTCTACTTCCCGAACAAGGTTCACCAGCAGCACGTGAACGAGCCGTTCGTGGTCGCCGGTCTCGAGGGCTCGTACGACGTGATCGCCCGGATCAACGGCGGTGGCATCACCGGCCAGGCCGGTGCGCTGCAGCTGGGGATCGCCCGCTGCCTGAACGCCGCCGACGAGGAGGCGAACCGCCCAGGTCTGAAGAAGGCTGGTCTGCTCAGCCGCGACGCGCGGATCAAGGAGCGCAAGAAGGCCGGTCTCAAGAAGGCCCGCAAGGCTCCGCAGTACAGCAAGCGCTGATTTCCTGATGGGCCGTTTGTTCGGCACGGACGGATTCCGTGGCCTGGCGAACGTGGACCTGACCGCGGAGCTGGCGCTCGACCTCTCGGTCGCGGCAGCTCACGTACTCGGCGAGGCCGGTGCCTTCGAAGGGCACCGGCCACGCGCCGTTGTGGGTCGGGATCCTCGCGCCAGTGGTGAGTTCCTGGAAGCCGCCGCGGTGGCCGGTCTGGCCAGCGCAGGCGTCGACGTGATCCGGCTGGGCGTGCTGCCGACCCCGGCCGTCGCCTACCTGACCGGCTCGACCGGCGCCGATCTCGGCGTGATGCTGTCCGCCAGCCACAACCCGATGCCGGACAACGGCATCAAGTTCCTGGCGCGTGGCGGGATCAAGCTGGACGACGCGATCGAGGACGCGATCGAGGCCCGGATGGGCGAGGAGTGGCAGCGCCCGACCGGCGCCGCCGTGGGTCGCGTGATCGACGACGGGCAGGGCTTCGAGACCTATGTCTCGCACCTGGTCCGCTCGGCGCCGAACCGGTTCGACGGCCTCAAGGTCGTGATCGACTGCGCGAACGGCGCCGCCTCCCTGACCGCACCGGAGGCTCTCCGCCGGCTCGGTGCCGAGGTGATTACGATCGGTGCCGCGCCGGACGGCCTGAACATCAACCTTGACTGCGGCTCGACCCACATCGAGGGTCTGCAGCGTGAGGTGATCGGACACCGCGCCGACGTGGGCATCGCCCTCGACGGCGACGCGGACCGCTGCCTGGCGGTGGATGCGAACGGCGAGCTCGTCGACGGCGACCAGATCCTCGCGGTTCTGGCGCTGGCCATGCGCGACAGCGGCAAGCTGTCCAACGACACCGTCGTCGCGACCGTGATGAGCAACCTGGGCTTCGTCCAGGCGATGGTCCGGGAGCGGATCGCGGTCGAGCAGACCAAGGTCGGCGACCGGTACGTGCTCGAGGCCATGAAGGCCGGCGGTCACAAGCTCGGCGGTGAGCAGTCCGGGCACGTGATCCTGTCCGACCACGCCACCACCGGCGACGGCACGCTGACCGCGGTCATGCTGCTCGCGCGCGTCGCGGAGACCGGCAAGTCGCTCGCCGACCTGGCCGCCGCGATGACCCGTCTGCCGCAGGTCCTGGTCAACGTCAAGGATGTCGACAAGTCCCGGGCCGGCAACGACCCGGCGGTGCAGACCGCCGTCGCCGAAGCCACTACCCGCCTTGGTGACACCGGTCGCGTCCTGCTCCGCCCGTCGGGCACCGAGCCGCTGGTCCGCGTCATGGTCGAGGCCGAGTCCTCGGACACGGCTCACGAAATCGCCCACACCCTCGCGGACGTTGTCGCTACCTCACTGAAGCTCTGACGCCGTCATTCTGATCCCGGTACGCCGGGACCAGTGCCGACCGGACCGCAGGTGCGCCACGAACGCTCGTTGCAGCGTGGTCTCCTGCGGTACCCGAGCAAGATCCTCCGGCCCGATCTCCCCATCGGGAGCCGTCTGTTGCAGGCCGAAGCTCAGGAAGAAGCGGTCGCCGTCGTACGGATCCGTCGGCGGCAGCTCCGGGAGCAACGTGAAGCGCCGCTGGAACTGCATGATGTTCGACTCCGGGCTCAGGTACTCGCCGAGCTGCGGATCCAGCAGCCAGGAGCAACACGAGAGCATTGTCACCGGCTCCTCGGGATACCACTGCGCGAAAGACCGCTGCGCGGCCGCCATCGACTCCTCCGACGCAGCGGCGTCAAGCGGACCGATCGGCGGCACGTGGACCATCAGCCCATATCCCGCAGGCCCGTCGCCCAACGCGAACTGCGCCCGCGTGAACGCATGCCGCCCGACCTGAACGTCGGCCCCGCGAAACCGCAACGGGGGACCCCACAAGTCGAAGAGCCCGAGCCCAGCCTGGCCAGTCACCTGCCGGTGGGTCGCCAGGACCCCGCCCAGGCCGGACGCAGACGCTCTGCTGACGGACTCCGGTATGCCACGTTCTGCCTGTACGGCGAGCAACCGCGGCAACTGTGACACCAACGCCCAAGGCACCACGAACGACCCGACCGGAGACGTGGTCATGGCCGGCCAGCCGATGAATCCATTGGCTTCGATCGGCTGATCCATCCCACGATCCAGCTCGCCCGCGAGAGCCTGCAGGACCGTCATCCACTCCGCATCCGGTCGAGCCGCCAGCATGTCGTCGCGATCCCGCTCCAAAACCCCACAGAACTCGAGCAGCTCGCGCGCCTCCCGATCATCCGGGAGCGTCACCTCCACCGCGTCGAGCCCCCGCAACCAGTCGGCCGCCGCCTCCGAAAGCCCCAATCGCTCGGCCGCATCCCCAGCATTCACGCCCTCGTCCTCTCATCGGTCCGGCACATCGAACCGATGAGAACACGGGCCGCACCCCAAAAGCACGACTCAAATTCCCGCCCGTTGTGACGGATGCGCGGCCCAACCGGCCACCGCTCCGCGGCGGTCGCCCGCTGCCGCCTCCGGCGGGCGCGCGGATAGGCGTTCAGTTGGTGTGCGCGACGGGATGTGATGTCCGGGGTGCAACGGTCACCGCTGCGCGGCGGCTGCCTATTGCCGCCTTCGGCGGGTGCGGCGGATAGGCATTCATCTGGTGTGCGCGACGGGATGTGATGTCGGGCGTGCTGCGGTCACCGCTTCACGGCGGCCGTGTGTTGCCGCCTTCGGCGGGTGCGCGGATCCGCGGTGTTGCGCCGATGCGGTTGGCGTGGGAGATGTGGTGGGGGTGGATGAGATGGACTGTGGTTGGGTTGGGCCCTGCGGAGGGACTGTGGTTCGCGGTCTCCGCTGCGTGATCGTGCTAGTCACGGCGGTGTGCGTCAAGGGCGCCTTCGGCGTCGCTGCGCGATCTTCGACCCTTGACCCACACCACCGCGACCAGGGAAGGACGCA
>NZ_JBSGUS010000018.1:0-194316 GCF_053608045.1 Kribbella sp. NPDC055071
TTCGGCGTCGCTGCGCGATCTTCGACCCTTGACCCACACCACCGCGACCAGGGAAGGATCGCAGCTGTCCCGGAGCCGCTGACCCGAGTGGTCGCGTGCTGGGTGTGATCACGGGGGCGGAATCTGGTGTGGTCTTCGGGTCCGGGGGGCTGGGTGTGGTGGGGCTGCCGGGTCGGTCTGGTGGCGCCGCGG
Source organism: Kribbella sp. NPDC055071 (assembly GCF_053608045.1). Classification (NCBI taxonomy): domain Bacteria; kingdom Bacillati; phylum Actinomycetota; class Actinomycetes; order Propionibacteriales; family Kribbellaceae; genus Kribbella; species Kribbella sp. NPDC055071. The sequence goes on from NZ_JBSGUS010000018.1 coordinate 193, forward strand.
TGTGATCACAGCAGTGGACCGTGGTGGGGCTGATGCTCGTGGTCGGTGTCGGGTGGGGGGTGATCACGGCGGGGGATATCCCCGCGAGTTGGGGGTTGTCTGCTGGTACTAGAGGGGTGAACCCGCAACTCACGAGGTTATCCCTTGGTAGTGGGCCGGTTGGGAGGTGGATCGTGGTGGGGTGGCGGTCCGGGGTGGCGCTGGCCAGGCCCTCGGGGCGTCGGTCGATGACGTGGTGAGGTTGCCCCGCCCGGGGCGGTGTTCATCTCATGGGTTCTCCGCTGAGTTTGTCCGTTCTCCCACCGGGATTTCACCGGAGAACCGGCCATCTCGTGGGAGAACCCTTGAGGTGGTGGCCGGTCGGCGGCCGGGGGGCGGGGTGGGTCTCGGGATGTGGGCGGGTTTGTCCGGGTGGCGGGATTGGCCTGGCAGGGAAGGGGGCCGGGAGGATCTTCTACCCGCAACGGGAAGAGATCCACCCCAGTCCGCGAGTCGCGGGCTGCTGGACCGGCGGGTGGATGAATCTGCCCGGGTCGTGAGATCCCAAGCCGGGGACAGCCCCTCGCGCGACTGATACGTGCACACCGATAGACCAGGATCGGCCGGTCCACCGGATTCTGCACCGAATCACTCCGAACCTGACCAGCCCGGCACCACACCGACCAACCGGATCCACATCACCTGGCTCATAGCTCCCCGCGGGATCCGCGTAGCTGCGTCTTTGCCTGGTCGCGGTGGTGTGGGTCAAGGGTCGAAGATCGCGCAGCGACGCCGTAGGCGCCCTTGACGCACGCCGCCGTGACTAGCACACTCACGCAGCGGAGACCGCGAACCACAGTTCCTCCGCAAGGCCGCCCGAACCACAGTCCGCTCGGCGCACACCACCTGAGCGGTGGATCCGGGATTCGCGCCCCGCCGAAGGCGGCAACAGGCTGCCGCCGCGAAGCGGTGTCCGCTTCGCCTGTACCTGGCGTGGTCATGCAGCGGGCCGGCGGGGCCACAGTCGCTTCGCAAGGCGGACGACACTACAGGCGTCTGCGCACACCACCTGAGCGGTGGATCCGGGATCCGCGCCTCCGCCGAAGGCGGCAACGGGCAGCCGCCGCGCAGCGGTGTCCGCTTCGCGTGTGTCTGGCGTGATCACGCAGCGGGGCCGGGACCACAGTTGCTTCGCAAGGCGGGCGACACTGCGGGCGTCTCTGCGTACATCGCCGGAGCGGTGGATCCGCGCACCGCTGAAGACGGTAACGGGGAGGCGCCGCGGAGCGGTGTCCGATCTGACGTCGTGCGTTTGACTAGTTGGTTAGTCGCAGGTGTCGCAGATGCCGTTGGCGGGGGTTTGGAGGTTGCACTTGGGGCATTTGTTGATGGGGCGGTCGGCGATTGCGGCCTTGCGGGCTCGGGTGCGGGCGGCGCCGAGCTTCGGGGGGATCACCGCGCTGCCGCCGTCGGCGGGCAGGCCTGCGGCCTCGAAGTGGCGGTACGCGGCCAGGCGCACCTGGGCGGCGTGCGCGTCCGGGTCAGCGGGGTTGGTGCCGGTCGCGGCCTCCACGATCGCTGCGTATCCGTCGAAGACGCTCTCGTCGGGGTTGACGCACAGCGCGGACAGCATCGGCTCGTCCCGCCGCAGGCTCTCTGCGGAGACCTCGGCGAGTACGCCACCGATCCATTGTCGGGCCGGCTGCTTGGTGCGAAGGTGGGTCAGCTCCTGGACACCGGTCGCGATGTCCTTCTGCTGCACGAGCGACTGGTACTTCCTCGCGGCGACCAGCAACATCTCGCGGGCGGCAGTTGCCCATTCGACTCGCGCGGCGGCCACGCCTACTTCGGACACATCACGCCAAGCGCGTTCTTCAAGATCCGACAGTTCGTACTCTGACGCGGCAACCTCAGAAACAGACACACCAGAGACAGTAACCGCCACACCCTGAAGCAGCGAAACCCGGTCAGCGCAAGAGCGAGCGGACTACCCAGATCTTGCCGTTGGGAGCGGCCGTCGTACGCCGTTCCTGACACTCTGCGGCCGACGGGATCGAGTTGACGATGCTGACCTCGATGGGTGAAGTCCGGGGTGGACGACAAGGCGGTGGCGACGCGGTCGGCCAGGTCGACGGCGGAGGTCGCCGGTACGACGAGAACCTCGACGTGGCCGGGGGTGGTCTGGACCAGCCGGAACAGACGCACTCCGTCGACGGGATGGATCAACGAGCCGACCGTGACGGACGCGACCGTCAAGGGTGTGCAGCTGGTCGAGGGTACGGCCGATCACCTGGCTGACGATTTGGGTGCTGAACGTCGTACAGCTGCAGGTGTCGGGGACGATCGCGTCGGTCGAGTGGAGGTGCAGGAAGCCCTCTGGGCAGGTGCGTGCGATTGTGTGGGTCTCGACCGATGCGTGAACTTCGTTGCCCACAGCATCGAAACACTCGAGGACGTCGGCGCGTGCCGCCGGCGTGACCTTCTCGCGGCGAAGATCACGCCGCGTACGTCGTTCGGCCGGTGGTTGGTCACCGCGGTGGCTTAGCATGCGAAATATGGTCATGTCCGAGGACGAGGTCAGAGCCCAGCTCACCACCCCGCTCGCATCACCGGCGTTTCCCCGCGGGCCCTACCGTTTCACCGACCGGGAGTACCTCAACATCACCTACCGGACCGATCCGGACGCGCTGAACGCGTTGGTCCCGGCGCCGCTCAAGGTGGCCGAGCCGTTGGTCCGGTTCGAGGTGATGCGGATGCCGGACGTGACCGGGCTCGGCGACTACACCGAATCCGGGCAGGTCGCGCTGGTCGAGTACGACGGCGAGCCCGGTGAGTTCACGCTGGGGATGTACGTCGACAGCCTGGGCGCGATCGCGAGTGGGCGTGAGTACTCCGGCTTTCCGAAGAAGTACGGGAGCCCGGCGCTGCGGGTCGACTCCGACACCCTGGTCGGCACGCTGGACTACGGGTCGATCCAGGTCGCGCTGGCGACCATGGGGTACAAGCACCGGGCGCTGGACGAGGCCGAGGCGCGCGCCGAGCTGACTGCCCCGACGTACATGCTCAAGCTGCTGCCCGGGTACGACCGGAAGCCGCGGATCTGCGAGCTGGTCCGCAGCCAGCTCAGCGACCTGACCATCAAGGGTGCCTGGACGGGTCCGGCCCGACTGCATCTGGTGCCGCATGCGCTGGCGCCCTTGGCCGATCTCCCGGTGCTGGAGATCATTTCGGCCAGTCACATCCTGACCGACCTGACGCTGGGCCCGGTCGCGGTCGTGCACGACTACCTGGACGGAGATCGATGATGAAGGCAACGATCGTCGGCGGTGGGGTGATCGGGGTTTCGTGGGCCGGCCTGATGGCGGCGTACGGGATCGACGTGGTGATCAGCGATCCGGCTGCCGGCATCGAGGACGTCGTACTGGCCGGGCTGGCCGAGTTGGCGCCGGCACTGGACGAGCTGGGACTGTCCAGCGCCGGATTGACCGACCGGATCAGCTTCGAGGCCGACCTGGCGCGCGCGGTGAACGGGACGGATGTGGTGCAGGAGAACGGGCCGGAGCGGCTCGACCTCAAGCACCAGATCTGGACGACGATCGAGGCTCACGCCCCGGATCACGCGCTCTTCCTCACCTCGACCTCGGGGATTCCGGCGACGGACATCGCGTCGGCGTTGCAGGCGCCCGAGAGGTTGGTGGTCGGGCATCCATTCAATCCGCCGCATCTGATCCCGCTGGTCGAGGTCGTTCCGGGGCAGCTGACCTCTCCTGAGGCTGTGGAGAAAGCCGTCGAGTTCTACCGGTCGCTCGGGAAGAAGCCGATCGTGCTGGCGAAAGAGGTCCCGGGGTTCGTCGCGAATCGGTTGCAGGCGGCAATCTTCCGCGAGTGCGTGAGTTTGGTGGCCGACGGTGTGGTGACCGAGCAACAACTGGACGAGGTGGTGACGTCGTCGCTCGGGCAGCGCTGGGCGGTCAGCGGTCCGTTCCTGAGCTTCCACCTCGGCGGCGGGCCGGGCGGGTTGCCGCACTTCCTCGAGCACCTTGGTCCGGGGTTGCAGAAGCGGTGGGGGCAGCTGGGGACTCCCAATCTCGACGAGCCGACGATCGCGTTGCTGAGCAAGCAGGCGGACGACTTCGGTGGCACTGTCGCAGAGCTCGCCAAGGCTCGCGACAGTGCGCAGATCGCGATCATGAAGGCGTTGGGGACGGCCCCGGTGAAGGATGACTGACGTCACCGCGCGGGTCCGTGCGGCGCTGGACCATCCGATTCGGTCCGAGGCCGATGACCACTTCGACATCCACGCCGCGTTGGGTGAGGTGTTGGCCGACGTCGGCTTCACCGCCGACGACTGTGGGGGCCGGGTCGAGTTCGTCGGAGCCGATCCGATCGTGCCCAGCGCCGTACGACTCGGGGCCGCTCCGGCCATCGGCCTGGTGGCGAAGTCCGTGGGTCTGGCTGCCTTGTGGCGGCATCGGGGTGGAGCCGGCCAGGACATCTCGATGGATCTGCGGAAGGCACCCCATCGGTTGTGCCCGTTCTACGACAAGAAGTGGGAGCTGGTGAACGGCCTCCCGCCGACCAACACCGCCGACCCGGGCAGCCCGCTGACGCTCGCCTTCTACCGCGCGGGCGACGGCCGCTGGGTGATGCCGCTCAACATCTACCCCAAGCTCAAGTCGAAGACGCTGAAACTGCTCCGCACGTACGACGACGCGACGGCGATTGCGACTGCGATCGCGCGATGGGATGCGGCCGAGCTGGAAGAGGCAGGCGCCGAGGCGGGCATCGTGATGCCGATGGTTCGCAGTACAGACGAATTCCTGGAGACCGCGCAGTACCGGGACGTCCTGGCCGGACTGCCGTTGATCGAGATCGAGAAGATCGGTGAATCCGCGCCGGAGCCGTTGCCTGCGGGAGCGCTGCAGCCGTTGGACGGGATCCGGGCGCTCGGGCTCGGGCATGTGATCGCCGGGGCCGGGATCGGTCGCGCGCTCGCGCAGCATGGTGCTGATGCGTTGAATCTGTGGCGGCCTACCGAGTGGGAGAACCCGGTCGTCTACTTGACCGCGAATGTCGGCGTCCGGTCGGCGACTCTCGACTACGCGCGGAATCCGGCCGCTCTCGAGACGGTGCGCGACCTGCTCCGAGGTGCGGACGTGTTCTACGCGAACCGGCGGCCGGGGCAGGTGTCGTCGTTCGGACTGTCGCCGCAGCAGGCGGCGGCGATCCGGCCGGGGATCATCCATACGACGGTCTCGCTGCATGGTGAATACGGGCCATGGGCAACTCGGGTTGGCTTCGATCAGACGGCCGGCTGTGTGACCGGGATGATGACGCTGGAGGGTTCGGCCGATCAGCCGGTGTTGCCGTACATCGGGGTCGTCAACGATTACTTGGTGCCGTGGCTGGCGACTGCGGGGATCTGTTCGGCGCTGATTCGTCGGGCGACCGCGGGCGGCTCGTACCGGGTGCACATCTCGCTGACCCGGATCGCGCTGTGGATCATCAGCCTCGGGGTGTTCGATCAGAACTTCGCGCGCGCTATGGCGGGGAGTGGTGGCGACCATGCCTACCTCGATCCGGACACGTTCACCGCCGAGACCCCACTCGGCTTGTATCAGGGTGTCACCGACCAGGTGCGGATGTCCGGAACTCCCGGCGACTTCCGCACGATTCTCGTCCCGCGCGGCTCCGGCCGCCCCGAATGGCAGGACTTACGTCATGGCTGATATTCCCCAGCTCGTCACCGACCTTCGGGCGACCTTCGAATCCGGTGTCACGCGTCCGGTCGAGTGGCGCCGGGCGCAGCTCGCCGCGCTGAAGTCCATGCTGCTGGAGCAGGACGAGGACTTCGTCAAGGCCCTGTACGCCGACCTCGGTAAGCCGGCCGACGAGGCACGCGGGACGGAGTTGATGTTCGTCGTCAACGAGATCGACCACACTCTGGAGCATCTGGAGGCGTGGCTGGCGCCGGAGCCCGCGCCGCTGCCGTCGAAGCTGCTGCCGGGCACGGCGCAGGTGATCCGGGAGCCGTTGGGGGTCGCGCTGGTGATCGGGCCGTGGAACTATCCGTTGCATCTGGCTCTGGCGCCGATGGTCGGGATCATTGCCGCAGGCAACGTTGCGGTGGTGAAGCCGAGTGAGTTGTCGCCGACCGTGTCCGCGGCGATCGGGCGGCATCTTCCGGCGTACCTGGATGCTTCGGCGTTTGCCGTCGTTCAGGGTGGGATCCCGGAGACAACCGAGCTGCTGGAGCAGCGGTTCGACCACATCTTCTACACCGGCAACGGTGCGGTTGGCACGATCGTGATGACTGCAGCGGCCAAGCATCTGACGCCGGTGGCGCTCGAGCTGGGTGGGAAGAGTCCGGTGATCGTGGATCCTGCTGCCGATCCGGCGTTGGTTGCCGGGCGGCTGGTGCGGGCCAAGTTTCTGAACGCCGGGCAGACCTGTGTTGCTCCTGATTACGTGCTGGCGATCGGGGACTCGGGGCCGTTGGAGGCGGCACTGACGGCTGAGGTACGACGGAAGTTCGGCGACGACCCGTCCGTGAGTCCGGAGTACGGCCGGATCGTGAACGAGCGGCACTTCGATCGGCTCTCGGGGTTGCTTGGCAGTGGCCGCGTCGTGACCGGTGGCGAGACGGACGAGGAGACGAAGTACATCGCGCCGACGGTGCTGGCCGACGTCGCTGCGGACTCGCCGGTGATGGGGGAGGAGATCTTCGGGCCGATCCTGCCGATCCTGACCGTCGCGTCGCTGGACGAGGCGCTCGCGTTCATCCGCGACCGCGACAAGCCGCTCGCACTGTATGCCTTCACCGACTCCGACGAGGTCAAACACCGCATCCTCACCGAAACCTCCTCGGGCGCCGTCGGCTTCGGCCACCCGGTCGTCCACCTCACCGCCACCGACCTCCCCTTCGGCGGCGTCGGCGCCAGCGGAATGGGCCGCTACCACGGCAAATACTCCATAGACACCTTCAGCCACCTCAAAGCAGTCCTAGACCGTCCCCTCTAACACACCGGCCTGCGGCCGGAGTAAAAGGCGGAGGGGTGGTGGGCGGCACCTCAAAGCAGTCCTGGACCGCCCCCTCACCTAACAGACCCCGCGACCAAAGACGAGGGTTGCGCAAGTTTGATCAAGTGGGGGTGGGGGGTGGGGGTGCAGAGTGGGGGCATGGCGGATGTGTTCGAGGAGTTTGTGGGTGTGGTGGCCGAGGGGATGGCCGGTGCGGGGGAGGGGCGGCTCGACGGGGTTGGGTTGGCTGGGCGGATGCATCTGTCGCGGTTTCATTGTGATCGGGTGATTGCGGCGGTAGCGGGGGAGTCGCCGTTCGCGTTTCGGCGCAGGGTGTTGCTGGAGCGGGCGGCGTACCGGTTGCTGGCCGAGCCGGTCGGGGTGCTGGAGGTTGCCGTCGAGGCGGGGTACGGCTCGCACGAGGCGTTCACGCGAGCGTTCGTGCGGGCCTATGGCATGGCGCCGCGGGACTGGCGGCGGGAGGCGTCGCGGGTGTTCTTCCTGGCGGCGCCGAGTGGGGTTCATTTTCAGCCGCCGGCAGGCCTTCGCCTGCCGGCTCGAAGGAAGGTGCGCGGCATGGACGTCTTGGTGAAGATGGTCGAACATCATGTCTGGCTGACCGGCGAGCTGATCGAGCGCGGCGGCCGGCTGGACGCGGCGACGCTGGACCGGCCGATCGAGCTCTCGGTCGAAGGGATCGACGACGACATCTCGATCCGGTACCTGCTGGACCGTCTGGTCTGGCAGGAGGAGATGTGGCTGGCCTCGGTGGAGGACCGCCCGTTCCAGGTACCCGAGTGCGGGCGGCAGGTGGTCACCCCGATCCCCGAACTCCGCGACCGGCACGCGCGGGCCGGTTCGCGTTTCGTTGCCCTGGTCAACCAATTGAACGACGACGGCCGCTTCGACGAGAGCTTCGTCGACACCACCTGTGAACCACCGCGCGTCTTCACGTACGGCGGCATGGTCGCCCACGTCCTCACCTTCGCGGCCCACCGCCGTGCCCTGCTGATCGGCGCCTTCCACACCGCCGGCATCACCGACCTCGGTTTCGGCGACCCCATGCGCTACATCGCCGAAACCGCCTAGATCTTGCCGAGCCCACCGAGTCCACCGAGCCCATCGGGTGCGCGGCTGGAGCGCAGGCTAGGCGTTGTCGATGCCGTGGTGATCGGCCTGGGGTCGATGATCGGCGCCGGCATCTTCGCCGCGGTCGGCCCGGCGGCCGCGGCTGCTGGTTCCGGACTGCTGCTCGGGTTGGCGCTGGCCGCGATCGTCGCCTATTGCAACGCGAACTCGTCAGCCCGGCTCGCGGCACGGTATCCGTCGTCGGGCGGGACGTACGTCTACGGCCGGGAACGGCTCGGCGACTTCTGGGGCTACTTGGCCGGGTGGTCATTCGTCGTCGGCAAGACCGCGTCCTGTGCGGCGATGGCGCTGACCGTCGGCGTCTACGTCTGGCCGGCCTACGCCCACGCCGTGGCTGTCGCGGCCGTGGTTGCACTGACAGCGGTGAACTATCTAGGCATCCAGAAGTCTGCCTGGCTGACCCGGACGATCGTCGCCCTTGTACTCGCCGTACTCGCGGCAGTCGTCGTGGTGTGCCTCACCGGACCGACAGCCGACATCGCCCGCCTCGCCCTCGGCACCGACCTCAGCGTCGGCGGCGTACTGCAAGCCGCCGGACTGCTGTTCTTCGCGTTCGCCGGCTACGCCCGCATCGCGACCCTGGGCGAGGAAGTACGTGACCCGGCACGAACCATCCCGCGGGCCATTCCGATCGCGCTCGCCATCACGCTGCTCGTCTACGCCGCCGTCGCGATCAGTGTCTTGGTAGTCCTCGGCCCACAACGACTAGGGGCGGCAACGGATCCGTTGGCCGAGGCCATTCGCGCGGTCGGGGCGACCTGGATGCTCCCAGTTGTCCGCACCGGCGCCGCCGTCGCGGCCCTGGGATCTCTGCTCGCCCTGATCCTCGGAGTTTCCCGGACGACGTTCGCGATGGCGCGCGACCGGCATCTCCCATCTGTTCTGGCCGCGGTTCATCCACGCTTCGGGGTCCCGCACCGCGCCGAGCTCGCCGTCGGGGCGGTCGTCGCTGTCGTCGCGGCGACGAGCGACGTACGGTCCGCCATCGGCTTCTCGTCGTTCGGCGTGCTGATCTACTACGCGATCGCCAACGTCGCTGGCTCGACCCTCACCGCAGCGGAACGCCGACCGCCTCGAGCCGTGTCGTTCATCGGACTCGCGGGCTGCCTGGTCCTGGCGTTCGCCGTGCCGCTGACCTCGGTCGTCAGCGGACTGATCGTCCTCGCGATCGGCGCCGTTGCCTACGGCGTCCGTCGTGCGGTCGCAGCGCCGAGAGACTGAACCTACAGACTGTCGGAGTTGTTCTTCGATCGTTCAACTTGGCGTTCCTCCTTCCGTTGTATTCCTTTCTAATGTTCTTCTGTTGGGAAACCGCCCGAAGGGAACCATGGACACCTCTCTCGCAGTCCGCGCGCGCGGAATCACCAGGTCCTTCGGCGAGGTGGTCGCTCTCGACGGGATCGACCTGGAGGTCGCGCAGGGGCAGCTGCACGGACTGGTCGGTCCGAACGGCGCCGGCAAGACAACTCTGCTCGGTCTGCTGCTGGGCTTGGCGGTCGCCGACAGCGGCAGTCTGGAGATCTTGGGTACGCCGGTCGGCCGGGCGCTCGCGGTCCCGGAAGGCGTCGCCGGTTTTGTCGACGGTCCTGGGCTTTACCCGTCGTTGACGGCCAAGCAGAACCTGGCGGCACTGGCCGCGCTGCGTGGCGACGCTGCGCACCTGATGGGGATCGACGACGCGCTGCACGAGGTCGGCCTGACCGACGTCGCTGACGACCGCGTGCGTGGGTTCTCGCTCGGGATGCGCCAGCGGCTCGGCCTCGCCGCCGCACTACTCACCAAGCCCCGGCTGCTGGTCCTCGACGAGCCCTCCAACGGCCTCGACCCAGCGGGCAAGAAGCACGTGTACGGCGTACTCACCCGGCTTGCGGCCGATGGTGTGGCGGTCGTGATGTCGAGTCACCGGATGGATGACGTCGAGTCGCTGTGCGACGAGGTCACGATCCTGTCCACCGGCCAAGTCGCCTTCTCCGGACCGCTGGCCAAGCTGGCCGCCGCGAACGACGAACTCGAGTACCGCCTCGCCACCTCGGACTCGGCGGCGGCGAGGAAGTTGGCCGGCGCGACGCCAGGGATCCGAGTCGTCGACGACAGCGACGTACGACGAAGCACCGAGATGCTCGTGGTGAGCGCGACTGTGCCGGCTCTGGACGAGTTGGTGAAGCAGCTCGTCCACGCGGGGATCGCGGTGCGGGAGTTGGCACCCGTGGTGTCACCCCTGGAGGCGGCCTTCCTCGCACTCACCGAACACGACGACTCGGAGCCGAACTGATGACCGCGACCGTCGTCGAGCGAGACACCCCGGTGGTGGTCCACCGGGTGTCGGTAGCTCGCGCCTATCGATTCGAGCTCGTGAAGCTGGTCTCGCAGTGGCGAGTGCGGTTGCTGCTCATCGCGTGCTGGCTCGCGCCTGCGGGCTTCGTCGCCGTGATCAGCCAGCAGGCAGCTCTCCCGGCCGACACCCTCTTCGGCCGGATGATGCACGCAACCGGCTGGGCCGGACCGCTGGTGATCCTCGGGTTCTCGGGTTCGTGGGCGCTCCCGTTGCTGGTGTCGCTGGTCGCGGGCGATGTGTTCGCCTCGGAGGACCGGCTCGGCACCTGGCGCCACCTCCTGGTGGCGGTCCGGTCGCCGCGACGGATCTTCGCGTCGAAGAGCCTCGCGAGTCTGACCGTGATCCTGGTGCTCGTGATCGGGCTGGTCGTTTCGAGCACGCTCAGCGGACTGGCCGTGATCGGCAACCGGCCTCTGATCGGACTCGACGGTCATGTGCTGTCACCCGGGGACACGGCCGGCCGAGTGTTTCTCGCGTGGGCCTGCGCGCTCGCCCCAACCCTTGCGTTGGCCGCGATCGGTCTCCTTGGGTCGGTCGCCTTAGGACGTTCGCCAATGGGTCTGCTGCTGCCCGCGGTGGTCGCGTTGGCGATGCAGATCCTGCAGCAGCTGCCGCTCCCGGTCGCCGTACGCCTGGCCCTGCCGGGCTATGCGTTCATCTCCTGGAACGGCCTGTTCACCAGTCCGACCCAGCTCCGGCCGTTGCTGATCAGTATCGTGGTCAGTCTGGTCTGGGCCGTCGTCGCGACTGCTCTGGCGCTGTTCCTCTTCCTACGTCGCGACTTCACCAACCCGGTCCACGACGGGTCCGGCAGGCTGGCGATCACGGCCGGGCTGGTGCCGCTCGTCGTACTGTTCGGCCTCACCGCGGCGGTCGTCGCTCCGGCGTTCGGGGCCACCGGCTCGGGGATCGATCAGGACAAGGTGCAGCGGTCGGCCGCAACGGCGTTCGCGCACCTGTATCGCTTGCAGACCAAGGAACTCAATCGACCCGAGGTGACCGAGGAGCAGCTGCAAACATCGGCTGCTTGCACCAAGGGTGGCGACCAGGTCGCCGCGCAAGGCCCTGGCAACGACTGGCGGTGCGTCGTGACCTGGCACCTGCCCGGCGTCGAGGCCGCGGGCTCTGCCATCTACCAACTCGACATCAATCCACTCGGCCGGTACGTCGCCGACGGGGACGGACCAAAGGAAGTCAACGGCTTCTTCCTGGTCCGTACGCCGTCCGGTGACGAACCGAACCCACTATGGCAGTTCGACGGCAACATCGAACTGCTCCCGTCCACCTCGAAGGGATAGCCCCCATGCAGGTAACACGCCGCAGGCGTGAGACCAAGGGCCTCACACGGCATCTGCGCAGCCGGCTTGGTTTGGTCACGGCAGGCACCACCGCCTTTGCCGTAGCCCTCGCCGGTACAGCGGTCGCGTCGACGCACCAGTTCGGCAACGACCAGGTCGGCCAGGTCACCGACAAGGGTCAGGTGATCTCCAGCGACCAGTACATCGCGCCGTACGGCGACCGCCTGGTGCTCCAGAAGGGCAAGATCATGTCGTCCGCGGTCAGCCCGGACGGCAGCCACCTGGCCGCCGCCGTGACCGACGGCGGGATGGCGCTGGCGATCGTCGACCTGAAGAATTGGAAGGTCCAGCAGTACGTCGGCAACAACGCCGCCGCGGACCTCAGGATCCCGGGCAACGACATCGGCCAGGAAGGTCCGACGTACTCGCCGGACGGTTCACAGCTGTGGCTCGGGCAGACCGACGGCTACCGCAGGTTCACCGTGAACCCGGACGGCTCGCTCGCGAACCCGACGTTCGTCGCGATCGCCGCCGACGGCGCGAAGCACGCGCTGGCCAGCGAGGCCGTGTTCTCGCCGGACGGCTCGACCGTGTACTCCGCGGTCAACGGCCAGAACCGCGTGGTCGCGATCGACACGGCGACTGGGACCATCAAGCAGAGCTGGGCAGTCGGCAACGCCCCGCGCGACCTGGTTCAGTTCGGCTCGAAGCTGTACGTCAGCAACGAGGGTGGTCGTACGGCGAAGCCCGGCGACCCGACCATCAATTCGTACGGCACCCAGGTGGTGGCGTCGCAGATCACCGCGGCCACGACGACCGGCACGGTGAGCGTGATCGACCTCGCGAAGCCGACCGCCGCTCCGGCGAGCATCGCCGTCGGCCTCCACCCGACCGCGCTGTACGCCAAGAACGGTGCCGTCTTCGTCGCCAACACCGCGACCAACAACGTCTCCGTGATCGACACCAAGCGCGAGCGGGTGGTGCAGACCATCGCGACGCAGCCGTGGCCGGAGGCATCGGTCGGCTACGAGCCGAACGGCGTGACACTCACCGATGACGGGCACCTGCTGGTAACGCTGGGCCGCGCGAACGCGGTCGCCGTCTACAAGTACCGCAGCCCGCTCGAGCCCGTGAGCTACGTCGGCCTGCTCCCGACCGACTACTTCCCGGCCGAGATCGCCACCGTCGGCAAGGACATCGTCGTCTCCAACACCCGCGGTGTCGACGCACGCCGTACGACGACGGCCGCCGGCCACGGCACGCACGACACGACGTCGAGCCTGACCAAGTTCCAGCTGCCGGACGACCACGCGATCAAGGCGCAGACGGCCAAGGTGTTCCAGCAGAACGGCTGGACCCGCGACTCGCTGCAGGCCGCCACCAAGCACGGCCACCAGCCGAAGCCGGTCCCGGTGCCGGTCAAGCTCGGCGACCCGTCGACGATCAAGCACGTCTTCCTGATCGTCAAGGAGAACCGGACCTACGACCAGGTGTACGGCGACATCCCGGAGGGCAACGGCGACCCGGCACTCGCGCAGTACGGCGAGAACGTGACGCCGAACCAGCACGCGATGGCCAAGCAGTTCGGCCTCTACGACAACACCTACGACGTCGGCACGAACTCCGCCGAGGGCCACAACTGGCTGATGCAGGCCGACAACCCCGAGTACACGGAGTCCTCGGCCGGCGAGTACCTGCGCAGCTACGACACCGAGAACGATGCCCTCGGCCACCAGAAGTCCGGCTTCATCTGGACCGGAGCCCAGGCGGCCGGCAAGACCGTCAAGGACTACGGCGAGTTCCAGTCGATCGAGAGCAAGCCGGCCGGCGCGACCTGGCAGAACCTGTACTGCGACACGAAGAACATGGTCGCGACCGGACAGAACACGGCGTACCCGATCCAGACCGGCTCGGCGATTCCGTCGCTGAACGCGGTGTCGGTCCCGGGCTTCCCGCTCTTCGACACCGATGTCCCGGACATCTACAAGGAGCAGATCTGGAAGCGTGACTTCGAGAAGAACGGTCCGGCCAACCTGAACATGTTCTGGCTGTCCAACGACCACACCGGCGGCCCGCCGAGCGGCGCCGCCCAGGTCGCGGACAACGACCTGGCCACCGGCCAGATCGTCGACGAGATCTCGCACAGCAAGTACTGGAAGGACTCGGCGATCTTCATCGTCGAGGACGACTCGCAGGCCGGTCTCGACCACATCGACGGCCACCGGGCGCCGATCCAGATCATCAGCCCGTACGCCCAGCACGGTGTCGTCGACAGCCACTACTACACGCAGATCACGATGATCCGGACGATCGAGCAGATCCTCGGGATGCAGCCGATGAACCAGAAGGACACCGCGGCCACGCCGATGTTCGGCGCGTTCACGTCCCGTCCGAACTACACGCCGTTCAAGGTGCTGCCGAACCGGACCTCGCTGACCGCCGGCTTGTCGACGCTGCCGACCTGCGGTGCGGACGTGCCGGCCGCGCAGAACCCGAATGCGGCGCCGGCGCCGAAGGCCGTCGTACCGGCCGATCAGCAGGCGGTCGCCGCACAGTGGCAGACCTGGGTGTCGCAGCAGCGGACCACCGGCCCGAACGCCAAGGCCGACTTCGCCAACCCGGCCCAGATGAACCACTACGACTGGTACCAGGCCCACGACTGGTCCACGCCGTACCCGGGTGAGACGAAGATCGTCGCCCCGGCCGACGTGCCCGGCGCCCTGATCCCGTCCGCGGAGAACGACGGCTAGGAGCTCGACGGCCAAGAGTTCTACGGCTGGGAGTTCGCCGTACGGCGAAGCGCCGGATCGAGACCCGATCCGGCGCTTCGTCACGGCATCAGGCGGTTGCCTTGGCGGCGTCCAGGATCAGGTCCGCGACGGCCTGCGGGTGACTGATCATCGCGACGTGGGACGACGTACGTACCTCGACGACCTTGCGGAACTTGGCGCGGCTGTACATCCACCGCTCGGCCGCCGGCGGGATCGCCTTGTCCCGCCCCGCGACCAGACCCCACGACGGGATGGTCCGCCACGCCGCGGCCGTGGTCGGGAAGATGAAGGAGTCCGCGTCGAAGGGCCGCTGGGTGGCCTGCAGAACGCGGAACGTCTCGGTGGACACGTCTGCGGCGAAGGCGGCCTGGCCGTCCTTGCTCAGGTAGAGGTCGATCCCGGTGGTGCCGTCGGCCTTCGTGTAGGGGACGCCAACGCTCACCGGCCCGACCTCGCTGCCCGGGAACTTGGTGATGAGCTCGCCCTGCGTCTCGCCGACGTCCGGCGCGAACGCCGCGATGTAGACCAGCGCCTTGACGTTGCTCTTGCCGGCGGCCGCGTTGGTGATGACGGTTCCACCCATGGAGTGCGCGACCAGCACGACCGGCCCGCTGATCGAGTCCAGCAGGCTTCCGATGTACGGCGCGTCGGTGGGGATACCCCGGAGCGGGTTCGAGCCCGCGATCGTGGTGTAGCCCTGGTGCTGCAGCTTCGAGATGACGTCGTTCCAGCAGGACGAGTCGGCGTAGCCACCGTGGACCAGGACGATCGTCGGCTTGACCTTCGACGTCGGCTTGGCGCCCGTGGTCGCTGCCTCCGCGGCGAGCGGACTGGCGATCAACGCCGCCGACCCGGCCGCGGCCGCGCCGGCCGCCAGCACCTGGCGGCGAGTGACATTGGTACCCATGGTGATCTCCTCATCGGTGGTTCGTGCTGGGGATGTCGGTGACGCTAGGCGTGGGACCGCACTCACCACAGGCGGGAAAACCCTCGACCGCCCCGGTCCCGACCCTCGATACTTTCGGCGCTGATGCGGTTGGATTCTTGCAAAGATCGATCGAGATATTGCGTGAATGTGTCCGCAGCGTTACGGTCTGGCCACTGTCCGCCCCTTTGTCGAGAGCGAGCCGCCCATGTTCCGGTCCGTCACATCCTGGCGCGGGAAGCGGCGCCTCGGCGTCCTTGCCGCGTGCGGAGCACTGATCGCCGCCAGTCTTGCCGTGGTCACAGGAGCCCCGGCCTGGGCCGCCGCGTCCGGCGGCGTCGGCGCCACCTTGCCGTACGTCGAAGTCCAGGCCGAGAACGCGTCGACCAACGGGACGATCATCGGCCCGAGCGCCGCCTACAACACGCTGGCCGCGGAGGCGTCGTACCGCAAGGCAGTGACGCTGCAGGGCACCGGCAAGTACGTCGAGTTCACGACGCCCGCGGCGACGAACTCGATCGTCTTCCGCTACAGCATCCCGGACACCGGCGGCGGCTCGGTCTACACGCCGCAACTGTCCCTCTACGTCAACGGGACCAAGCAGCCCAACTTCACTTTGACCAACGCCTACAGCTGGTACTACGGCGGCTACCCGTTCACGAACTCGCCGGGGAGCAACCCGCACCACTTCTACGACGAGGTCCACCGGCTCTTCCCGACCAGCTACCCGGCCGGCACGAAGTTCCGGCTGCAGGTCGACGCCGAGGACACTGCTTCGTCGTACACGATCGACTTCGCCGACTTCGAGAACGTCGCGGGCGCACTGAGCCAGCCGGCCGGTTCGGTGTCGGTGACGAGCCAGGGTGCGGACCCGACGGGCGCCGCGGACTCCACGAACGCCTTCAACTCGGCGATGGCCGCGGCCGGATCCGGTGGCACCGTCTGGATTCCGGAGGGGACGTTCAAGATCCCGGGTCACCTGATCCTGAACAACATCACCTTCAAGGGCGCGGGCATGTGGCGCTCGACCGTGGTCGGTGCGGCGCCGGGCTTCTACGGCAACTACGCGCCGAACGCGAGCACCGGCGTACACCTGTCGGACTTCGCCATCTTCGGCGACGTCCAGGAGCGCAACGACGGCGCACAGGTGAACGGCATCGGCGGAGCGCTGAACAACTCGACGGTCGACCGGGTGTGGATCGAGCACGAGAAGGTCGGCGCCTGGATGGACGGGCCGTTCACCAACCTGGTGATGAGCGGGCTGCGGATCCGGAACGTCACCGCCGACGGCGTGAACTTCCACAACGGCGTCACCAACTCCAAGGTCACCAACAGCGACCTGCGTAACCTCGGTGACGACGGCCTGGCGACCTGGGCGGAGCAGAACGCCGACGCGAACGACTCGTTCGACCACAACACCGTGCAGTACCCGATCCTTGCCAACGGCATCGCGATCTACGGCGGTCACGACAACTTCGTCACCGACAACCGGGTCATCGACGCCGGTCTCACCCAGGGCGGCGGAATCCACGTCGCGCAGCGCTTCGGTTCGACGACGCTCGGGCGGACCGACGTGCTGCGGAACACGATCATCCGGTCCGGGGGACTGGATCCCAACTGGAACTTCGGCGTCGGGGCGCTGTGGTTCGACGCCCGCGACGGTGCGATGACCGGCCTGACCAACGTCGACAACATCCTGATTCAGCAGAGCCCGTTCGAGGCGATCCAGTTCGTCTCGGGCTCGAACATCAGCAACGTCAAGATCAACAACGCGACGATCCAGAACACCGGGACCTGGGTGGTCCAGGAGCAGGTCGGCGGCGCGGCGACCATCACCAACAGCACGGCCACCGGCACGCAGGCACCTGGACCGATCTACAACTGCGGCGTCGGCTTCACGCTCACCGACGGTGGCGGCAACTCGGGGATCTTCGGCGCGAACCAATGCCAGAACATCACCGCGCCCACCTTCCCGCCGTACCTGCCGGACAACGGTTCGCAGATCGCGGTCAGCCCGACTGCCCTGAGCTTCGGCTCGCAGGCGACCAACACGACGAGCACCTCGCAGGCCGTCACGGTGACGAACAGCGGCACTGCGGCAGCTCCGGTCAGCTCGGTGGCGACGACGGGTGACTACAGCCAGACCAACAACTGTGGCAGCAGCATCGCGGCCGGTGGGTCGTGCACGGTCAACGTCTCCTTCCGGCCGACCGTCGCGGGTGACCGAAGCGGCAGCCTGACGGTCGACGCCGCCGGCGTCACCAGCACCGTGGCGCTGTCGGGTACGGGCGTCGCACCCGGCCCGATCCTCAATCCGAACCCGAGCAGCCTCTCCTTCCCGGATACCGCGGTCGGAAGCGCGTCACCGACCCAGGCCGTCACGGTGACGAACTCCGGTACGGCGTCGGCCACCGTGTCCGGCGTCTCCGCGACCGGCGACTTCAGCCAGACCAACAACTGCTCGACCGTCGCGGTCGGCGCGTCCTGCACGGTCACGGTCACCTTCCGGCCGACCGCGTCGGGTTCGCGGTCCGGCAGCGTGACGGTGACGAGCAACGCCAACAACAACCCGACCACGATCGCCTTGACCGGCAGCGGAATCGGGACCGACACCAACCTCGCCCTCAACAAGCCGGCGACGGCTTCGAGCCAGGTCAACAGCACCCAGGCAGCGACCACTGCCACCGACGGAAACGCCAACACCTACTGGGAGAGCGCGAACAACGCCTTCCCGCAGTGGCTGCAGGTCGATCTCGGTTCGGCGCGCAGCATCGGCAAGGTCACGCTGAAGCTTCCGCCGTCCTCGGCATGGGGTACGCGGACGCAGACGTTGTCGGTCCAGACGAGCACCGACGGATCGTCGTTCAGTACGCCGGTGGCCTCCGCGACGTACACGTTCACCTCGCCGACCAACGTCGTGAACATCACCGTGCCGACGACCACCGCCCGGTATGTGCGGGTCAACATCACCGGCAACAGCGGTTGGCCGGCCGGGCAGGTCTCGGAGTTCGAGGTGTACCCGAGCGGCGGTACGCCGATCAACACCCCGATCCTGAGCACCAGCCCGTCGTCGCTCACGTTCGCGTCGCAGGCGCTCAACACGACCAGCGCGGCCCAGGCGGTTACCGTGACCAACACGGGCAGCCTGGCTGCGTCGGTCTCGAGCGTCGCGGTCTCCGGTGACTACACGCAGACCAACAACTGCGGCAGTATCGCGGTCAACGCATCCTGCACGGTCAACGTCAGCTTCCGGCCGACCGCGTCCGGGACTCGCGCAGGGACGGTGACGATCACCAGCAACGCGACCAACAGCCCGACCACGGTCGCGCTCTCGGGCACCGGCGCCGGTAGCACGAGTACCAACCTGGCCGCGGGCAAGCCCACCAGCGAGTCCAGCCACAACGACGTCTACCAGTCGAGCAACGCGACGGACGGCAACCAGGCGACGTACTGGGAGAGCGCGAACAACGCCTTCCCGCAATGGGTCCAGGTCGACCTCGGCGCCGCGGCCAGTGCCGGCCGGATCGTCCTGCAACTGCCCGCCGGCTGGGGCGCCCGCACCCAGACCCTGTCGGTCCTCGGCAGTACCAACGGCACCTCCTTCAGCACCATCGTCGGCTCCGCGGACTACTCCTTTGCCCCAGGCAACAACAACACCGTGACCATCACCTTCACCCCGACCACAGCCCGCTACTTCCGCCTCAACGTCACCGCCAACACCGGCTGGATAGCCGGCCAAATCTCCGAATTCCAGATCTGGACCTCCTGACCACAACCCAGCCGTCCCCCGTCCCATCAGTCCAGTGGGGCGGGGGATTCGGCGTGGGGGATGAGGAGGGTGGGGTGGCCGGTGCCGTTGGCTGGGGTGGTCCAGATGTTGGCGTCGGAGGGGCCATTGGGGATGGCGTAGGCGATGGTGGTGGGGTCCAGCCAGGTGGGCTGGTCGTCGACGGTGCGGGTCTCGGCGAGTGGGGTTCTGGTGCCGGTGGCCAGGTCCAGGACGGTGAGGCGCCAGCCTTTGGCGGGGTTGCCGTTGATGGCTGACTTGAAGGCGATGTGGCGGCCGTCGGGGGAGAGCGACGGGCACTCGACGTTCTCGGTGATGGTGTGGACGGTCTTCGCGGCGATGTCGCCTTCGACCAGGTAGCGGTGGCCGGCGGTGGACATGGTGGCGTAGAAGTGGTTGTCGTCGGCGGTGAAGGTGATGCCCCAGAAGTTGAGGTCGGCGGCCTGGTAGGGATGACCGTCCAGCGTCACCGACAGGAACTCCAGCGAGTCGATCATGTCCAGCGTCTTCAGGTCGATCAGTCCGGAACGGGTGGAGAACCGGCCGTTGTTGTAGGAGTCGCCTGCAACGAACACGGTCCACGCCGCCATCCGCCCGTCGGCGGAGACCCGGGTCCGGTTCGGTACGCCGACGAGCGGAATCGCCTTCTGAATTTGGAGATTCTTGTCCAGGATCGCGATCTGGAACGTCGTCAGCGCGCCGTCCTGCCGTAGACACGTGCCGATGCCACCAGCCGCATAGACCCGCAGGCAACTCAACGCCGACACCTCACGCGGACCGCCTGGGTCGCCCTTCGCAACCATGGCCAGACGACCCTTGCTGCCGGGATCCGTACTACGGAACATGATGCGCGGACCGGTCAGACTCAGGCCGTCGGCTGCGGCTACCGGCGTACGGTCGTGCGTCGTTGTCAGCACGCTGTAGGTGACGGCGACCGCGGCCAGGACAAAGGCCCCGAGGAGTGCGATCACCACCCGTCGCGTCACGCCGGCTGCTCCTTCGTCGGCGCGAGTCCGCGGAGGAGTACCGCGACCACGAAGACGGCCGCGACGACCAGTACGGCGGCGATCCGGCTCGCGCTCGCCGGTCCCCACACCGTCCAGGCCAATCCGAACAGGACCGACGATCCGAGATAGGACAGCGCCTGTCCGGTCTGGATGAGCGCGATCCCCGTCGTACGGAAGGCTTCAGGAAGCAGCGGGCCGGCCAATGCCATCAGTACGCCGTCCGTCGACGCGTAGAAGAGGCCGTAGAGACCCAGTACGACGACCAGCAGCGGCCAGCCACCGAACGGTCCGAAAAGCAGCAGGTACACCGCCACCAAGGCGGTGTAGCCGCCGAGGACCACTTTCAGTCGACCGATCTTGTCCGCCAGCACACCAAGCGGTGCGGCCAGCAGTAGGTACGACAGATTGGTGCCTACGGCAAGCAATGGGAACCAGCCGATGCTCAGGTCTTCTCGTCGCTGCAGCAACAGGTAAACAAAGCCGTCGCCGATGGTCACCATCCCGGCCACACAGGCGGCCAGCACCAACCGTCGTACGGGCCGTCGTCGGAGCAGTTCGCGCAGCGCCGAGGGAGCGACCATGTTCTTCCGTGGTTGCTCGTCGCGGTGATCACGGACAAACAGGACCAGCAAGAGTACGCCGAACGCCGCGATGCAGAAGCTCGTAACGAAGACCGCGTCGTACGCCTGCGCGGTCATGGTCAGCACGCCGACCGCGACCAGCGGGCCGGCGAACGCACCGATCGTGTCCATCATCCGGTGGACGCCGAACGCCCGGCCGTACAGCTTCGGTGGCGTGGAGAGCGTGATCAGCGCGTCGCGTGGAGCCGTGCGAAGGCCTTTGCCGGTGCGGTCGATCGCGATCACCGCGCCGATCGCGCCGACTGAGCTGCCTGCGGCCAGCAGGCCGAGCTTCGCTACCGCAGACAGGCCATAACCGAAGCCTGCAACGGCCTTGCGGCGCCGGGACCGGTCCGCGACGTACCCGCCGACGAGCCGGAGCAGCGCGGTCGCGCCGGTGTACGTGCCGTCGACCACGCCGTACAGGGCGGGACTCAGATGCAGGCCGATCATCAGGTACACCGGCAGGATCGCGGTCACCATCTCCGACGAGATGTCGGTGACGAGGCTGACCGCGCCGAGCGCGAAGACGTTGCCGCTCACGAGGAACAGCGCACGTCCGCGCCCGGTCCGCGGGCGGTCGATCGTGGACAGGTACACCGGCGTCGCCTCCAGGGCAGGTGGAGGTCAGTTCCAGATGTTGGTGATCTCGGCGGCCGAATTCAGGTGGGTCAGTCCGTACGAGCTCTCGATCGTGCTGAGCACGTTGTAGTGGTTGATTTGGTTGGAGAAGCTGCCGACCTGGGTGTGCGCGCCGACGAACGCGGTGAAGATGTGGTTCGACGAACCACCGTTGTCCTCGTCGAAGGTGATCACGAGCAGGCTGTTGTGCGTCTTGGCCCAGGTCGCGTACGCCGTCAGGTTGTTCTTCAGCCAGGTGTCACCGGTGCCGACCGAGCAGTCGTGCATGTCGTTGCACATGTTCGGAGTCACGAACGAGACGGTCGGCAGGGTGGCGTAGTTCGCCGAGGTCGGGAAGTCGCTGTACCGGAGGTTGTTCGCCGACGGCACGTTGCTGAAGTTGACCCAGCTGTTGTGCTTGCGCTGGTACTGACCGCTCGAGCAACCCGTGTACCCGGCCGACGGCATGCTCTCGGAGTAGCCCTTGAAAGTCTTGCCGGCCGAGATCAGCTGGTTGCCCAGGTTGTTGCCGCTGTACGTGTGCGGGCAACTGTCGCTGGTGAGGCCTTGCGTCGAGCCGGAGAAGATCGCCGCGTAGTTGGGCTGGCTCGGGTGCGTGACGCCGTACGCCTGGGTGAACTTCGCGCCCTGGCCGGCGAGGCTGTTGAACGTCGGTGCACTGGAGCTGCCGTTGACCTGCGAGTAGGCGTGGTTCTCGAACATCACCAGGACGATGTGATCGAACGTCGGCACCGCCGTCGCCGCCTGCGCACTGGGCGATCTACCGGCGACGACCGCTACCACCGACGCGGCCACAACGGCCGCCGCCACCAGCATTACCGCAACGCGTTTCCGGATCACGATGCCTCCTGTCAGGACCGGCTACGACCCTGACTGTGACAGGGCCGTCACCCATCGTCGGGAGTCACGCCCAACACCGCCAGTCCCGGCAGATGTGCGAAAGATGAACAGACCGTCACCTTAGCGCGACGTGGAGTGATGCCGCGACCCTTAGGCACACCCGCCGCAGGCTCTACTCGGAAGGTGCAACCGGCTCCAGGACGAAGACCGGGAGAATCCGGTCGGTCTTGGTCTGGTAGTTCGCGTAGTCGGGCCAGGCCTCGACGGAGCGGTCCCACCACAACTCGCGCTCCTCGCCCTCCAGTTCGCGTGCGACGAACTCACGGGTGACAGCGCCGTCCTGCAGCGTGAGCCGCGGATCGGCCTTCAGGTTGAAGTACCACACCGGGTGCTTCGGCGCACCGCCGAGCGACGCGACCACGGCGTACAGACCGTCGTGCTCGACCCGCATCAACGGCACCTTACGAATCTTGCCGGACTTGGCGCCACGCATCGTCAAGAGCACAACACCCTTGCCGTGGTCGATCACCGCGGTCGTCCCGGCCTGCTCGATCTTCTCCACCATGTCCGACACAAACGCCATCGGGCTGGGCACATATTCAGCTTCAGTTGACATGTCAACCAGCATACTAGTGACACATCATCAATACCAGCTGTCCTCGGCGCGCCGTGACGGTGAGCTGCGCGATCTAAGGCACTGCCCGGTGCTTCTGAGGTAGCGCGGTCGATGTGGCCAGGTGGTCTGTGAACCGACTGTGAGATCAGGCGGCAATCCTGCCGCAGCAGACTCATGGAGGAATCATGAAGCACACGTACGCAGCCCTCACCACCGCGGCTTTTGCCTTGGGCGCTCTCGTCCTCACCACGCCCGCCGCGTCGGCCATGGTGAAGGATCCGGACGGCTCGTCGTCGCCATCGGCGAGCGCGACCGTCTGGCCGGATGAAGGCTCCGGTTACCCAGGCTTCGCGACTACGAGCCCGGAGTACAACTATCCGAATTACGACCCCGCCTACGAGGTCGTTACCAATCAGGCGCCGGCCGAGCAGAGCTCTTCGCAGGACGACGACTCCGAGGCGCCTCGGCTGGGAGCCGCAGCTCTCGGTGGCGCAGGCGTGGCATTCGGTTCCTTGTGGCTGTACCGACGCCGTCAGCTCCCCGCGGGCTGACGACCCCGATTCGGACAGGTGGTGAGACCGATGGTCATGGTCGGATTGGTCGCTGCCGCAGCGATGATCGCAATCGTATGCACGCTGGTGATCGCCAGCCGCTTCGTCTGGCGTGCCGGCAGTTCGGCCGAGCTGGACGAGCATGCCGATTGGAGACGTGCGGACGCGGAGGTGATCTCGATCCTGCGAGTCGCCGATCGCACGTTCCTGCGGGTCCGATTCTCGGTGGGGACCTCGCTCGTTCAGAACGACGTGCTCTACCCGCTTCCTGACGTGGTCCTTCACGTCGGGCTGCGGGTCCCGATCAGGTACGACCCGGCAGCACCGGCCCGCGTGGTGTTCGATCTCAGTCCGAGCACCATTGAGCCGTTCGAGCTCGGTCATGTCACGACGAGCAGCTGAACGCAGTAGCCAGTGCACCGGATCTGGAAGCAGGTCCGGTGCACTGGTCCCCTCAACTCCGACGAGTTGCGCCCAGTCGCTCGGCCAGTGCCGCGGCTTCTACCCGGCTCGAGGTGCCGGTCTTTCGCAGGATGTTGGAGACGTGGACGCTGACGGTCTTGATGCTGAGCACGAGCGCCCGGGCGATCTCACCGTTCGACCGGCCCGCCACAAGGAAGGCCAGGATCTCCCTCTCCCGTGCCGTAAGCCCGGCCAGTGCCGCTGGAGGATCAGTCTCATTGCCCAGCGGCATCGGTTCGCGAAGGTCGACCCGTGCCAGCCTGGCGAGGGTCTCGACCTTGTGCCGCAGGGGCTCTGCTCCCAGCGCCGTCGCGTGCCGGTGCGCGTCCCTCAAGAGTCCGCTCGCCTCAGAAGCTGGAGCGCCGGCGGCAAGCATCGCCTCAGCGCACCGGACGCTCGCCACAGTCTGGTCCCAGGGGAAGCCGGCGACACGGCTCGTGTCGATGACGCGTTGCCACAGTTCGGCTTGGTGCGGCTCTCCCTTGCACCGTGCAACCTCAGCCTCGAACACCGCCTTCAGCACGGCTGCATCCTCGGGATCGAGGCGTTCCTCGGAGTACGGCGTCGTTGGCCACTTGTCGAGCAGGTCGTCGAGCGCGGCGATGGCCCACGCCACGCCCTCGTCGTCGCCGACGTCCCGGGCAGCCTGTGCGGCCTCTGCAGCGGCATTCGCGAAGGATGGAAGGCGGTCGTCGTCGACGGTGGTCGCGACTCCCTCCGGTACGAGAAGGTCGCGCTGCAACCAGCGCAGTGCCTGCTGTGGTTCACCTGACTCGATCAGAACCTCCGCATGGACGAGCGTCAGGAGTCCACGAAGCCCGGTGAAGTCTCCCGACATCACTTCGAACGCCCGGTCGACGTGGAGCCTCGCTTCCCGTAGACGCCCTTGCCGGATCGCCAGTTGTGCTGCCGTCAACCGGATCGACGCCCCGGGACGCCCTCCGGGCCTCGCGGCCAAGGCTGTCCGCAAGACCCGACGACACTCTTCCCAACGCCCCAGATCCAGCAACCCCATCGTGCCGAGTCCCGCGAGCAGGTACCCCGAACCGGTCTCGCGCACCTCCTCGAAGACACTCAGCGCGACGGTTGTGGACTCGTCGGTCCGGCCGAGCCCTGTCAGGCTGTGAACGCGCCAGGTTGCCGCGTCGACGAGCCATTCGGTGGAACCGCACGACCGGGCCAGACGCTCAGCCTCTTCGGCATCCGCGAGCGACCTTCCGTCGGTGAAGACGTGGGCGAGGGCGCGAGCGCTGAGCGCGACGGCGAGAGCGAGTACCGAGCCGGATCGTCGCGCGACCAGCACTGCTTCGTTTGCGTGGGCCACGGCATCGGAGTACAGCGAATCCCACTGTTCGGCGACCGCAAGTGCGGCCAATGCCTGAGCACGTTCGGAGCTGTCGGGGAAGGCTTCGGTGAGTCGCAAGGCTTCGATCAGCTCGGAGTCGACGGCCTTGGCCAGCGCTGGGCGTGGCAACGACAATCTGCGCCGGGCCAGGAGCAGCGTGCTCTTCAACAGTGGATCCTGGTCCGCGTCGACCAGTTCGAGAGCCTGGCCCGCCAGGTCGATGGCGGTGGCAACCCGACCGACTCGCCCGCACACTTCACTCGCTCTCCGCAGCAGGTCGACGTTTTCGGATGCGGGACCGCGGACATCCGGTGAGACCTCGTCCCACAGCGAACAGGCACGCTCCAGGTGCACGGCTTCCTCACCCGCAGCACGCAGGACCGCCGCTTGGTCTGCCGCCGCAACAGACCATCGGTACGTCTCGTCGGCGCTACCGGCTCGACGATTGTGCACCGCGAGATCCGCTGCGCGTCCGGGCGCACTGACCGGGAGGGACTGCAGAACGCGTACGTAGGTCGCGTGCACACGTGCGGCATCGGCGGGTGGCATCGCGTCGTACAGGACCTCGGCCAGCAGCGGGTGGCGGAACCACGGGCGGCCGTCCTGGGCGAATCGTACGACGCCGTGATCCTGAGCTTCGGTCAAGCAGCCGGGCAGAAGGCCGGGCTCAACTCCATGTGCGGCCGCCACTCCGGCCAACAACTCCACATCGGCCGGGCGTCCGCCGACCGCGAGGACACGAGTTGCTTGGCGCGCTTCGGCGGACAGACCGTGCCAGCTGGCGAGGAGTGCGTCGCGGAGCGCTGCAGGTGCAGCCGCCGGAAGCTCCGTCTCGTCGCCGGACAATGGGCCGACCAGGAGCTCGGTGAGGTAGGGGTTGCCGGCCGACCGCTCGTGGACCTGGGCTGCGAGCTCGATATCCACCCCTCGGCCGAGCAGCCCCTGGATCTGGGTCTCGGTCTCCGTCAGGTCCAATCGGTCCAGGTGAATGTCGGAGAACAGCGGCATCCTGCGCATGTCGGCCAGCCAGCCGTGCAGTGGATGTCCTTCGCCTCGATGTTCGTCGCGGCAGGTAGCCAGCAGGGCCAGACGTTGCCGGCGGAAGCCGGTGATCAGATAGGCCAGGACATCCAGCGACGTACGGTCGGCCCACTGCAGATCGTCGATCACTACCACGGTAGGCCGCTTGTCTGCCAGGCGATTGAAGACCAAGTCGATCAACGGCAACAACCGTCCCGATCCGGCCGAGTCGCTGGTACCGAGCACGGGCAGTACTGTGCCGAGCTCACCAGCGCCGGAGAGAACCTCGGCACGTTCTTGGGCGTCGGCACGTTCCATCCAGGACTGGATCGCACCGGTGACCGGGGCGAACGGCACGGATGCTTCACCGAAATGCACACAGGTTCCCCACAGCATCTGGACCTCGGCACTCGAGAGGTCACACGCCTCGCGGACCAGCCGCGTCTTGCCCGCGCCCGCCTCGCCATGCACCACAACGGCGCACGGCTGACCGCTCGCGGTCGACTTCAGAACCTCCGCAAGATAACGCTGCTCGGACGTGCGACCAACCAGCAGGCTCGGTCGCGACGGCGCCCCATCCACGTCCCGATTGTCCACCTGACCGTCGCGCCTGTCTCCAGCATTACCGAGGCGCCGTGGACCGCCGGAGGAGTGGTTGCTGCCGGGGTCGGATGCCGTGGCCCACTTGGGCGGCTGTGCCGAGCGGAAGCCGGAGTTAGTGGTTGAAGAAGAGGTGGTTGGGGGAGGTTACGAGGATTTTGTGGCGGTCTTGGGGGGAGGGGGACCAGTCGGCCAGGAGGTTGAGGAGTTCGCCGGTGTTGCGTTGGCCGTCGGGGAGGTGGGGCCAGTCGGAGCCCCAGAGGAGGCGGTCGGGGTTGGTGCGGACCAGTGCGGTGCCTAACTCTTGGACGGAGCTGAGGGCCTTTCCGTTGGCGACGCGGTAGGGGCCGGAGAGTTTGATCCAGCAGTTGCCGTTGTCGCGGAGGACGTCGAGCAGGCGGTCGGCGTCGGCGGAGGTCAGTCCGTCGGCCTCTTTCATGTAGCCCATGTGGTCGATCACGAAGGGCTGGTCGAAGTCGGCCAGGAACGGCAGGAGGTCGCGGACCACCCGGCCGGGTGTGTAGAACTGCAGGTGCCAGCCGCGGGCAGCGGTGCGCAGAGCCATCCGGCGGACGTACGCGATGATGTCGGCCGTCGGCAGGTCGGCGCGGGCGAACAGGTCGAGTCTGATCGCGCGGACGCCGAGATGGTCGTAGCGATCCAGTTCCGCGTCGGTGACATCCTCCTCCACCCGGACCACCGCGCGGCACCGATCGCCGAGGAGGCGAAGGATGTCGAGGGTCAGGCGGTTGTCCGTGCCGTAGAAGGTGGGCTGGACCAGCACCATCCGGGAGATGCCGAGGAAGTCGGTCAGCGCGAGGTACTGCTCCAGCGTGCCGTCCGGGAAGGTGTACAGCGGATTCGGGACGTGCGGATAGCCGGGCTCGAAGAGATGGAAATGCGCGTCGCAGCTTCCGTCCGGCAGCGTGAAATCGGGCCGGGTGTTGGACGACGCCGGGCGCATGGGTGTGGTCTGGAGAGTAGTCATGACACCTCATCGGTCGATCGGAGTACGGCGTCGGCCCGGGCCTGCACCGCGTTGAAGAGAAGGTCGGTGTCCATCCCGGTCAGGATCAACGGGCAGACGCCGAGCTCGGCGAGTGAAGCGAAGAGCCCGGGGTCGGAGATCCCACCGAGCATGAAGAGCTTTCCGTGAGCCGCGCACGCCTTGCCGACCTCGGCGACCGCGTCCCGGACCAGCGGGTGGTCGTACTGTCCCGCGATGCCCAGCTCCGCGGTCAGGTCGTTGGCGCCGAGCGCCAGCATGTCGACCCCGTCGATCGCGGCGATCGCTTCCGCGTTGCTGATTCCCAACGGCGTCTCGAGCAGGATCTGTACGACGGTCGCCGTGTCCAGGGTCGGATTGAGTACGGCGGCCGGCGTCGGCCGCATCCCGAGCGCGGGCACGCTCGCGAGCTGGGATCGCTGACCACGGGGAGGAAAGCGACACGCCCGTACGACGGTCAACGCCTCCTCGGCCGTCTCGATCCGGGGAGCGACGATGCCCAGCGCGCCCCCATCGAGTAGTCGACCGATGGCGCCGTACTCGCGTTCCGGCGTGCGAACGAACGGCATCACGCCGAGGTCGGCCGCGGCTGCGCACAACGAAGCCGCGGTATCGAGCGACATCGTCGAGTGCTCGAGATCGACCAGGACCGCGTGATGACCGGTCGCCTGAGCCACTCTGATGATGTCGGGTCCGCGGGATCCCCTGATGCCCAGCATGAGCGTCGTCCGGCCGGCACGGAGCCGGCCGAGGAAGTCGTTGCCGGCGTTCGTCTGCTGCACGAATCTGTTCATCGGACTCCAGGTCGCTGTGGGGCGGTGCCGGCGCCGAAGAAGAGCGCGGCCATGTCGGGTCGGGCGAGGAGTTCGTCGGCCGGTTCCGAGAGCAGGACGCGGCCACGTTCCATCACGACGCCGTCGCTCGCGAGCTGCAGGCCGAACCGAACGTTCTGTTCGACCATCAGGACGGTCACCCCGAGGTCGTTCATGGTCCGGGTGCTCTCGAACACCACCGCGCAGGTCTTCGGATCCAGCCCGAGCGTGGGTTCGTCCAGCAGCACCACCGTCGGCGTCGTGACCAATGCCCGGGCGAACTCGACGATGCGGCGTTGGCCACCGGACAGGTCGGCGGCCTTGTCGCCGGCCCGCTCTGTGATCACCGGGAAGGCCTCGGCCAGTTCGTCGAGCCGCCGTCTGAGTCGGCGCCGATCGCGGCGGATCAGATACCCGCCGAGCAGCATGTTGTCGCGAATCGTCAGGTTCCCGAACAGCCCGCCCTGCTGCGGCACCTGGGCGACGCCACTTGCGAGGACCTGGGCCGGGGACAGGTTGTGAACCGGCTTGCCGTCCACCAGAATCGTTCCCTCGCGTGGCTTCAACAGTCCGCTCAGAGTCCGCAGCAGTGTCGACTTGCCCGCGCCGTTCGGCCCGACGACACAGGTGATGCTGCCTCGGGCAACGGTCAATGTCACCCCCTGCAGCACGTCTCCACCGCCATACCCGGCCCGCACGTTCTCGAACTCGATCATGAGCGTGGTCCGATCGTCGTCGGTTCGAGGACGAAGTCGTCGCCGAGATACGCCTCCAGTACGGCGGGATCGGTACTCACCGTCGCCGGTTCGCCGGACGCGATCACCTTGCCGCGGGCAAGCACCGTCGCCTGGTCGGCCAGCGAGAGGACGAACTGCATGTCGTGCTCCACGACGACGAACGTTCGCCCGGTCGCGTTCAGCGAAGCGATGAGCTCCGCAAGCCGCTGCAACAGGGTCGGGTTGATCCCGGCCGCGGGCTCGTCCAGCAGGATGACGGCCGGATCCAGCATCAGCATCTGCGCGAGCTCGACGAGCTTGCGCTGACCGTAGGACAGCTCGGTCGCACGTGCCTCGACGTACTCGCCCAACCCGACGAACTCGAGCAGCTCCGTGGAGCGAGCGGCCTCGGCGCCCGAAACCGCCGAGTGCGTCAGCCGGCGGAGGCGGAAGCTGGAGTTGACCGCGGCAACGTTCTCCAGCACGGTCAGGCTGTCGAAGAGTCGTGGCAGTTGATAGGTCCGGCCGATTCCCGCGAACGCACGACCGGTTCGATCCAGTTTCGCCAGTGATTTGCCAGCTAGGGCGACGTCGCCGTGCGCGGGTGTATAGGTCCCGTCGATCACGTTGAAGAGCGTGGTCTTCCCCGAACCGTTGGGCCCGATCAGAGCCGTGATCGACCCCGCCGGCACCACGAGTGACACGTCGTCGAGGGCCTTGACCCCGCCGAAGCGGACCGTGACGTCCTCAACCTTCAGCACGTCCGTGCCGTCAGCGGCTGCGCGTGCACTTGCCGGCGCGGTAGGCACCGCGGTGTCAGCGAGTCGGGCACCGGTGAGGCTCGTCGCCCGTCGTTCGAGGAGCTGCCCGACCGACGGAATGATGCCTTTCGGCAGCGCCAGCGTGACCAGCAGAACGAGCCCACCGAACATGACGAGCCGCCACGCGCCCGCATCCACGCCACCAACTGAGGTGTTGGTGACCTCGCCGAGCAACACGACGATGAACGCACCGAGCACCGGACCCCAGACGGTCGCCCGGCCACCCAGCAGGACAGCCAGGACCACCTGCATGCTGAGGACGATGTCGAACATCGTGCTGACCGTCAGGAAGCTCACGTAGTACCCGTAGACGGCGCCGGCCACGCCGACAAGCACCGCACTGGCCATGAAGGCGACACTCTTGTAGACGGAGGTGACGACACCGATCCCAGCCGCCTTGTCCTCGTCATCCCGGATCGCGACCAGACCGAGCCCGAACTTCGAACGCCGGATCCCGGCAGTCATCACCAGACTGAGCAACAACAATCCGAGCAGCGCGTAATAGAACGGCCAGTTGTGAAACCGCACATCCCAGCCGGGCAACGGCATCAGCAGGCCTTGACTGCCGCCCGTCAGCGACGACCAGTTCCGCACGATCAGCCCGAGCAGTTCGAGCATCGCGTACGAGACGATCACGAACCCGACACCTCTGGTACGACGGGTGGTCCAGCCGAGCACCAACGCGACAAGCGCGGCCGCGACACCTCCGAGCGGCGCGACGAGGAACGGAGAGACGTCCCACTGTCCCGCCAGGATGCCTGCCGTGTACGCGCCGACACCGATGAACGCACTGTGCCCAAGACTCACATACCCCGTGAACCCCGAGATGATGTTCCATCCCGAGCCCAGTACTCCGAGCAGGAAGACCAGGATCAGCACGTTGTGGATATAGGAGCTCGGGGTGAGAAACGGGATCGCGGCAACGAACAAGATGCCGATGGCAACGACCGAACGGCGAGGGAACCGGCGACCGGCCCGCTCCGCGGCACTCATGGCTGCGCCCCGTCGGCCCGGACTCGCCCACCGAGCAGACCCTGCGGGCGGAGCAGCAGGATGGCGATGATCAGCACGTACGGGACCGCCGTCGCCCACCGCGTATCGACGTACGAGGACGTCAGGGCCTCACCCAGACCGAGGATCGCGGCCCCGAGTGCTGCGCCGACCAGACTGCCCAGACCACCCAGGATGACCACGCACAGGATGCGTCCGATCCAGATGTAGTGGGAGTCCGGCACGAACTGGTAGATCACCGCGAGGGCCGCGCCGCCGAACCCGGTGGTCGCCGCGCCGATGGCGAACATCTGCGCCATCGTCCGGTCCACGTCGACGCCGACCAGCGCGGCGCTGCTGCGATTCGTCGAGCAGGCGCGGATCGCGCGGCCGAGGAAGGTGCCGCGAAGCATCGCGGACAGAGCCCCGAGGATGGCCAGCGCACCGACGAAGGCATAGAGCTGGGCCCGCGGCACCACCAGCGAGCCGAGCTGGAACGACGTGTTGAAGTAACCAGGCGTCGCGGACCGCACTTCGGTACCCCAGATCAGTGACATCACCCCGCCGGCGGCGATGGCGACGCCGAACGACGCCACCATCGCGAGCTCGTGGTCGATCCGGTGGACCCGCGCGATCACGGTCCGGTAGAGGATCCAGCCCACGCCGTACATGACCGGGGTGATGACGATGCCGGCCAGCAGCGGATCGATCCCGGTGCGCGCCCAGATCCACCAGCTGAGGAAGGCGGCCAGGACGATCGTCGCCCCGTGCGCGAGGTTGATGATCCTCATCACGCCGAACACCAGGCTGAACCCCGACGACATCAGCGCGTACACGCCACCCACCAGGAGGCCGAGTACGACGGTCTGGAGGAGAAGCGTCACGAGCCACTCCAGCCCGGCTTGGTGAACAGGATGTTGGTCGAGGTCGCGGCCGACTCAGGGCTGACGATCTTGATCGTGCCGCCCTGGAACTGACCCAAGAGCATGTCGCCCTGCGGCCGGCCGGTCGCGTCCCAGCTCAGCGGGCCGACGATGGTGTCGACGGAGTTCTTGTGCAGCCAGTCCGCGATCGCGGTCTGGTCGAGCTTGCCGACCGCCTTCACCGCCGTCGCCAGCACCTGGCCGGCGGTGTAGGAGTTGGCCGCGTCCTCGCTCGGCGCTGTCTTGAACTGCTTGGTGTAGCCGGCCACGAATCCCGTGTTCGACGGGTACTTCGCCTGCGGGCTCCAGGCCAGGTAGGTGAAGATCCCCTCGGTGTTGGCGGCGCCGATCGACTTCGCGAACGCCGGGTCGGTCGGGGTGTTGAGTTGGTAGAACTGCTTCGGGGAGAAGTTGACCTTCTGGAACGAGCGGATCAGCGAGATGCCGTCGGTCGCGATCGAACCGTTGATGACGAGATCCGGCTTGGCCTGCTTGATCGCGTTGGCGATCGTGTCGAAGTTCGAGGTGTCCGGGGCGTAGGTCTTGTCGTACACGGTTGTGACGCCGAGCTTCCCCAGACGTTCGCCGAAGAGCTTGGCCGCCTGGGTGGTGTTCGGGTCGTCGAGCTGCACCAGCGCCAGCGTCTTCGGGCGCTGGTCGGCCGGCAGCTTGGCGATCAGATCGACGAAGCGGTCGGGCAGCTTCTGAGTGGTCGCGGGCTGGGCGAAGAACAGGTACTTGAAGTCGCGCGCGAAGATCTCGTCAGCCCCGCCGGACGGCTGGACATAGGCGTATTTGTACCGCTCGGCGACGGGTGCGACGGCGACGTTGAGGTCGGACGAGAAGGTGCCCAACAGCAGGTCCACCTTGTCCTGCGAGATCAGCCGGGTGTAGTCGGAGATGGCGGTCTGCTGGTCGAAGCTGTCGTCGAGCACCTTCAGCTCGACCTTGCGGCCGAGCAGGCCGCCTTGGGCGTTCAGCTCGTCCACCCAGTACTGATATCCCTCCATCCCGGGCTTGGCGCGGTCGGCGACCGGACCGCTGAGTGGCAGCGACATACCGATGACGATCGGCTTGCTACTGGCGGTGGACGAACTGGCGGCGGGCTTCTCGCCGGACAGACCGCAGGCCGAGGTGAGAGCCAGGACGGCGACGATCGCCGTACCGGTCGTGCGGACACGACCCGGGCGGCGGATGCTGGGACGACTCATGATGCCTCTCCTTCGTAGTCCCGTGAGTGGAAGTGATCGTGAGCAGGCGGGGTGGCGTGGACCGGATACGGTTCGCCGTCCAGGCCCGGGACGAAGATCTTGGCGGGATCGTTGCCGTTGTCAACAAGTTGTTCGGCGGCGAAGTCGGTGACGGCGCCGGAGAGGAGTTGGCGTGGGTCCTCGAGCACCAGGCGGAGCCGCGAGGTCAGCGCGAACCAGTCGGTGGCGTCGGAGACGGCCGGCAGCTCGCTCACCGTCTCGATGCCGGGGTGGATGGGCCGTCGGCCCGGTGGAGGCGGCTCGAACCGCGGATAGCCGGCGAACATCTGCTCACCCAGTTCGCAGGTCGCGCGGACGCCGGACCACAGCCGGCGGTAGTCGGGCTCGAGGGCCGAGACCGCGTCGAGGTTGGTTCCGTCGTACGTCGGGAACACCGGTGCATGGGGTGCGATCAGGAGATTCCGCTCGGGGAGCCGGCCCCGGGAGGCCGCGTGAATCACTCCGGCGACGCTGTTGCTGTCCCTGGTCACGCCGGCGGTCGGGCGGCCCTGGCGGCCGGCGATGATCACCATCGTGTCCTCCCACGGCAGGCCCAGGCCGTCGAACCAGGTGACGAGTCGGTGCCCGAGGTCCATGCCGAACAGGTAGAAGGTCGCGACCATGATCCGGTTGAGCGGCACGGGTAGTTCGTCCGACGGGCCCTCGAGGTAGTCGCGTCGTACGGTCTCAACCGTCAGGTAGGACTCGTCCGTGAGCGATCGCTCGAGGATCCGTTCGGTGACCAGGCAGGCGTAGTCGACCATGGTGGCGATCGCGGGTTCACGTCCGGCGAAGCTCCCGATCTGGACCAGATCACGCCAGAGTTCGGTCGAGTTCGCCGCGCGGGTCTCTCGGGTTGCCGCCAGGAGTTCGGCGCCGGCCGCCTGCCACGGGCCGGTCGGGTTCAGTGCCTTGACCCTGGCCAGCGATGCGACGGCCGGCCCGAGGTGGGAGACGGCGGTCAGCTCTTTGAAGCCTCGGGTCGAGAGGCGGAAGCCTTCGATTGTCGGCGGTTCGCCGTGGCCGGGATAGAGCGCCAGATCGCCGTGGGTGGCGACGATCAGTGGGGCGTCGGCGTACGTGCGCTCGGAGGCGAGAGTGAGTTGACCGCCGATGCTCAGCGGGGATCCGGTGTAGGCGTGGAAGAGCCGGGTAAAGGCAGGTGACTCGTAGCCGGCCATCAGGCCTCGTCGGAGAATTGGTAGACGACGGTCTCGGCGGCGAACCGGAGGTCCGCGCTGAGGGAGTTGGAGACGGCGAACGAGATGCCGCCGTCCAGGCCGACCACTTCGGCGTCGGTGCCTCCTGTCGTCGGGAATTCCGCGATCGTGACGAAACGATCCTCCTGCCAGCGGTAGATCTGGGAGATCAGGGACGGCATCGGATCGGCCGGCGTACCGGTGATGAAGTTGACCCGGATCAGGTAGATCCGTCCGTCCTGCTCGACCACGCGGAGCTCACGGGCACCGAGCCCTTCGAGGTTGCCGACAGCAACGAATCGCTCGCCGTCCCAGCGTCGTACCGTCGGTGGTTCGGTGAGGGCGGCGGCGATGAGATAGGTGTCGTCGCCGTAGCGGAAGTGCGCGAAGGCCCGGCCGGCCTGCTCGAGCAGTGTCTGGTGTCGGACGTACCGCGATCCGTCCCAGCGGTAGAGGACGCTCTCGGCGACGTGATCGGCGTGCGCGACGAACTGCTGGTCGTCCAGAACGAACGGGTGCCAGTTGTACGCCCACTGCGACTCGATCAACTGGACCTGGACGAACTTGGTCCCGTCCCACTCGAAGATGATCGAGTCCCGGTTGTTGCCCGCGAACTGGGGGAGAGCGAGACCTTGCGCCAGGCCGAGGAAGTGGCGTTGGCCGATCGACCAGTGCTTCCACTGCTTGGCCGCGAACGTCGGGATCGCCTGGAAGAGCTCGAACCCGTCGCCGTTCCAGGCGTAGATGAGCGACTCGGTGGCGTACTCGTACGGGCCCGAGCCGGTGCGGATGCAGGCCACGGCGAGGAAGGACCGGGCACCGATGGTGAAGAACTCGGCGTCCTCACCACCGGGCGCCCGCAGGGTGGCGAACGGCGCGTATCCGCCGTGCTGCCGTTGCAGGACAAGTAGCTCGGTGTTGCTGTCACCGGCATTCATGCCGGCCGGAGTGCCGGGTACGTCGACCGCCAGTTGCGGGATCGCGAGCAGTTGCCGGCCGTCGATCGCGATCGCCTCGACGGCGCGGGCGCCCGAGGTCGGGATGCGCTGAAGTTCGGTCAGTTTCCGGGCCATGCCTAAGGGAACAAGCCCTGTCCTTCGCCCAGCAAGGGGCGTAGGTTGACGCTTGAGGTCATGGAGCGTTAACAGAGGTGACGCATGCTCGACACATCCAAACTCCTGGTTCTGCGTGCCGTGGCTGAGCACGGCTCGATCGCGGGCGCGGCGCGCGAGCTCGGGTACACCCGCTCGGCGGTGTCCCAGCAGATGTCGGCGCTGGAGCGATCGGCCGGCGTCTCGCTGCTGATCCGCGGCGGCAAGACCGTGACGCTGACGCCACTCGGGCGGCGGCTGCTCGAGCACACCGAGCGGATCCTGGTCGAGCTCCGGGCGGCCGAATCGGCCATGCGCCAATCGGACGGGGTGGCCGGGCGGCTGAAGATCGGGATCCCGTTCCGGGAGGGACCGCCGATCATGAGTACGGCGCTGACGAAGGTCCGGCAGCGGTATCCGCGACTCGAGGTCTCCCTGGTGGCGATCTCGGATCAGCAGGGTGCCGAGGAGGTGAAGCGCGGCCGGTTGGACGTGGTGATCCTCTCGACGTTCGGGGCCATTCCACCGCTGCCCGAAGCCGGTCTACGGCAGTGGATCCTGGGGTGCGACCGGTTGAGTCTGTGTACGCCGTTGCAGCACCCGCTCGCCGATCTGGAAAGCTGCCGGATGGAACAACTGAGGGACGAGTCTTGGGTCGTCTATCAGAACCATCCGCTCAGCACGGTCCTGCTGGGATTGTGTTCTGGCTCCGGCTATCGCCCGCGGGTGGCGGCTACGGTGGGGGACGTCGCGACCGCGTTGGGGCTGGTCGGAGTCGGCTGGGGGCTGACGATCGCGCCCGACCTGACTCCCGGTGCGCCGGAGAGTTCGATCAAGCGCATCGCGCTCGACGGTGTCGATGCGAAGCGGTACAGCGTGCTGGTGTGCCGCGACGGTGAACAGGACATCCCGGAGATCGAGGCCGTCGTCACCGCTGTCCATACCGTCACTGCTCGTACCTTCACGGTGTTGTAGACCGGCTTCCGCCTGGTGGAAGTCGGGTCGCGGTCCGCTCGCGCCTCGGGCACCCTGCAGGGACACTCGGAGAGGGGCAGCGGCGTGCGGACACAGGTGGCGATCGTCGGTGCCGGACCGGCCGGGCTGGTGCTGTCGCACCTGCTGCAGTTGCGCGGGATCGAGTCAGTCGTCGTGGAGAGGCGCAGCCGCTCGTATGTTCCCCTGGGCTGGCTCGAAACGTGGGTTGCAACCTTCGCCCTGGCAGAACTCGCCGAGCGTGCCGGCCTCCTCGCGCCGGCCGGTTGTCGATCTCGATCCACGAGCTGCCGCCCAGCAGCACCCCCTACGCCGTGTTGACGACAACGACTACCCTCTGCCACGCCACCCAAGGGACTGCGTGTCAGCGTCGGCCGAGATTTTGATCTCATTGATGCCACGATTCCGTGGATGGCGGGGACAGTGGCTATGCATCGTGGTCCTGGCCGGCGTAACGGTCTACGCGCAGCGACGCGGCGTCGAAGTCGTCTGGCAGGCCGGTGACGCGGATCGTTGCTGCGTCTCCGTCGCGCAGGTCGAGGTAGTTGGCGCTGAACGAGACCCCGGGTGTGGGGCTGGCGATCCTGCTCATGTAGCAGTATCCGGACGCGCGCAGCTCCATGACGGCGCTGGTGCAGTCGGTTTCGATGACCCGGGACTCGAGGCGGCCCGCACCGAAGTCGAGATCCTTGAGTGCTGCGAAGAACATGCGGTTCTGCTGGATGACCCCGTCGCGGTCGGAGACCCAGGCGAACCGGTCGGTTGCCGGTTCGATGACGCTCGCCGCCGCGCTCCACACGATCCGCGACTCGTAGGCGTCCATGGTTACCGGGACGGTGTCGTCGGCCAGGTGCTTGCCTGCGAAGGTCGCGACCTCTGCGCGCAGCTGCAGGGTGACCGGATTCGGGCTGCTGTTGGTGACCCAGAGCCGCACACCGCCGTCTTCGGCCCGTGCGAAGCTGGCGAGCACCGGTTGGTACGAGCGCTGCACGAAGTAGTAGCCGGCCTTGGCGATGAGGTCGTAGTCGATGATCGACCAGCTCATGCCGGGCCACGCGTCGTTGAGCTGCCAGACGAGGGTGCCGCTGTTGTGGGGCTGGCGGCGGCGATAGTGCTCGATGCCGAACTTCAGCCCTTCGGCCTGGGTGGCCATGGAGAAGTCCAGGTACTCGCGCAGATCGGTAGCCAGGCCGGTTTCGACGGCCATGAGGTCGTCGCCCTTGTTCTTGGGCATGTCCTTGTTGCGGTTGAGCAGCTGAGGGCTGCCGAGGGTGAGGGTGCCCGGTTCGGTCCAGCGTTCGAGGGTGGCGAGCTCCGGCGCGGCGTGAATGCCGAATTCGCTGATGAATTTGCCGTGGTCGTAGGCGTAGCGGCGGAAGTGGACGGCTTCGCCGTGGGTGGCGAACTCGGTGGGTCCGCCTGCGCCGACATCGACGCCGTGCCACACCTCCCAGGCGTGCCGGTCGCCGTCACGCACGCCGTTGACGCCGCGCGGGTCGTCCTCCCCCCAGGGGCTTCCCGGCCAGTACGCGATCTCGGGGCAGTTGCGTGCGACGGCGTCGGGCAGGACTTCGTGGAAGAACGCGTATCCCCAGTCGCCCGGGGCGCAGGACGGGTCGAGGATGCCGTGGATGGCGTGCACCTCGTTGTTGCCGCACCACAGGGCGAGGCTGGCGTGGTTGCGCAGGCGGCGGGTCTGGAACTCGGCCTCGGCCGCCACCTCGGCACGCAGCGTCGGGTCGTCGCTCGGGTACTCGGTGCAGGCGAACATGAAGTCGTGCCAGAGCAGGATCCCGGCCTCGTCGCAGGCCGCGTAGAAGGCGTCCTGTTCGTAGGTCCCGCCGGCCCAGACGCGCAGCATGTTCATGCCCGCGTCCTTGGCCTTCGCGACAAGCGCGCGGCAGCGTTGCGCAGTGACCGAGCCGATCATCGTGTCGGCCGGAACCCAGTTCGCTCCGCGTGCGTAGGTGGGGGTCCCGTTGACACTGAAGCGGAAAAGCCGACCTCCCTCTTCAGGGTCCGGGGATCGGTCGAGGGTGACGATGCGAAGTCCGAGGCGTCCAGAGGCCTCGTCGAGCACCGTGCCGTCCGGACTCTGAAGTCGGATGAGGGTGTCGTAGAGTCGCGGCTCGCCGAGGTCGTGCGGCCACCAGAACTCCGCGTCGTCGACCTCGATCGTCGCGGTCGCCTGCCTGTTCCCTGGAGTCCGGTCGCCCACCAGTTCGAGCCGACGCTCGATGCTCGCGCCGGACGTCGAGGTCAGCCGGACGACGGCGGTGACCGGCTGAGGGTGGGCGAAGGCGTCCACATCGAGGTCGACGGCCACGGTGGCAGTGCGTGCGGCGAGGTCGATCGCGGTCGAGCGGATGTGTTGGCCGGTGATGACGGCGCCGCGTTCGACATGCAGTTCGACCGGGCTCAGCACACCGACGGAGGGGAGCCGCGGGGCGAAGTCCCACCCCCAGGAGAACGTTGCTTTGCGACGGAGGGTGAGTGCGAGGTTGCCGTGGACGCCCGGGAGATGCTCGTCCTCGGCCGCCGGCTGTTTTGCGGACGGCTTGTCGGAGCCCATCGCCCCGGCGATCAAGGCACTGATGAGTTCGCCGTTCTTGACGATCGACTCGGGCGGCGTCAATCCTTCGAGTGGGGGACTGAACCGCACGATGAGCTCGTTGTGCTCGGCTACCACGCCGGTGACGTCGAATCGGGCCGGGCGGAACTGGGAGGTGTGCCGTCCGAGCAGGGTTCCGTTGAGCCAGACGGAGGCCACGGTGTCGAGGGTCGGGCACAGCAATGTCAGCCGTTGGCCGGTCGCGGGTCGGGCGGCGGTGAATCGGGTGCGGTACCACCAGGTCCGGCGTTCGACCCATCCAGCAGCCGCGTCGTTCATGTCGTGGTACGGGTGGGCGATCCGGCCGGCCGCGACCAGACTCTCGTGTACACCGCCGGGGACGCGCGCGGGCAGCCAGTCTGCGTCGGCGAGGGCGGCGTCGGTCGGTTCGAGGACGGTGGAGTCCGTGCACGCCAGGTCGAAATCGTGAAGGAGGGTCGACATCGGGTGGTCCCCTTTCGGGTCGGTCAGTGCACGCGTCGGATGGCGCTGACGAGGCCGCCTCCGATGGTCGCGACGAGGACGGTGAACAGGAACAGGGAGTGGTACCCGAGCGTGCTCACGAGAGCGGTGGCGATGGCGGGCGCGATGAGGGCGGGGGCAGCGTTGGCGACGCTGAGCATGCCCAGTTCCTTCGCTTCGGCGCCTGCTGTCGGCAGCACCTCCACCATGAGCGCCGAGTCCACTGACAAGTAGAGCCCGTAGCCCACACCGCTGATGGCGTAGAAGAGGGTGAGGCTTTCGACGGTGGGGGACAGCATCACCGGCACTGCCGCGGCCGCGATGCACAGTGAGGCCGCTACGACCAGCATCTTGCGTCGCCCGAGGCGGTCAGAGAGCAGGCCGCCGCCGATCGCTGCGAGCAGCGCGGTCACGCTGAGTATCAGCATGCCCGTGGCGATGTGCGCGGCGGCGGACGTGGTCCCGATGCGGAGGTAGTCGGTGTAGATGTACAGCTGGTAGTAGACGACGACGGTCAGACTGAGGATGACGCAGAAGCGTCCGGCGAACGCGAGCAGGAAGTCGCGGTCGCACGGCGGGACGAGCGACCGCAGGACCGCACGCGCCGAAGTACTGTTCGGCGGGATGTCGTCACTCGGCCGCCCGTTCATGCACACGACCAACAGCAGCGCCGTTGCGGCCATCAGCCACGGCAGGACGGCCAGGCCGGCGCCCGGCGATCCGATCGCAGCCGCGGCCGCGATTCCACCGAATGCGGTACCGACCAGGTATCCCCCTGCGAGGTACGCCGACGCCCTGCCCAAGGCAGCGCCGCTGACCCGGTCGGGGAGCAACGCCGTCGATGCGGCCTGCATGGCGTTCAGCCCGCCCTGGTAGAGCATGAATCCGAGCAGTTGCAAGGGCAGCGTCGGCAAGAGGCCGGTCATGGTCAGGCCGCCCGCGGAGGCTAGGGCTCCGCCGAGGATCCACGGGTTGCGACGGCCGAACCGGCTTCGAGTGCGGTCGGAGAGCGCGCCGCCGATGACGGTGCCCAGGATCGCCAGCACGGCACCCGCGGTCGTGATCGCAGTGAGGGCCCCCAGCTTGCCCTCAGCGCCGTAATCCCTGGCCAACAGTGCCTGCAGGAGCGTGCCGGCGGCCGCCGACGGCAGGGCCCAGCCGAT
Source organism: Kribbella sp. NPDC055071 (assembly GCF_053608045.1). Lineage (NCBI taxonomy): Bacteria > Bacillati > Actinomycetota > Actinomycetes > Propionibacteriales > Kribbellaceae > Kribbella > Kribbella sp. NPDC055071. The sequence goes on from NZ_JBSGUS010000018.1 coordinate 41,197, forward strand.
GTTGAGGATAGCGAGCAGCGGGCCCAGCCGGCCAAGCCGCGCACTGCGTGGAGCCGCCGCGCCCGCATCCGGGTGTGGCTTGCGCTGCACCCGAGCGGGGGCCAGTGCCCCGCTCTGCGGAATGGGTTCATCGGACATGGGCGACCTCGCCTGATGCGTCGTTGCGGAAGGTTGCTTTCGCACCGTACGCCCAAAAACCTAGTAAGACTAGCTTTTCGGATCGCGGCCTCAGCCTGGCTAGACTCAGCGACATGCCTGCCGAGACGAAGCGGGGTCCGTACGCGAAAGGGCTGGCCCGACGGGCGCAGATCCTCGAAGCCGCCTTGAAGGCGTACGCGTACGCCGGGCCTCAGGGCCCCTCGCTGCGCAGCATCGCGGAGAGCGTGAACCTCACCGAGGCGGGCGTGCTGCACTATTTCGGGAGCAAGGAAGAGCTCTTCGTCGAGATCCTCCGGGCACGCGACGAGGCGGACGCGGCCGCGCACGACATGACCACGTTCGAGGGCGTGACCGAGATCATCGAGTCGGGCATGCGCACGCCCGGGCTGATCAAGCTGCTGCTGGAGATGGTGGCCGCCTCCACCTCGCCCGAGCACCCGGCGCACGCGTTCATGCAGGAGCGCAGTGCGAAATTCAAGGCGATCGTCGCGAGGTTGTACGAGGACGGCGACCCGTGGAAGGGCCGGATCGCGCTCGCGGCCACCGAGGGGCTGATGGCGCAGTGGCTGCGTGATCCGTCCTTCGACGTGATGACCGACCTCAGGAGGTTGAACGTCCTGCTCCAAGACGCTCCGAGGTGACGCCGACGGAGGCCAGTGCCGTGGCGAAGCGCTTGCCGATCAACGGCTGCGCCTCGGGCCCCGGGTGGATCCCATCGTGGAGCAGGTCGGCCTCGTCGACGCCCAGCACGGTCAGGCCATCGACATAGTGGATCGCGGTGTCGCCCGCGATGGTGCGACGTGTGACCACGCGCTCCACGATCTCGCGCACGCGTCGCAGTGTCAGCCCGTGCGCAGTTCCGTCGCCGCCGGTCTCCTCCCACCGGGGACAGGCGAGGGAGGAAGCGACGATGAGCGGAGTTGCGGGGTGGCCCTCGCGAATCGTGTCGAGGAATCCGTCGAGAGCGGGGGCGAACACCCGCTCGGTCATCGTGGATTGCTCGACGATGTTCGCGCCGACCTCGAGGCTGACCAGGTCCGTCGGCAGATCCCTGATCGTGCGCGCGACGAACGGGTCGAGCATCGCGTTGCCGGAGTAGCCGAGCGACGTCAGCGCGAAGCCGGCGGTGTCCGCGCAGATCGCGGCCCAGGTACTGGTCGGTCCGTCGGCGTTGGCCGACTGGCTGACCGAGGATCCGTAGTGGACCCAGCGCGGCGCCCGCGACGGCGTCGGGGCCTGCAGTTCGCGGTCTGAGCTCAACGAGATCAGATCGCAGGCGGCCGCATGCGGTAGCCAGAGTTCGAGTTCCTTCTCGCCCTCGGGTAGCCCGTCGAACCGCACGGTGCTCGGTCCCGCCGGGATCGTCTGGAGGCCACCACCGGTCAGCACCAGCCTGGTCCCGCCGTCGACGATCTGGCGCTCGTGCAGGCGCCCACCGATACGGAGATCGAACACGGGTTTGAGCTCACCCGTGCCGGGGACCTCCACGTGCATCGTCGCGACGGTGAGTTCGATGATGCGGGCCTGCGTCCGGGTGCGGAGTCGTATGCCGGTGGCGGCATCGACGACGAGCTTGAAGAACGCGTCCGGCACCTGCGCCAGCGCCCATCGCGGCAACCGGCTGGGCCGCAGGCCGGTCGGCTCGGCGCGGAGGTCGACGGCGCCCTCGATCGCGATGGACGGGGACGGAAAGGTCTCGGTGAACATCATCAACACGACTCCGTGATCGGGTAAGGGGCGAGATAACCGCACATGCCGAGGGCGTTCTCCGTTGGCGCGTCGATCTTCATCACGGCCGCCGACCGCAGATGCCGGGTGTCTGCCCGGCGCAACGCCGCGATCTGCGCACCTGTCGCCGCGGCGGCGGCCAGTGCATGGTCGTGCCAGGACGTCTCCCACGCGTCGAGCCGATCGGCGACGAGCGCGGCGGCTGCCGCGTAGAAACGTTCGAGTGCGGCCCCACCGCGCCGGTGGTCCTCGATCAACGCCAGATAGCCCTCGATCGCGAGGTCCCGTCGGCGCCGCGCTTGTGCTTCCGTGCCGACGGAAGCGGCTTCCGCGTAGATCTGCGGGCTGGCGAGATGTGCAGGTGGGAAGGTCAGCACCGCGTCACCGGCCTCGGGCAGCCCCGCGTTCTGCATGATCACCTGGACACGCAGGTCTCCGGCGCCGACGGCCCGGTGGATCGTCCCAGGAGTGAACCAGACCACGTCACCCGCCGCGAGAGGGAGGACGCGGTGGCCATCCGGCGTGAGCGTGTGCAGTTCGCCCGTGCCGTCGAGCACGACGTAGCACTCGGTGCAGGTGAGGTGTAGGTGCGGCGACCCGCCGTGCCGCGCGTCCGTTGTTCGCCATGGATAGACCCGCAGCCGGGACATGCCGATGGCGCCGGGCAACGCAGGAGTGCCGCTCACCATGTCCTCCCAACTGGTGGGGTATCCGTCGCCACCAAAACCTAGTATAACTAGGTTTTGGAGCACAGGGAAAGGAGCCGCCGTGCCGCGCATCGGCCTACAGGCAATGATGATCAAGAAGAGTGTCGAGCGGGTCGGCGCGTTCGCGAGCCTCGCCCGCGCCGTGGACATCGGGTACCGGAGCTTCGAGCTCTCCCAGATCTCGTTGACCGATTCGACGCTCGCCGAGATCACCCGCGCCCGCGAGGAGCTCGGCATCAGCGTCGAGGTGGTCTCGGCCCTCTTCACGCCGATCCCCGGCGTTGCGGAGCCGACCCTCGACCGCGACTACGACACCGTCGTCGCGCGGACCTGCGGCCTCGGCGCGGGCTTCGTCCGGCTGCCGCTTCCGCCGTTCGCCGCGGTGCTCTCCACCCAGCAGCTGCTGGAATTCGCCGATGCCGTCGAGGCCATGGCGAAGCGGCTCGCTGCCGACGGCCTGCACCTGTGCTACCACACCCACCATTTCGACTTCGCCCATTTCGACGGGGTCAGCCAGTTCGACCTGCTCCTCGAGCACGCCCCGTCGCTCGGGTTCGAGCTCGACGTGCACTGGGCCTACCGCGGCGGGGCAGACCCGATACGCCTGCTCGGCCAACACCCCGACCGCATCAAGCTGGTTCACCTGCGCGACTACCGCGTCGAACGCATCCGACCGGAGCACCTGTCGGCCGCCGCGTCCGGGGACCTGCTAACGCTGCGCACCGTGCTGGCGGGACTCGTCCAGGACGCGGAGGTCGGCGAAGGTGCCCTGCCGATGGGCGCAATTGTCGCCGCGGCCCTCGACGCCGGAGTGAGCCATCTGTTCGTCGAGCAGGAGGACCTGCGCGGGCAGGACCCCTACGAGTGCATCGCGCTCTCGCACCGCAACCTCGTCGCCCTCGGCTACGCCGAGCACTTCTGACCATCGTCCATCGAGGAGTGTGATGCTGTGTTCCACGAAGAGGTGGACGTGCTGATCATCGGCAGCGGACCGGTCGGTTCAACCTTCGCCCGGGTGATCGCCGATCACGCTGTAGGCGCCCGGATTCTGATGATCGAAGCCGGCCCCGTGCTCAGCGCTCGCCGTGGCGAGCACGTTCAGAACCTGCCCGCGACCGAGCGGCCACGGGCCCGCCGGCTGTCGCAGGGGCCGGACGCGGACGCCGACCACGTCGAGCCGCCGTTCTACCAGGTGGCGCGGGGAGTCCGGTCCGGGGCGGATCCGGCCCTGTTCCAGCGATCCGGACTCTTCCTGGCCCACCGAGGCCCCGACGTGCGCGCACACGGCGAGTTCGGCCTGCCCGCGGCGAGCATGTCCAGCGGCGTCGGAGGGATGGGCGTGCACTGGACGGCCTCGGTACCACGCCCGAGCGGCGTCGAGCGCATCGGCTTCATCCCGCACGCCGAGCTCGAGGCCGCCTACACCGAGGCCGACCGGCTTCTTCGCGTCTCGCGGGACCTCGACGGGGGCGATCCCCTGTTGGCGAAGGTGCTCGAACTCGTCGCAGGCGCCTTCGACACCGGCATCGTGGATGCGCCGCCCGTGCAGTTGACCCCCTTCGCGGTGACGAACGACGCTCGCGGCACGCGGTTCTCAGGCACCGACGTGATCCTCGGCGATCTGTCCGAAGCGGACACGGCCGACTTCGAGCTACGCGCGCAGACCGTCGCTCGCCGCGTTCTGCTGGACGCATCGGGCGGCCGAGCCGTCGGGGCGCTCCTGCTCGACCGGCGCACCGACGCTCAGTACGCGGTCCGCGCGAGCCAGGTGGTCGTTGCAGCGGACGCTCTGCGCACACCGCAACTGCTGTACGCCTCAGGCATCCGTCCACCGGCTCTCGGGCGCTACTTGAACGACCATCTGAAGGTGGTCGGGGCGTTCCGCCTTGATCCGCGCTTCTCCAGCGAAATCCCCCAGCTCGAAGCTGGGCCGCGCCCGCTCGGTGCCGTTCTGATTCCCTATATCGACGAGGTACGCCCGATCCAGGGCCAGATCCATCTCGCGAGCCGCAGTCCCATCGCCGTCACCTCCGACGAGTACGCGGCGCGGGATGCGCTACAGCCGGACGCCGCGCTCGCCTGGTACGGGGCGAAAGAGCTTCGCCACGAGGACGCGATCGAGTTCAGCGACACCGAGTCGGATACGTACGGTCTGCCGAACATGTTGCTGCGATACGGCCTCACCGACGCCGACTGCAGCACTGTTGGCAGAATGCGCGAGGACGCGATCAAGGCCGCGCGACTCCTCGGCGAACTCGTCGTCGGCGAACCCCAGTTGATGCCCGGCGGCTCTTCGCTGCACTACCAGGGAAGTACTCGGATGGGGGCCTTCGACGACGGCGCGTCGGTCTGCGATTCCTATGCGCGGGTCTGGGGCGTAGATGGCCTCTACCTCGGTGGAAACAATGTCATACCCACTTCGACCGCTTGCAATCCGACGATCACCAGCGTCGCCCTTGCCGTCCGCTCGGCCGGACACCTGGTGCACGAAGCCGGCCGTTGACAAATCGGGGAGAGTCCATGTTGAAGGGTTCTTGCGGAGAGGACAAGCCTGTGGAGGCCGTAGATGAGCCAGCTGACGAGGCGCGTGCACGACGACGCCGGGTGGGTTCGGTCGTCTGGTTCGTCGGAACCGCGGTTGCCCTCGTCCTTGCCCTCCTGGTGGTTCTTGTAGACCTGGGTGCCGCCGTGCCGGTGGGACTGCTCGGTGCTGCAGCCGCATTGATCGTGCCGACGCTCGGTCCGCTGCTCGTGATCGCGGCCCTGCCCGCGCTCGTGATCGGGCTGTGGCGGATCCGTCGCGGTCTCACATGGACCGCGGCCGCCGCAAGCGGACTCGGTGCGCTGGGGACTCTGACGAGCGCGGTCCTCGTCGTGGTCATGGTGGCGGCAATCGGTGACGCCGGCGGCTCGGTGAACGTCTTTCGCGCGCTCGCCCCGTCGTCGATGGCCGCGGCGAGCGCTGATGTCCACGAGGTCTACACCGTTGCGGGTGGCCAAGCGCTGTCGGTGGCTGTGTACAAACCGTCGCCCACTCCGCAGCCTGCCCCGACACTCGTCTACGTCCACGGCGGTGGTTGGATCTCCGGCACCGAGGACAACATGCCCGTCGACATGCGGTGGTTCGCAGATCACGGGTGGCTCGTCGTCAGCGTCCAATACCGCCTGGCGAACAACACCGAACACACGTGGGACCAAGCACCGGCGGACGTCGCCTGCGCATGGGCATGGACCGCACACAACGCCGCCCGCCTCGGCGGTGATCCAGCTCGGCTGGCCATTCTCGGCGAGTCCGCAGGCGGCAACCTGGCGCTCAACCTCGCCTACGGAATCTCCGCAGGCCGAGTGAACTCCCCCTGCGGTACCGTCCCCGTTCCACGGGCGGTCGTCGCCGAATATCCCGCGGTGGATCCAGCGGCCGTCTACGCCAACCACTTCTCACTCGGCTCACTGTCCGACGAGGACATGGTCCGCAAATACCTGGGCGGCAGCCCTCAGGAGTACCCCGAGCGCGTCGCAGCGACTTCGTCGGCCACGTACATCACGGCCAAGGCGCCGCAGACTCTGGTGATCCAGGGGGAGCGCGACAATCTGGTGCCCCCGGACTCTGTCTACGACTTCGTCGACAAAGCCCGTGCGGCCGGAGTGGATATCACGTTGGCGAAGGTGCCGTTCGCCAACCACTCCTATGATCAACTGGCTGCGAACTCTATCGGAAATCAGGCGTTCCTGACGATGTCACAGAACTATCTGCTGGCGCGGGTTCGATCCTGAGAACAGGCCCATCGTCGGACCAAGCCCGGCCATTCACGATTGATCCGGCGTGTCGAGTGCCCGGACAGACGAAAGTGCCCACTACCAGGGCAAACCGTGCTTGCTGAGCGCGCAGTGCGACCTGCATGATCTTCGAGCCCGACACAACCAGCGGCGGGAGCCACCGACGGAACAGCGGACCGGTCAGTTCGCCATTGCTCAGCCGCCGGACAACCCTCGCGCAGACCACAAGCTCAATTGCAAGATCAACCGGCAGCTTCGTGAATCACCGGGGGCCAGCACCTGCGGGCCAGTCGCTGCGCCTTCGCCGCCGTGGATCGATCTTGATCCACGAACTGATCCACGAACGGCTGTGGTGGCCTGCCACTCATGCGCACCTGGATGCCCGTGATGCTCGGCGAACCGCAGGTCGACTGCGGTGCGTGGGTCAGCATGCCGACTACGGATCAGTCTGACTAGCCTGCCTGCCAGCACCACGGACGATCACCGTTGTGCCCGCGAAGGCACGCGATCCGCTGCTCGACCTCGGCCCGGATTGCTGGATCCTGGGCAGCCTTGTTCGCGAGCCAGCTTGTCATCCGCAGTTCCCGCACATCCCGGAACAGCGGGTGCGACCGGTTGAGCCTGTGTACGCCGTTGCAGCACCCGCTCGCCGATCTGGAAAGCTGCCGGATGGAACAACTGAGGGACGAGTCTTGGGTCGTCTATCAGAACCATCCGCTCAGCACGGTCCTGCTGGGATTGTGTTCTGGCTCCGGCTATCGCCCGCGGGTGGCGGCTACGGTGGGGGACGTCGCGACCGCGTTGGGGCTGGTCGGAGTCGGCTGGGGGCTGACGATCGCGCCCGACCTGACTCCCGGTGCACCGGAGAGTTCGATCAAGCGCATCGCGCTCGACGGCGACCGGCTTCCGCCTGGTGGAAGTCGGGTCGCGGTCCGATCGCGCCTCGGGCACCCTGCAGGGACACTCGGAGAGGGGCAGCGGCGTGCGGACACAGGTGGCGATCGTCGGTGCCGGACCGGCCGGGCTGGTGCTGTCGCACCTGCTGCAGCTGCGCGGGATCGACTCAGTCGTCGTGGAGAGGCGCAGCCGCTCGTATGTAGAGAAGCGGGTGCGAGCCGGAGTGCTCGAGCAGGGCACCGTCGACCTGCTTCGGACCGTGGGGGTGAGTGAGGGACTCGATCGGGACGGTCTGCCGCACCACGGGATCGAGTTGCTGTTCGACGGGGTGTCGCACCGGATCCCGCTGACAGAACTCAGCGGCGGCCGGTCGATCACCATCTACGGTCAGCAGCGGGTGGTGCACGACCTCACCGAGGCGCGGCTCGCGTCCGGCGGACAGGTTCACTTCTCGGCTGAGGAGGTTGTTGTCGACCCTGCCGTGCCTCGGGTCTCCTTCACGCAGGACGGTCGCCGGATCGAGCTGGACTGCGATTTCATCGCCGGGTGCGACGGGTTCCATGGCGTGTGCCGAGATCAGTTGCCCACGGCAACGGCGTACGATCGCGAGTATCCGTTCGTCTGGCTGGGCATCTTGGCCGACGTCGCGCCGTCGAACGACGAACTCATCTATGCCCGGCACGACCGTGGCTTCGCCCTGCTCAGTCTGCGCTCGCCGACAGTCAGCCGACTGTATCTGCAAGTGGATCCGGACGAGGACCTCGCTGACTGGCCGGACGAGCGGATCTGGGATGAGCTGCACCTCCGGCTCGCCCACGGCGGCTGGTCGCTGAAGGAGGGGCCGATCCTCGACAAGGGCATCACGCCGATGCGTAGCTTCGTCTGTGCACCCATGCAGCACGGTCGGCTGTTCCTGGCCGGCGACGCCGCGCACATCGTCCCGCCGACCGGGGCCAAAGGACTCAACCTCGCTGTCCACGACGTTCATGTCCTGGCGGAGGCCCTGGGGGACTGGTACTTCGCCGGTCGCCGTACCGGCCTCGATGCGTACTCCCAAACCTGCCTGCGGCGGGTATGGCGGGTGCAGCATTTCTCTTGGTGGATGACCTCGATGCTGCACAACTTCCCGGGCGACGATCCCTTCCAGGAACGCTTGCAGCTCTCGCAGCTCGAGTACGTCGTGAGCTCGTCCGCCGCGGCCACGACCTTGGCGGAGAACTACGTGGGACTGCCGTTCACTCCAAGTGCTTGAGGAGTGCCGCCGTGACCAAGTCTGGCTGTTCGGCGTTCGCGAGATGGGCAGCATTCGGTACGACGAGCAGGTTCGCACTGGGGATCGTCGCCGCGATGCGTTCGAGGTGATCGGGCGGTGTCGCCACGTCGTCCGCGCCCGCGATCACCAGAGTGGGTGCGGTGATTCGGGGTAGGTCGGCGGTCAGATCCATCGCCGCGATCGCCTCGCAGCATGCCGAGTAGCCCTGTGGCGGTGTGGAGGCAACCATCTGCCGGGCCGCGGCGATCACCTCGGGATGCCTTTCCTGGAAGGGTTTTGTGTACCAGCGGGCAACCACCGCCTCGGCCACGCTCGCCGTACCGCGCTCCCGCACGAGGGCGGCGCGCTCGTGCCACATCGAGGCAGGGCCGAGCAACGCCGAGGTACACAACACCGCAAGGCGATCGACTCGGTCAGGGTGTTGTGCGGCCAAGCGCATCCCGATCATGCCACCGAGAGACAGGCCGACGTAGTGCACCTTCTCGAGCTCCAGGTGGTCGAGCAACTCGCGTACGTCGTCGGCGAGTTCGTCGATCGTGTACGGACCGGGCGGTACCGGCGAGCCGCCGTGTCCCCGCGTGTCGAAGCGGACCACGCGGAACGAGCGGGCGAGTGGCTCGAGTTGTGGTTCCCACATCCGCAGGGTCGCGCCGAGCGAATTCGCCAGGACCACCACTGGTGCGTGTTCGGGCCCGGCGAGTCCGTAATGCAGTCTCGACATGCGCCAAGGTTAGGGCCCCTTCTTGGTTCCGTTGAAGCCGAGGGCGCGGGAGATGGCCGATGCCGTAGTCGTTACCAGCGGGATCAGCACTTGTTTCGTGCCCGGTTCGGCTTTGGCGACCACGGAGACCGCTGCCACGACTTCGCCGTACCGGTTGCGGATCGGTGCCCCGACGGAGATCGCGTCGGCGGTCACCTGGGCCTCGTCGGCCGCGACCCCTTGACGGCGTACGTCGGCGAGCAGGCGGCGGAGCCGTTTGGCGTCGGTGATCGTGTGTGGGGTGTAGGCGTGGACTGGCTCGGTCAGGATCTTCTCGACGACGTCGCGTGGCGCGTGGGCGAGGAGTACGCGGCCGCCCGCGGTGGCGATGCCGCTCAGCCGGCCGCCGACACGGGTGCGGGTCTTGACTGCGCGTCGACCGGAGAGGCGCTCGACGAAGACCACCTCGTCGCCGTCGAGGACCGACAGTTGCACGTTCTCGTGGGTGGCCTCGTAGAGGTCCTCGAGGAACGGCAGCGCGGCTTCGCGCAACGGCAGGCCGCGTGGGGCCAGCGAGGCGAGCTCCCACAGCCGTAGGCCGATCCGATAGCGCGCGTCCGATCCGCGTTCCAGTGCGCCCCAGGTGACCAGCTCACCGACAAGGCGATGCGCTGTACTGAGGGGGAGTGCGGCGACGGCGGCGATCTCCGTCAGCGTCAGCGCAGGTCGCTCCTCGGTGAACACGCTCAGCACGGACAGGAGCCTGCTCGCCGCGGTGCCTTCCATGTGACGGAAGTGTGGTCGTCGTACGCCGTGGTGGCAAGCGAGCATGTGGGCATGACGAACCCGGCGCTGGACCCGCCGTACCTGTTCCCGGACTATGCCTCGACCGTGGTTCGCTCCCCGGCGAAGGCCCTGGTGATGCCGCCACCCGGGTACGTCGAGCTGACCGGGCCGGTGTTCGGATCGGCTGATGTCAGTGCCACCGATGCCGATCTCACTCTGCACGGCGCCGCCGAGCCGATCGGCGAGCGGCTGATCGTGCACGGCCGGGTGACCGACACCGTTGGACGCCCGGTCGGCGGGACCCTGGTCGAGCTGTGGCAGGCCAACGCGGCCGGACGGTACGCGCACAGCCTGGATCGGCATCCGGCTCCGCTGGACTCGAACTTCACCGGTACGGGCCGGTGCCTGACCGATGCCGATGGCAACTATCGGTTCGTCACGATCAAGCCGGGACCGTACCCGTGGCGCAACCATGACAACGCCTGGCGGCCGGCGCACCTGCACTTCTCGCTGTTCGGACGCGCCTTCACGCAGCGGCTGGTCACGCAGATGTACTTCCCGGGGGATCCGCTGTTCTTCCAGGATCCGATCTTCAACTCCGTCCGCGACGAACGTGCTCGGCTACGGTTGATCGCGTCGTACGACCATGGTGCGACCCTGGCGGAGTGGGCGACGGGCTATCGCTTCGACATCGTGCTCGGCGCCACGCCGTTCGAGGGACCGCAGTGAGTTTCGTCTACCCGGTCAGCGAGGTCGCGGCATCCGCGGGGCCGACACCCTGGCAGACGGTCGGGCCGTTCTTCCACGACGCGTTGCCGTACGACGCGGGTCCGCAGGTTGCCGGCCCGTCGGTGCCGGGGCGGGTGCGACTCGCCGGCATTGTGTACGACGGCGCGGGGGAGCCGATCCTGGATGCGTTGGTCGAGATCTGGCAACCGGATCAGTCCGGCCGGTTCGTGACGTCGCCGGGGATCTATGCGGTGCCCACAGGGTTCCGCGGGTTCGGGCGATCGGCGACCGAGGGCGGCGAGTACTCGTTCGTCACGGTGAAGCCGGGGGCGGTGCCGACGGTGGACGGGCGATCCCAGGCGCCGCACATCGCGATGTCGGTCTTCGCCCGGGGCATGCTGCGGCGGGCCGTCACCCGCGTCTATTTCCCGGACGACGGGCTGGATGACGATCCGCTCGTCAGCTCGCTGCCGCAGTCCCGCCGGGCGTCGCTGGTGGCCGTGGCGGCGGCCGACGGATACCGGTTCGACGTACATCTGCAGGGCGATCGGGAGACGGTGTTCCTCGATGTCGGCGACCGATAAGTCCGGGGACTTCGGGTTGTTGAGCCCGGTCTGGGCCGGCAGCCGGGCTTCGGTGCTGACGAGCGATGCTGCGTTGGTCGGGGCCTTGGTGCGGTGCGAGGCGGCGTTGATCCGGGCGCTGGTGCAGGTGGGGATCGCACCCACGTCGGCGCTGGAGGTGGCGTCGTACGTCGACGGCGTGTTGATCGATCCTGGACCGCTGGCGGTCGACGCCGTTGCCGGAGGCAACCCGGTGATCCCGCTGGTGGAGCGGTTGCGGGATGTGGGCGGCGAGTGGATTCATTACGGCGCGACCAGCCAGGACATCCTGGACACGGCGATGATGCTGCTGGCTACCGACGTCCTCGCGGCGGTTGCCGACGATTTGGATGCTGTCGCCGGCAAGCTGGCAGACCTTGTCGACCTCTATCGCGGTCTGCCGGTTGTCGCCCGGACCCTTGGTCAGCAGGCATTGCCGACGACCCTCGGTCTGCGGGTGGCCGGCTGGCTGACCGGTACGCGAGATGCCCTGGACTCGATCCGTGCCCTGCATCCCCTGCCGGCGGCACTCGCAGGACCGGTCGGGACGGCTCATGCGTATGGTGCCGACGGTCCCGCCGTACTGGATGCCTTCGCCGATCAGCTCGGCCTGTCCGCGCCGGCTCTGTCCTGGCACACTCGCCGTGGCGCGGTGCTCGGCCTGTCCAACGCTCTCGTGCTGACGGGCGCCGCGGCCGGCAAGATCGCCGCGGACGTCGTGGTGATGAGCCAGACAGAAATCGGCGAAGTGCGTGAGTCCACCGGCGGTCCGTCGTCGTCGATGCCCCACAAGTCGAACCCCGTCCGATCAATTCTGATCACCTCTTCGGCCCAGCAACTCCCCGCACTCGGAGCGATCATCGCTGCATCGGCCATCGCCGAGCAGGAACGCCCGGCCGGTGCGTGGCACGCCGAATGGCAACCCCTCCGCACGATGCTCCGCCTGGCCGGAGGAGCCGTCGAACTCCTCCGCGACCTGGTCGAGGGCCTGATCTTCGACGAGGACGCACTTGCTCGCAACCTCGAGCACCTTCGCTCCACGCTAGGCGCCGACGAAACCTGGACGGCTCCCCACCTCCAGGCCGCCAACGTCTGGATCGACCGCGCCCTGACGAGAGGGGACTGACCATGTCCTGGACCGACCCGTACGACGAGGGCCTGCGGATCCGCCGCGAGATCCTGGGCGACGCTCACGTCGACGCCGCGCCAAACCCTCTCAACGAGGGCTTCCAGGACCTCATCACCCGCTACGCCTGGGGCTCGGTCTGGGCCCGAGACGGCCTGGACCGTCGTACCCGCTCCGTCATCACGCTGACCGCCTTGGTCGCCGGCCACCACTGGTCCGAACTCGAATTCCACCTCAAAGCGGCCCTCACCAACGGCCTGACCCCAGCGGAAATCTCCGAACTCCTCCTCCAGTGCGCCATCTACTGCGGCGTCCCAACCGCGAACACCGCCTACACCATCGCCGCCCGCGTCCTCCCCACCGCGTAAGCCCGATCGAAGGGTTGGTGTGCCGGTCTGCGGAACGGTGGGTTTTGGCGTCGGGAGGGCGCTTCTAGGGTCGGCGGGGAGGGGGTGGTGCAGGTCGGCTGTGGAGGAATTGGCGCATGGGTAAAGCACGTCGTTTGCTGGGGAATCGTCGTGGGATTGTGGGTGTGGTGGTCTCCGGTTTGGTTGCGGCGGCCGGGGTGGTGGCGTTGGCTCCGGCATCGGATGCTCGGGCGGCCGGGTGTGTTGAGCTGAGCGAGTTCGCTCAGGCGCACAAGGCGGAGACGGCGTCGGCGGAGGTGGTGCCGGCCGTGGCCGGGGTGACTGCGTTCTGCCGGGTGACGCTGGTGCAGAAGCCGGCGATCACTATTCGGGTGACGCTGCCGCTGAGCGGCGCGGACGGCGGACAGGGCGGATCGGTCACCGGTTCCTGGAACGGCGCAGTCGTGAACGAAGGCGGCGGTGGATACCAAGGTCAGGTCACCGACCCGCTGGTCGGCCTCTCGCGCGGCTATGTGGGTTCGCTGACGGACACAGGCCACAGTGCAGCCTGGTGCAACGCGACCAACGCGAAGACCGGCAAGCCCAACAGCCAGCTGAACTGCGGGCTGGCCGGTGGCGGGTTCGTGCTCGACGCGGACAACAACCTGATGGGTTGGCAGGTCGAGGACTTCATGAAGGACAGCCTGCACGCGCAGACCTTGTGGGCACTCGACCTGGCCAAGGCGTACTACGGCCACGCCGCCGACCACAATTACTGGTACGGAACCTCGACCGGTGGCCGCCAAGGCTGGCAGATGGCACAGAGCTACGGCGATCTGTTCGACGGGTTCGTCCTCGGCATGCCGGCGATCAACTGGAACCGGTTCATCATCGGGGAGGCGTGGCCCGCGGTCGTCGTGAACGAGCTGCTCGGATCCGGTGGGCTCGCGCCGGCCAAGAGCGCTGCGGCCAACGCGGCGGCTGTTGCGTCCTGCGACGGGGCTGACGGCGTACTGGACAAGACGATCGGTGATCCGCTGTCCTGCACCTACGATGCGAAGCAGTTGCAGTGCGACCAGGCCGGCGCAGTCACGGCCACCTGCTTGACCGCGACCGAGGCACGGGCTGTCGACCTGATCTGGGACGGACCGCGTGATGCCAAGGGCACCCGTCTCTGGGGCGGTTTGATGCGCGGGACGCCGTTCGACCTGCTGCTGCCCGGTGGGAAGAACCTGGGCGCCCTGAACGAGACCTACGTGGCCAACTGGCTCAACGAGGATCCCGGCTACAACTGGCGCACCGATCTCACGATGGCGAAGTTCACCGCCACGTTCGAGGCGTCGTTCGGCAAGTTCGAGGGTACGGCGTCGACGGACAGCATCGACCTGAGCAAGGTCGTTGCGAGCGGCGCGAAGATCATCTTCTGGCACGGGCTGAGCGACCCGCTGATCACGCCGTTCGGCTCGTACAATTACCTGCAGCGTCTCTACGAGCGGTACGGCGAGCGGCAGTCCCAGAGCTTCATCCGTACGTTCTTCTTCCCGGGTGTCGGACACATGCCGCCGGCCCTCGCCGGGACGGGCTCCTCGGCCGACCAACTGCTCGACGCCTTGGAGACCTGGGTCGACGACGGCGTCGCCCCGACAAGCTTCCAGCAATCCTTCGGAACCGGGCAGACCCGAACAGTCTGCGCGTATCCGAGTCGCGTGACGTCTGCAGGCACGTGCCAGGCCGGGGCGGTCACCCCGGAGCGCGCAGCTGCCGTCAAGACGGCCTACGACCGCCCGGGTGGACTGATCCGGGTGCCGAAGTAGCGTCTGTTCCGCCTGGCGGCACTCGGCGCGCGACGGTTCAAGGAGTACGGCGGATAATGCCCGATGAGAGGGCGTGGTCGGCATGGGCGAGCTGTTCGATACGCGTCAGGCGCCGCGGAAGGATCGGATGGCGTTCTGGCTGGACACCGTGTGTCAGCAGATCCTGCCGGTGAAGATCGACCCCCGGCACGACGCGCAGCCCGAGGCGGCGATGGGCTGCCGTCGGCTGGGGGATCTCGCGATCCGTGAAGTGGTCGGCGGGGATCACGTCTACGTACGTGACGACAGCGACGTCCGCCGGGGTGATCCGGGCACGGTGCAGATCGGGATCCCGACGGGCGGCGCCTCGATTCTCGTCCAGGACGGGCGGGAGGCGGTGCTGAACGCCGGGGACATGGTGCTGTACGACAGTTCCCGGCCGTTCACGCTCGTCATGCAGAACCGCTTCCACTGGCACGTGTTCCTGTTGCCGAAGCACAAGTTGCGGCGATCCGACCAGGAGCTCCGCACGCTGACGGCGACCGCGATGCGCGGCGACGGCGGCGTGTCCGCGATCGTCTCGCAGTTCCTGCTGAACCTCGCCGCGAGCGGACGCGAGTTCGAGCGGCAGCCGACCGCCGCGGCGCTGGGGGAGAACGCCGCCGACCTGATCGGCACCCTGGTGCAGACCGAGTTCGGCCGGCCGTGGACCGTCGGCGATCCGGAGCAGGTCCTTCGGCAGCAGGTGCTGCACCACCTCGAGGCCAACCATCACGACGCGATGCTCGATCCGGCGGCCGTCGCGGCAGCCGTCGGCATCTCGGTGCGGAGCCTGCACGCCCTCTTCGGTACGACGGGGGCCACCGTGATGGAGCGACTCAGGTCGACCCGCCTGACCGCGATCCGGCGTGACCTGAGCGATCCGCGGCTGGCGCATCGATCGATCGGACGGATCGCGGCCGCGCACGGACTGCCGAACGCCACCGTGTTCACCCGGATGTTCAAGACGGAGTTCGGTGTGACTCCCAGGGAGTTCCGCAGCAGTGAGCTCTCGCTCTGACGGTTGCTACGTCGACCTGTTTCAACCTTCAGCGCGGCGCTTTCGACCGTGAGCGCAACCTCCCCGGGCAGACCTTGAGCGCCGGTCACAGCTGCCCGAGTCTCGTCACATCTGAACCTAGCGACGGGAGTACTCATCGATGTACAACGTCGACATCGACACCGGCGGGACCATGACGGATGGTCTCGTCAGCGGCGAGGGACGAGTGCTGTCCCTCAAGGTGGAGACCACCCCGCACGACGTCACCATCGCCTTCCTCGACGTGCTCGAGGCGGCGCGTGACCAGCTCGGCTTCGACACCCTGGCGGCGTTGCTGCGGCAGGTCGAGATCATCCGGTGGTCGTCAACGATCACCTCCAACGTGCTCGCGCAACGGGTCGGCCCGAAACTCGGTCTGCTGGTCAGCAAGGGCCACGAGCAGGACCTGTACGACGCGACCGCCGCAGCGACCGTTGTCGGCACTCTGGTGGCTGCCGACGACATCACCGGCATCGACGCGGACGCCGACGAGCAGCAGGTCCGGCTGGCCGTGAAATCCCTGCTGGACAAGGGAATCCGGCGCATCAACATCAGCCTGGCCGGGGCTTTCCCGGACGGCGACGCCGAGACGCGGATCGTCGAGCTGGTCGGGCAGGACTACCCGGACCACTTCCTCGGATCCATCCCGGCGCTGTCCGGGACCGAGGTGATGCTGCGCCCCGACGACAGTACGCGGACGATCGCGAGCCTGATCAACGCCTACGTGCACCCGTCGCTGGCCTCGACCCTGTACCGCGCCGAGGAGATCGTCCGCGACCAGCACGGCTGGCAGGGCAATGTGCTGATCGGCAACATCAACGGCGGCGTCGCGCGGATCGGCAAGACGCGCGCCTTCGACACGATCGAATCCGGTCCGCTCTTCGGAACCTACGCCTGTGCGGCGGCGGGGGAGCGGCATCGCGACGCGAAGGTGATCGCGATCGACGTCGGTGGTACGACGGCGAAGGTGAGCGCGGTCGAGAACGGCCGGGTGGTGAATCGGACCGAGGGCGACCTGTTCGGCATTCCGCTGAAATTCGACTTTCCGCTGCTGCGGTCGATCGCCCTCGGCGGCGGCTCGGTGGCTCGCGTCGCCGACGGTGCCGTGACGCTCGGCCCGGACAGCATGGGCGCCGCGCCGGGGCCCGCGGCGTACGGGCTCGGTGGACGGAACGCGACGGTGACCGACGCGTTCGTGGTGGCCGGATTCGTCGAACCGAACGGCTTCCTCGGCGGGAAACGCCAACTGGACGTCGATCGGGCCCGCAAGGCGCTGGACAAGCACATCGGCGGCCCACTCGGGATCTCCACCGAGGACGCGGCGCAGAAGGTCGTCGACGCGGCCTGGGACACGGTCGCGCAGCTCGCCCGGGAGACCGCCGAGGAGATCGGCTGGGATCCCGCGGACACCACGATCTACGCGTACGGCGGCAACGGCCCGCTGTTCGTGACAGCAGTGGCGGACCGC
The DNA here is from genome assembly GCF_053608045.1 of Kribbella sp. NPDC055071. Classification (NCBI taxonomy): domain Bacteria; kingdom Bacillati; phylum Actinomycetota; class Actinomycetes; order Propionibacteriales; family Kribbellaceae; genus Kribbella; species Kribbella sp. NPDC055071. Next base: position 58,367 of record NZ_JBSGUS010000018.1, read on the forward strand.
CTCGGCGCAACGGAGGCCCGCTTCTTCCGCTACGGGAACGTCTACTCGGCGTTCGGATCGGCGATCTCCGACGTCGTCCACGTGTACGAGTCCGCCGTACAGGACGCCGATCACCTCGTCCGGATCGGCGGCCGGCTGGCCGATGAGGCGACCCGGGACCTTCGCGGCGAAGGCTTCTCGCCCGAGCAGGCGAGCCTTCAGTGGGAGCTCCGTTCGGCTGGGCACATGGTGCGCGGAGAAGGCGGTACGCCGGAGGGACTCGTTGCCGACCTGGACGGCGAGGCGAATCTCGTCCGCCTGACGGCGCGGTACCCGCTGCCGTCCTTGGAACCGCTCGCGGCCGAGACCGGCACGACCGGCGCCTCGCGCACCAGTCGCGGCGGCATCCCGGCCTACACCGAGGCCGACCTCGTCGACTCGCAGCTCAAGGGTCCGCTGCTGGTGGACGGCGGCGAGTACACCTGGCTCGTCACCGACGGGTGGTCGATCAGCACGGACGCGTACGGCGACGCCGCGCTGCACCGAGAGGAAGCATGATGCCGAAACTTCACGTCGCCGAGTACCTCGACGCCGACCTGGACGCCGAACGCTGGCACTGCCACGACTGTGGACACGACCTGGGCGATCTGCGCGGGAACTACAAGCGCGGCCTGCTGGTCGCCGAACGCGACCCGCGGGAGATCCACGACCCGGTGCTGGAAGGCAAGTACACGTTCGCTCCCGATCCGGAGTGGATCCGGATCATCGAGTTCTACTGCCCCGGCTGCGGGCGCCAGGTCGAGAGCGAGTACCTGCCGCCGGGCCATCCGCTCACCCAGGACACCACGCTCGACGTGGACGCCCTGAAGACCCGCCTCGCCGCCGGCGACGTGCGGATCAACGACCACGGGAAGATCGAGGTGGCGCGATGAAGGCGATCGACATCGACGTCGGCGGCACGTTCACCGACCTGGTCCTGACCTGGGACGACCAGCGCTACGTCGCCAAGGCGCCGACCACGCCGTACGACCTCTCGGTCGGATTTCTCGACGTGCTGACGGCGGGCGTCGAGCAGCTCGGCCGCCCGTTGGGCGACGTGCTCCCGCACATCGACATCGTCCGCTACTCGACCACGGTGGCGATGAACCGGCTGATCGAACGCAAGGGTCCGCGCCTCGGCCTGATCACCACCGAGGGCCACGAGGACGCGGTGCTGATCGGTCGCGGCGCGCAGTGGACCGACGGCACCCGGATCGGCGAGCGGCGCAACCTGGCCGTGCAGTCGAAGCCGGAGCCGCTGGTCGAGCGCGATCTGATCGTCGGCGTGTGCGAACGCATCGACTCGGCCGGCGCCGTCCTGCGGCCGCTCGACGAGGACGACGTACGCCGGAAGTTGCGGCAGCTCGTCGACGGGGGTGCCCGGGCGATCGCGGTGTCGCTGTTGTGGTCCTTCCAGAACCCGGAGCACGAGCGGGCGGTCCGCAGGATCATCCGCGAGGAGTACAAGGGCTATCACGTCGGCTACCTGCCCGTCGTGTTGTCGCACGAGGTCGTCGGCAAGGTCGGTGAGTACGAGCGGACGATGACGGCGATCCTCGACGCCTATCTGCAGACCAGCATCAAGTTCGAGCTGGAGACCACCTGGGACCAGTTGCGCAGTCACGGGTACGCCGGAACATTCCTGCTGACGCACAACACCGGCGGCAGCGCGGAGATCTTCAAGACCACGGCGTCGCGAACCTTCAACGGCGGTCCGGTCTCCGGCCTGATGGGCTGCTACCACATCGGCCAGGCGCTCGGGTTCCGCAACGTGATCGCCTCGGACGTGGGCGGCACGAGCTTCGACACCGGCATGGTGGTCGACGCCTCCGTCCGCTCGTACGAGTTCCGGCCGGTCATCGACCGGTGGATGGTCGGCATCTCGATGCTGCAGACCGCGACGATGGGCGCCGGCGGCGGATCGATCGCCTGGATCAACGAACTGCTCGGCGGCCGGCTCGAGGTCGGTCCGCGCTCGGCCGGCTCGTACCCGGGCCCGGCGTGCTACAACCTCGGCGGCACCGAGCCGACGGTGACCGACGCCGACGTGGTCCTCGGCTACATCGCGCCGGACGGCTACTTCGGCGGCAAGATGCCGCTGGATCGCGAGCTGGCGGTCCAGGCGATCCGGACGAAGATCGCCGAGCCGCTCGGGCTCGGGGTCGACGAGGCCGCGGCGATGATCCGGCGGATCGTCGAGAGCAACATGGCCTCGGCCATCAAGCGCGAGGTCCACCTGCGCGGCTACCATCCCGAGGACTTCGCGTTGTTCGCCTTCGGCGGTGGTGGACCGACGCACGTGGCCGGCTACCGCGACGACGTACCGACGGCGGTCATCTTCCCGCAGGCACCGGTGTTCTCGGCGCTCGGCAGCTCGGTGATGGACATCATGCACGTCTACGAACAGAGCGGCCGGATGCAGTTCATGGCCCCGGCGACGCAGGAGCTGGTGCTGGACCGGGACGCGTTCAACGCCAAAGTCACCGCGATGATCGAGAAGGCGAAACTCGATCTCGACGCCGAGGGCCTCGGCGACGCGGAGACGGTGTTCAGCGTCGAGCTCGACATGCTGTACGGCGGTCTCGTGCAGGTGAAGCGGGTGTCGTCGCCGGTCCTCACGATCGACTCCGAGGACGACGCACATCGGGTCTACGCCGACTTCGAGAAGGAGTTCGCCGAGGCGTTCAGCCCGCACGTGATCAACAAGCCCGGCGGCGTGTACATCGACGGGATCGTGCTGAAGGCAACGGTGATCACCGAGAAGCTGGCGCTCGCGGTCCAGGAGCTGGAGGGGCCGGATCCGGCCGCGGCGCGGACGGGCACCCGGTCCGCCTACTGGCCGGAGCTCGGGCAGGGCGGCCGACGCGCGGACACCGACGTCTACTCGTTCGACGCGCTCCGGCCGGGGAACGTGGTGGTCGGCCCGGCGATCGCCGAGATGGACTTCTCGACGATCGTCGTACCGCCGCGGCAACAGTTGCGGATCGATCCGCACGGCCTCGGAATCCTCGAGGACGAAGGCACCACGGCGAAGGAGACGGCCCGATGACCTATCCGTCACTGGAAGAGAAGCTCGCGGCGCTGAAGGTCAGCGAGCCGACCGAGTACGAACTGAAGTGTGCCGGCCTGCTGCGGCCCGGCGACTACGAGATCGGGGTGCAGCGCACCGCCGACATCCTGGACGAGGGCTACGAGATCTTCATGCGCAGCTCCCGGTCGTCGATGGGGGTCGCGGGCGACTCGATCGTTGCCATCTTCAACGCGCAGGGCGATCTGGTGAACGCCTCCGCGGGGACCTACCTGCACGCGGTGATCCCGCCGATCGTGATCAAGTACATCCTCGACCGGCATGCGGTGAACCCGGGGATCAACGACGGCGACGTCTGGTACACCAACGACGCGCTGTACGGCGGTATCCACAACCCTGACCAGGTTGCGATCATGCCGGTGTTCTACGAGGGCGAGCTGGTGGCGTGGACCGCGGCGCTTTCGCACACGACCGAGACCGGCGCGATCGAGCCCGGCGGGATGCCGCTGACGGCGACCTCGCGCTTCGAGGAGGGGATGAACCTTCCACCGATGCGGGTCGGGCAGAACTTCGAGATCAGTCAGGACGTGCTGGAGATGTTCGCCGCGTTCGGTATCCGTGCCGAGGCGAACGTGACCGTCGACATGCGGGCGCGGGCGACGACCGCCGACCGGGTCCGGGTCCGGCTGCTCGAGATGTTCGACCGCGAGGGCAAGGACTTCGTGGTCGGCCTGCTGCGGCGGATGCTGATCGAGGCCGAGCAGGGCGCCCGTACCCGGATCCAGCACTGGAGCGACGGCGTGTACCGGGCCGTCACCTTCAGCGACGCGGCGGGTCTGCAGCCCGGGCTGATCCGGAACTGCTCGATGACGATGACGAAGAAGGGCGACCGGCTGGTCTTCGACTTCACCGGCACCAGTCCGGAGAACCCGTCGTCGTACAACGCCCATCCGCAGGCGGTCATCGGCCATATGGCCAACTACATCTACGAGTACGTGTTTCACGACCTGCCGGTCAGCTCGGCGACCTTCCAGCCGATCGACTTCGTCTTCCCGCCGAACTCGATGCTCTCACCGGACGCGCGGGCAGCGACCTCGTGCTCGGTGATGGCGGCCACCGGCGCGATGAGCGCGGTGGCGAACTGCGTGAGCCGGGCGCGGTTCGGCTCCGACGAGTGGAACCAGGTCGCGGCCAGCCAGGGCAACGGCGGGAACGCGATCGTGCTGGCCGGCATCAGTCAGTGGGGTGCGAATTTCGCCGACATGATCGCGTATCCGATCAACACCGAGGGTCAGGGCGCCCGCGCGGTCAAGGACGGCATGGACGCCTACGGCTTCCCGTGGTGCGCGTTCGGCCGGGCTCCGGACGTAGAGAGCATGGAGAACGAGTTCCCGATGCTGATCCCGTTCAGCTCGCACTGGAAGAACTCAGGCGGAGCCGGGAAGTACCGCGGTGGCGTCGGTACGGCGCAGCTGTGGGTCACCCACCACGTGCCGATGCTGTTCGAGATGGCGATCGCCGACAACTCGGTGATCCAGACCCCCCAGCCGCTGTTCGGCGGGTACGCGCAGCCGACCGTGCCCGGGATCGTGCTCGACGGCGTCGACGTGAAAGCCGCGCTCGAGACGGCCGCCTCCGGTTCGTTGACCCTGGAGGCGCTGCTGGCCGGCACGTTCGGTGGAACCGTCGTGTCGCAGCCGTACGGCAGCTCGATCCATCCGGTGATGGACGGACAAAGCGTGCTCGTCGGCCTGTCGACCGGCGGAACGGGGTACGGCGACCCGCTCGACCGCGATCCGGTCGCGGTGGAACGGGACGTGACCAAGGAATTGGTGTCCCCCGAGGTTGCCCGGCGCGTGTACGGCGTCGTGATCGACTCCGCGAGTGGTCGCGTCGACCCCGAGGCGACCAGCGAGCTCCGGGCTACCATCGTCGGCCAGCGTCTCGGACGCGGTGTCGGGTACGACGAGTTCGAGGCACAGTGGTCCCAACGCAAGCCGGCCGACGACATCCTGCGGTTCTTCGGATCCTGGCCCGACGGCGCCGTCGTCACGCCCGTGATGCGGCCATGAGCAGGACGCTCGCCCGCTCGCTGCTGGCCGGGGGCGGGGGCACCCTTGCGGTGCCGCTCGCCCTCGCGCCGGCGGCGCGGATCCAGGAGCGCGCGTGGCCGGGGTTCCTCGACGACGCGACGCAGCTCGCCAACGGGCTGCGCGATCTGGTGGACGCGATCGGGCCCGACGGTGTTGCCGTGAGCAACGACGACGTACTGGTCGAGCAGGCTGCCGGCGCAGGTCTGGCCCACGGGCCACATGCGCTGGCAGCCGTGGAGGCGACCGGGCGGCTCCGGCAGAGCCTCGGTGACCGGGTCGCTCTGGTCGCCGTGCTGCCGGGGCCGGGCCGGTCACCGGACACCGATGTGGACGCGGTGAACGACCTCGCCAAGCGGTTCCTCGCTGCCGGGGTCGATGTCCTCGTCATCCGCACCGCGGACGTCGGGGCCGATCTCGGCACGCTGGCGAACATCGCTCGCTTCCACCAGGCCCTGGCGGTCGCCTACGACGAGCCCGCATCGGGCCTGCCACTCGTGTCGAGGGTCCCGGTGCGTGCGCCGGTCTCGCGTGCGGGAGTCGTCCTGACCGACTGCCACCTGGACCGTGATATCGACTTCAGCCACCTCGAGGACTGGGTCGCCGACGTCCACTGACGTCGCCGCCCTGGAAGGAGTTCTGCCAATGAATGGTCAAGGCGTTCTGGTCACCGGAGGTACGTCGGGACTCGGTGCGGAGACCTGCCGAAGGTTCGCCGCGCTGGGCGCGAGTGTGGTGGTTGCCGGACGCAACGTCGAGGCCGGAAAGACGCTGGCCGATCAGATCGGCGGCCGCTACGTGCGCTGCGATGTGACGGACGAGGAATCCGTGGCCGGGGCCGTCGAGGCAGCGGCCGCCGCTGTCGGTGGGCTGCGCCTGGCAGTGTCCGCCGCCGGTATCGCGGCAGTGGCGAAGACCGTCGGCCGGGACGGGAGCCCGCATCCCATCGAGTCGTTCCGGCAACTGATCGACGTGAACCTGGTCGGAGCCTTCAACCTCCTCCGGCTGTCTGCCTCGGCGATGACCGGCAACGAGCCGAACGAGGACGGCTCTCGTGGTGCGATCGTCCTGACCTCCAGCGTCGGCGCGTACGAAGGCCAGATGGGTCAGGTCGCGTACGCCGCTTCGAAGGGCGGCGTGGTGGCGATGGTGCTGCCGGCCGCCCGCGATCTCGCCCGGAGCGGCATCCGGGTCGCCGGCATCGCGCCCGGAGTCTTCGACACGCCGTTCATGGACATCCTCAGCGCGGAGGCGAAGGCGGGGATCGCCGCGTCGATCCCGCACCCGTCCCGCCTCGGCCGGGCGTCCGAGTACGCCGCTCTGGTGCAGCACATCGCGGAGAACCCGATGCTGAACGGCGAGACCATCAGACTCGACGGGGCGCTTCGGCTGGGGATGAAGTAGGGGTTGCGGTGACCGTTGCGAAGCCGGCGATCCATTCGGGGACCGCTCGGTAGAAGCGGGACGTCAGCTCGTACGGCCCCGCGGCCGCCAGCGATGCGAAGGTGGCGATCCAGGTCCGGACCTCGTGACTGGATCCGCCGCCCTGCGCGCTCATCCCTTCGACCGTCCAGTCGTCGAACTGCTCCAGGGCACCCTTCTCGACGATGTCCAGCAACAGGTTGTCCCACTCGGGATTGATCGGGATCATCGTGGTGTCGCCGGCGGCGTACGCGCGACCCGCCTCGACGACCCGCTGCTCGCCCTTCAGCCGTTGCTCAGGAGTCGGCGGATGTCCCTGAATGAGCGCCTCGGCGACCCGCGGCGGTGCACCGTCGAGGACGGGAACCGGCGGATCGTGCGACAGGCCGCCCGAGCCGAGGAACAGGACCCGCCGGTCCAGGTTGGCGATGGCTCGGCCCACCGCCGTACCGAGGGCACGGATCCGCGCGACCGGTCCGAGCGGGGTCGCGACGCCGTTGACGAAGATCGGCACGACCGGCACCTGGTCGATCCCGCCGAACAGGACCTCGAGCGGCTGCACGAAACCGTGATCGACGACCATCCGCGCCGACACCGTCAGATCGATGCCCTGGGCAAGTACTCCCGCGGCGAGCGCGCGCGCCGCGCCGGCGTCGACGAGCAGCGGACCGGCCGTCGAGCCGAAGTCACCGACCGACTCCGCGGCGGTGGCCAGGCAGAACGGCGGCATCTCCTTGTAGAAGAAGCCGTTGTAGTGGTCCGGCGCGTACAGGACGACGAGATCGGGATCGAAGTCGCGGACGAAGGCACGCGTGTGCTCGACCGCCGCCGCGACGGCCGCGAGTACGTCGGGCGCCGGATCGTTCTTGCCGATCAGCGGGGAGTGGCTGAGCCCGACGGCGGCCAGTGCGGGGGATGCGGTCATGCCGGTTCCTTCGTGTGGTCGAGGACAAGCTTCCCGGTGAGATCACCGTCGATCAGATGCTGGAAGCCCTTGTGGATCTGGGTCAGCGGAAGCGTTCGGTCGATCACCGGTCGGACGCCCGTCGCCTCCATCATCCGGAGCATCGCCACCAACTCACTGCGGGTCGCACCGGTCGAGCCGATGATGCGCTGTTGGAGGTAGAAGACGCGGTTCAGGTCGGCCGGCGGGTTGGCGCCACTGGTCGCGCCCGCGACCACGATCGTTCCGCCCGGCCGCAGACATTTCAGCGAGTGACTCCAGGTGGCCTCGCCGACCGTCTCGATGACGATGTCGACGCGTTCGGGCAGTCGCTCGCCGGTGCCCACGGCGAGTCGGGCTCCCCAGGACTCGGCGTCGGAGCGCTTCGACTCGCTGCGGCTCGTCGCGTACACGACCGCACCCGCCGCGGCGGCGAGTTTGATCGCGGCCGACGCGACGCCGCCACCGGCGCCCTGGACCAGAACCCGGTCACCGGCTTGGACCCGTGCCTGGGTGAACAGCATCCGGTACGCCGTCGTCCACGCGACCGGTAGGCACGCGGCTTCCTCGAACGACAGCCACTCGGGTTTGGGCACCAGATTGCGGCTGGGGACCGTGACGTACTCCGCGAACGCGCCGTCGTGCCGCTCGGACAGCAACGCGCGACCGGGGTCGAGAGTCTCGTCACCCATCCCCGCGTCGGGGTCGGCGATCACCGGGTAGACGATCACCGCGCGGCCGTCCTCGTCGAACCCGACCGCATCGCACCCGAGGACGATCGGCAGCCGTTCGGCCGGATGGCCGACACCGCGAAGGGTCCAGACGTCGTGGAGGTTCAGCGATGACGCGACGACCCGGACGAGCGACCACCCGGGCGGAACCTGCGGTACGGCGATGTCGTCGAGGACGAGACCGGACAACGGATCCGATGCGCTCTGGCTGACGGCGCGGGCAGCGATCATGACCCTACGGTGCGCGGGCGATCGGCCGATGCCCACCGGGTGTGCCGCTCGACGGAACACGGGCTGGAAGCGGGCCCCGTCGTACCGTGAACTGTCGGCATGAGGAATCGTCCGCGCGAGCTCACCAGGAACCTCGACGTGTCGGGTTTGGTCGACAGCGATCGAGGCCTGATCGACCGGGTGATCTTCACCGACCAGACGCTGTACCAGCAGGAGCTGCGGCGGGTGTTCGCACCCAGCTGGCTGTTCCTGGCCCACACCGACCAGTTCCACAAGCCCGGCGACTTCTTCGCCACCTACCTGGGCGAGGACCCGGTCATCGTCACGATGACGAAGGACCGTCGGATCAAGGCGTTCCTGAACTCGTGCCGGCATCGCGGTGCGCGGGTCTGCCGCGCGGACAGCGGAGCAACACGCAACTTCACCTGTAGCTATCACGGTTGGTCGTACGACCTTGACGGCCGGCTCGTCAACGTGCCCAACCAGCCCGGTTACCCCGAGTCCTTCCGGACAGAGGACTGGGGACTGCTCGAAGTACCCCACGTCGAGTCGTTCCACGGTCTGATCTTCGGTACCTGGAATCCGGAGCCGCCGAGCCTGCGCGACGCGCTGGGCGACATGGCCTGGTACCTGGACGCGATGCTGGACCACGACGACCAAGGCACTGTCGTCGTGGGCGGGATTCACAAATGGATCCTCGAGGGCAACTGGAAGCTGGCCGCCGAACAGTTCGCCACCGACTGGTACCACGTGAACATGAGTCATGCCTCGGCGCTGATGGTGATGACGCCGGCGGGCAAGAAGCCCAAGGACGAGATCGTGCACCGGACCGGGCGTCAGTACGTCGATCCCAACGGTCACGGCGCGGGCTTCCCGGTGCATCCGAAGAACCGGTTCGACGCCGACGTCGTTCATCGGTGGACCGACTACGACGCGTTGCGGGAGCGCCTCGGCGACGCGCGGGTCGAGGGACCGTTGACCAACGGACACGCGACCGTGTTCCCGAACTTCTCCTACCTCCCGGTCAACGGCTCCGTCCGCGTCTGGCATCCGAAAGGACCGGACCGGATGGAGGTTTGGGCCTGGACGCTCGTGGACGCCTCGATGCCGCCCGAGGTGCGCGAGGCCCAACGGCTGTACAACCTGCGCACGTTCGGGCCGAGTGGGATCTTCGAGCAGGACGACGGCGAGAACTGGTCGGAGGTGCAGGCCATCTCGCACGGGTTCGTCACGAACGGCGTTGCGCTGAACTATCAGATGGGCATCGGCTCGGAGCGCGAGGACGGGACGTATCCGGGGCGCACGAGCGAGCTGTACAGCGACGCGGCCGGCCGCTCGTTCTACGCCCACTGGCGGGACCTGATGAACACGCCCGCCTGGCACGAGTCGGAGGAGGGGCGATGAACGAGACCACGACCGGTATCCGGGTGGCCGCGGTCGACGACATCGAGATCGGGGCCGGCCTCGCGATCGACAAGACCGTCACCGGAACCGATGACGACGTGGCGCTGCTGCGCGACGACGACGGCACGGTGTACGCCCTGGACGACACCTGCACTCACGAGACGGCGTCGCTGGCCGAGGGCTGGGTCGAGGACGGTCACGTCGAGTGCCCGCTGCACTCGAGCCGCTTCTGCCTGGCCACCGGTGCGGTCGAAGGGCTGCCCGCCACCCGCGACGTCGGTTGCCATCGGGTCGAGGTCCGTGACGGCGAGGTCTACCTCTTTCCCGGGCAAGCATGACCACGACAGTTGGGCGAGTGGTCGTCGTGGGCGGCGGGATCGCCGGCGTCAGTACGGCGGCCGCCCTCCGGGCCGAGGGATTCGACGGCGAGGTCGTTCTCGTCGACGCGGGGGAGCGGCCCTACGACCGGCCACCGCTGAGCAAGGACTTCCTGGCCGGCGAGGCCGACGTCAAGGAGCTCACCCTGCAGCCACCGGAGTGGTACGACGATCACCGGATCGAACTGTTGTCGTCGACGGTCGCGACCCGGCTGCGCCCACACGAAGCCGTCGTCGAACTGGGCAGCGGTGTGTCGCTGCGGGCGGACCGAGTTGTCCTGGCGACGGGTGGACGGGCCGCGCGACCACCGATCGCCGGGGCGGACAGCTCGCTCGTGCACACGCTGCGGACGGTCGAGGACGCCGACCGCCTGCGCGATCGGCTGGTGTCCGGTGCACGGCTGCTGGTCGTCGGCGCGGGCCTGATCGGCGCAGAGGTGGCGTCGACAGCGCGCTTCCTCGGCGTCGATGTCGTCCTGGCCGATCCGGTCGAACGACCACTCGAGGCCGTCATCGGTGCGGAGGCGGCCGAGCTCTTGCACGGTATGCACGTCGATCGCGGGGTCCGCACCGTTGCGGCCGGCGTCAGTTGCTTCGAGCAACGAGGCGACGAGATCCGGGCCGAGTTGCAGACCGGCGAGATCGTCACGGCCGACGTCGTCCTGCTGGGCGTCGGGATGCTGCCTGCCGTCGAGCTGGCCCAGGACGCGGGGTTGCGGATCGATCGCGGAATCGTGGTGGACGAGACGATGACGACATCGAACGCCGCGGTCCTCGCGGCCGGCGATCCGGCGCGGGTCCGCAGCGGCGGCCGATTCGCCGAGCCGGCCGAACACTGGGACGCGGCCCAGGTCGAGGCACGCCGCTGCGCGGGGACGATCCTCGGCAGGCCGCCGCAGCCGGCCACCGCTCCGTGGTTCTGGACCGACCGGCACGGCCATCACGTCGAGGTGGTGGGCCGGGTCGCGCGCTGCGATCGAACGGTCGTGCGACAGGCGCCGGGTTCGTTCGCGGTGTTCGGCCTGTCCGGCGGCCTGGTGGCCGGCGCGATAGCCGTTGACGACTCGCTCCTGGTCCGCGCGGCCCGTCGAATGATCGACCGTGGCGTGCGCGTCGATCCGGACGCACTGGCCGATCCCACCACCGATCTACGAAAGTTGCTCCGCCGATGACCACGACAGACCATCGAGTCCGGGCCGGCCGGCTCGCGGACCTGGCCACGCATTTCGCCGTACAGCAGCTGTACTACCGCGAAGCCGAGCTGCTCGACGACGGCCGGTACGCCGACTGGCTCGGGTTGCTGGCCGACGACCTGGAGTACTGGATGCCGACCCGGACCAACCGGCTGCGTCGCCAGCAAGCCCTGTCGGTGGCCAAGCGGGGCGAGGCCGCGTTCTACGACGAGACGAAGGATAGTCTCGCCTGGCGGATCCGGCGGTTCGACTCGGGCATGGCGTGGGCCGAGGATCCGCCGTCGCGAACCCGGCACCTCGTCACCAACGTCGTTGTGCATCACGTGGATCCGGCCGACCACCCGGGATTCGCCGCGACCGATCTCGCCGTTCGCAGTGCGTTCCTCGTCTACCGCAACCGCCTGGAGCGCGAGCAGAACGTGTTCGCCGGTCGCCGCGACGACATCCTGCGCGCGGCCGAGGACGGCTACCTGGTTGCGCGGCGCACGATTCTGCTCGACCAGAACCTGTTGCTGTCCAAGAACATCAGCACCTTCTTCTGAGAGGCCTCGATGACAACGACCGCTGAGACCGCCGTACCGGTCATCCGTCGTACGGTGACGACGTCCCTTGGCGACATCGCCGTGGCCGAAGCGGGCGAGGGACCAGCCCTCGTCATGCTGCACGGCGGCGGGCCGGGTGCGTCCGGGATCTCCAACTACCACCAGAACCTGGCACAGCTGACGCGGCACTTCCGGGTGATCCTGCCCGACCAGCCGGGGTTCGGTGGCAGCTACCGCCCGACCGACGACGATCTTGACGCCAGGTCGATCACCGAGATCACCGTGCACGCCCTGACGGAGACACTCGACTCTCTTGGCGTACCGACGTGTCATCTGCTCGGGAACAGCCTCGGCGGTGCCGCGGCGATCGCGTTCGCGCAGACGCAGCGGGACCGGGTCGCACGGCTGGTCCTGATGGCGCCTGGGGGTGGCTGGCTGCCGTTCGGCCCGACTCCGACCGAAGGACAGAAGGAGATGTTCCGGTACTACGCGGGGAGCGGACCGAGCGAGCAGAAGATGGCGAATTTCATCCGGACGATGGTCTACGACCACAAGCAGTTCGGGGACAGCGTCGTCCGGTCGCGGTACGAAGCATCGCTGGACGAGAGCCACATCGCGTTCTACCACCGGTACAACGCGGCCTTCACGAAACGGCGCGGCATGGATCCGCTGTGGCGGGACCTGCACCTGATCAAGGCGCCGACCCTGCTGCTGTGGGGACGGGACGACCGCACGATCACCCTCGAAGGCGCGCAGCTCATGCTCAAGCAGATCCGCGACGTACAACTGCACGTCTTCGGCAACTGTGGTCACTGGGTCCAGCTCGAGCGGCAGGCGGAGTTCGAGCAGCAGGTCCTCAGCTTCCTGGGAGCGTCGGCGTGAGCGGCTGGCTGGAGGGATACGTCGCCCTGGTGACGGGCGGGGGATCCGGGATCGGTGCGGCCGTTGCCGAGCGATTCGTTGCCGAGGGCTCCTGTGTGACGATCGTCGGACGGGACAAGGATCGGCTGCGGCAGATCGCCGACCGCAGCCCGGCGCGGATCCACCCGGTGGTCGCGGATGTCCGCAGTACCGAGCAACTGCACGCCGCCGTCGACGAGACCGTCGCGCGCTTCGGCAAGCTCGACACGTTGGTGACCAACGCCGGGGTGTGGGACTACCAGCGCCAGCTGACGCGGTTGTCCGGCGACCAGCTGAGCGCGACCTTCGACGAGTTGTTCGGGATCAACGTCAAGGGTTACCTGCTGGCCGCGGAGGCTGCCTGGCCCGAGCTGGTCAAGACCAGCGGGAGCATCGTGATGACGCTGTCGAACGCCTCCTTCTACGTCAACGGCGGCGGGCCTATCTACACGGCCAGCAAGCATGCCTGTCTGGGGCTGATGAAGGAGCTCGCCTACGAACTCGCGCCGAAGGTCCGGGTGAACGGCGTCGCCTGCGGTGCGATGAACACGGACCTGCGCGGGCCGGACGCGCTGGAGCTGAATGCGCGGTCGATCAGCGCCTCCTTCGCCAAGCGGACGGCAGACTCGCCGCCACCGCCGATCCCGTTGCACGATTCGAGCATCGACCCGAAGGACTTCACCGGGCCCTATGTGCTGCTCGCCTCCAAGGAGCAGAGTGGACCGATCACCGGTCACGCGATCAGGGCAGACGGTGGCATGGGGGTGCGGGGTTTCCAGCACGATGCAGGCGGTGAGCACTTATGACCTTCGCCCATCCGGTGAACTCGGGCCACCGCGTGGACATCAATCCGGCGACCGCGGTCGCCCGGAACGCCCGCTACTACCCCGGAACGCTCGCTGCGGTGTACTCCGGCGGTGACCTGACCTTCGCCCAACTGGACGACAAGGTCGCCCGCTGCGCCCGGGTCCTGGTGGACCGCGGCGTCGAGCTCGGTGACCGGGTCGCCTTCCTCGGAATGAACAGCACGTCGTTCCTCGTCACGATGCTGGCCGCGTTCCGGGTCGGCGCGATCTTCGTGCCGGTGAACTTCCGGCTGGCGGCACCTGAGCTGGCTCGGGTACTCGCGCGCAGCGGCGCGACGCTGATCGTGTCCGAGCAGGGCCACCGGGCCGTGACCGACGCGGTCAGCGGGTCCACCGCGCTGCGGCGATTCCTCTTGGTCGACGACGATCCCGAGATTCCGGCGGAGCCGGCCGACGAACAGTGGGAAGGCTGGCGGGACCTGCTGGCCGCCGCCACGCCGTGGACCGGGAACGAGCCGCGCACCTTCGACGACCCGGCGATCCTGATGTTCACGTCCGGTACGACGGGGACCCCGAAAGGTGTGGTCCTGACCTTCGGGAACGCCTGGTGGAACTCCGTCAACGTCGAGTGGATGGTCGACAGCCGCCGCGGCGACGTCACCCACGCGGTCGCGCCGATCTTCCACATCGGCGCGCTGAACTCGTTCGTCCTGCGTTCGTTGGTCCGCGGCGGCACCGTCGTACTGCGCAGGTCGTTCGATCCCGAGCTGTGGCTGAAGGATCTCGTCGAGTACCGGGTGAACAACCTGTTCGCTGTGCCGGCGATGCTGCAGGCGCTCGGCCGAGTGGCCGGCATTTTCGCGGCGGACCTGTCCGCACTCCGCACTGTGGTCGTCGCGGCAGCGCCGGTTCCACTGTCGCTGATCGAGTCGTACGCGCAGCACGGCGTCCTTCTGCAGCAGGCATGGGGCCTGACCGAGACGGCGCCGTTCGCGACGCACCTGCCGGCCGAATGGACGCTGGACAAGGCCGGCTCGGCAGGTATTCCGATGCCCTACACGCAGATCGGGATCGTCGACGTACACGACGGTTCAGTGCTCCCGGTCGGCGTCGCCGGTGAGATCGTCGTCCGGGGTCCCAACGTCACGCCCGGATACTGGGAGGACCCGGCCGCGACCGCTGCGGCGTTCGACGCGGACGGCTGGTTCCACAGCGGTGACATCGGCTACCAGGACGAGGACGGATGCCTCTACATCGTCGACCGCCTGAAGGACATGATCATCACCGGCGGCGAGAACGTGTACCCGGCGGAGGTGGAGTCCGCCCTGGCCGACCTCCCCGGGTTGACGGACGTGGCGGTGATCGGCAGGCCCGACCCGAAGTGGGGTGAGGCGGTGGTCGCGATGATCTCGGTCGAGCCCGGTGCCCGGCCCAGCCTCGAGGACGTCCGTGAGTATGCCGGGCGCCGGCTGGCGCGGTACAAGCTGCCAACAGCACTCGAGATCGTCGAGGTCGTTCCGCGCAACGCGTCGGGGAAGCTCGACAAGGTGGCTTTGCGCGCCCTGCCGGGGAGCAAGTGATGCGCGCGCGGCTCGAGCGCTGCCTGACCGGCCGGCTGCGTGACACCTACCCTCCGAGTGAGCACGATCTGGAGGTTCGGCTGGATCGCACCGATCCTGCCCAGGCGGTGACGGCCACGCTCGGCTCGGTGATCCGTCAGGTCGAGCACGAACATCCCGAGTGCCGCCGGCTGGTGTTCGCGGCTCCGGAGGAGGCCCACGACGTGATCGCTGCCGCGGTCGAGGCAGGCTTCCGCTACGTCGTGGATGTCGACGTGGACGGGGAATCGCTGAGCCTGATGGTTGCGGAGCCTTCCTGGGTCACCGCGGTCGACATGGACCTCGATCGAGTCCCGCAGACCTGACGAATCCGCCGCCGGTCAGGCCGTTCGCTGGCCGCGCCGCATGGCGTCGTGGGCGATCAGCCTGCTCGCACCGGACACCACCAGGCGCAGGGTCTTCTCGACGTCGTGGAGCTCACGCCGGCCGGTGCCGATCGACACCGACAACGCCGCGACCGGTCGGCCGCTCGGATCCAGGACAGGTGCCGCCACACAGGTCAGCCCGATGCGCACCTCCTCCAGGTCGTAGGCGACCCCTTCACGACGTACGCGGGCGAGCTGGGTCACCAGCTCGCCGTGATCGGTGATGGTGTGTGCGGTCAGCGGCTCGAGCTCCGCCGTTCGCAGACGCTCGAGCGACTCCGGCGAGTGCGCCAGCAGCGCCTTCCCGACCGCGGTGCAGTACGCCGGGACCCGGCCGCCGATGCGGGACGGACACGGTACGCGGCGGTGCCCGTACAGCTTGGCCAGGTAGGTGACGTCCAGGCCGTGCAGGGCGGCCAGGTGGACCGTCTCATGTGTCTGCTCATAGAGATCACTCAGATACGGGATGAGCAGATCCCGGATCCGATCGTGGTCGGGGGAGTAGACGTTGCGTCCGAGATCGTGCAGCTTGGCCCCGAGGCGGTACTGGCGGCCGACGCGCTCGACGACGCCGTTGCGCTCGAGCAGGCCGAGGACCCGGAAAGCTGTCGACTTGCTCAACTCTGCCCGGCGGGCCAGCTCGGCGACCCCGACCCCGGAGCTCGCGTCCGATCCGAAGCACAGCAGCAGGCTGACCGCCTTGTCGACGGCGGCCCGATCGTCACGGTCGTGGCTCGTGGTGGTATGCATCGCCGTCCTCGTCTGCCCGGCAGGGCCGTCACTTCGGATAACCCTGAACGTCACTTCTACGTGACATGATGGAAACGACGCGGTAGCCTGTCAAGAGTGACGCGCTGGCTATTAAAAGTGACGGTCGTTGATGAGTGACGAGAACGAGCTGGTCGCCCAGAACGTGCGGCGGTTCCGCCAGGAGCGGGCGATGTCGCTGGGTGAGCTGGCCCGGCGCGCCGGGCTGTCGAAGCAGACGCTGTCCAAGATCGAGCAAGGCATCGGCAACCCCACGGTCGAGACGCTGGGCGCGCTGAGTTCGGCGCTCGATCTCAGCCTGCGCCGGTTGCTCACGGTCTGGGGGACGCCGGTCTTCGTGCAGCGCGAGGCGGACGGGAAATGGTCGGACGGCGAGGGCTGGTCCGAGCGGACGCTCGACGAGATCTACGGCTCGGGTTATGTGCGCACACTGCTGCTCCGGCTCCAACGTGGGGTGCACGATGCGGCGGAGATCTCCCCGCACCCGCCCGGGACCCTGCATCACCTCTACGTCATCAGCGGCAAGCTCCGCACCGGCCCGGTCACCGAGCCGGTGAACCTCGCCGCCGGTGACTTCGTCCGGTTCCCGGGCGACGTCGCGCACCGTCATGTCTGCCTGAGCGAACGGGTCGTGGCGCACCTGGTCACGACGCTGCCGCAGACCCGGCAGTTCAGCTCCAGCGTCAAGCGGCCGGTCGAGAGTTGAACCGGCTGTGCCGCTGGCTGGAACTTCGGTGTGCCTCCGGCTGCCGGCACGTCGACGCTGGAGGTCATGACAGATGAGTCGAACCTCGAGGACGCGGTCCGGAGGCTGCAGGCAGCGGCCTCCAATGGACAACCGTGCGCACCGGTCAGGGATCTGATCGGTGCCGACGATGCCGCTACGGCGTACGCCGTACAGCAGCGGGTGAATCACGACCGGGCCGCGCGCGGCGCTCGGGTGGTCGGACGCAAGATCGGCTTGACCTCAGCCGCCGTACAGCGCCAGTTGGGCGTTTCGCAGCCCGACTTCGGCGTCCTGTTCGACGAGATGGACGTGAGTGGATCGGCGCCGATCCCGCTCACCGGGCTGCTGCAACCGCGAATCGAGGCCGAGATCGCGTTCGTCCTGGGCGCCGATCTCACCGACGGTCCGCTCGACACCGGCCAGGTGCGCGCGGCGGTGGCGACCGCCGTGGCCGCACTCGAGATCGTGGACAGCCGGATCGCCGGCTGGGACATCACCTTCGGCGACACCGTGGCCGACAACGCGTCGTCCGGACTGTTCGTCCTCGGCGACAGACCGCTCACGCTCGACGAGGTCGAGCCGGTCGCCGTGGAGATGGAGATGATGTTCGACGGTGAGGTCGTGGCCAAGGGCAACGGCGCTGCGTGCCTCGGCGATCCGCTCGCTGCGCTCGCTTGGCTCGCGCGGACTGCGCGTGACCTCGGCGATCCACTCAGAGCCGGGCAGGTGATCCTGTCCGGGGCGCTGGGTCCGATGGCGCCGGTGACACCCGGGCTCACCGTACGGGCACAGCTGTCCGGGCTTGGCGAGGTCACCGCGATCTTCGGGGCAGGCGCATGAGCAGGACAAAGGTCGCCATCATCGGATCGGGCAACATCGGCACCGATCTGATGATCAAGGTGCTCCGGCTGTCCCAGACGCTGGAGCTGGCCGCGCTGGTAGGGATCGATCCGGCCTCGGACGGACTCGCCCGCGCCGAGCGGCTCGGGATCGCGACGACCGCCGACGGCGTGGACGGCCTGATCGGGCATGCGGACTTCGGCGAGATCGCGATCGTGTTCGACGCGACCTCGGCCGCCGCGCACCGGGCCAACGCGGCCAAGCTGGAGCCCTACGGCAAGCGCCTGGTCGATCTCACCCCGGCGGCGCTCGGGCCGTTCGTCGTACCGGCCGTCAACCTGGACCTCGAGGCTCTGCCCGCGAACGTCAACATGGTCACCTGTGGTGGGCAGGCAACGATTCCGATCGTCGCGGCGATCGCGCGGATCGTGCCGGTCGCGTACGCCGAGATCGTCGCGTCGATCGCGTCCCGGTCCGCCGGACCCGGAACCCGCGCGAACATCGACGAGTTCACCGAGACCACCTCGCAGGCGATCGTGTCCGTCGGGGGAGCGGCTCGTGGCAAGGCGATCATCGTCCTCAACCCGGCCGAACCGCCGCTGATCATGCGCGACACCGTGCTGGCGCTGATCGACGACCGGGACGCGGCCGTCCACGATCGGATCCGCGAGTCGATCGACGCGATGGCTGCCGAGGTCGCGTCGTACGTCCCTGGCTACCGGCTCAAGCAGCGGGTCCAGATCACTCCTGTGCCGGATGGCCAGCCCATCCACACCCTCACCGGCGGACGGCCGGCGAGTCACCAGGTCAGCGTGTTCCTGGAGGTTGAGGGCGCGGCCCACTATCTTCCGTCGTACGCCGGGAACCTGGACATCATGACCTCGGCAGCGCTGCGTGTCGGCGAACGCATCGCGGAGCATCTCGAACGGGAGCCGGCATGACCTCGATCTTCGTCCAGGACGTCACCTTGCGGGACGGAATGCACGCCGTACGGCACCGAATCGCACCGCAGGACGTCGGGCGGATCGTCTCTGCACTGGACGCGGCTGGTGTCGACGCGATCGAGGTGGCGCACGGCGACGGCCTTGCGGGCGGATCGCTCAACTACGGGCCGGGAAGCAACACCGACTGGGAGTGGATCGAGGCCGCGGCGGCGCACATCCACACCGCGCGCCTCACCACCCTGCTGCTGCCGGGCATCGGCACCATCAAGGAGCTCGAGCAGGCACACAACCTCGGGGTGCGGTCGGTGCGCGTGGCGACGCATTGCACCGAGGCGGACGTTGCCGCGCAGCATATCGCGACAGCGCGCGAGCTCGGCATGGATGTGGCCGGATTCCTGATGATGAGCCACCTGACGGACCCCGCGTCGCTGGCTGCGCAGGCCAAGCTGATGGAGTCGTACGGCGCTCAGTGCGTGTACGTCACCGACTCCGGTGGACGGCTCACGATGGACGGCGTACGAGCGCGCATCCGGGCCTATCGCGACGTGCTGGATCCGGCGACCGAGCTCGGTATCCACGCGCACGAGAACCTGTCCCTGTCCGTGGCCAACTCCGTCGTCGCGGTGGAGGAAGGCGTGACCCGGGTCGATGCCTCGCTGGCCGGCCACGGCGCGGGCGCGGGCAACACGCCGATCGAGGCATTCGTTGCCGTTGCCAACCTTCAGGGCTGGAAACACGGTTGCGACCTGTTCGCCTTGCAGGACGCTGCCGACGACCTCGTCCGGCCGTTGCAGGATCGCCCGGTGCGCGTCGACCGGGAGACGCTGACACTCGGGTACGCCGGGGTCTACTCGTCCTTCCTGCGGCACGCCGAGGCCGCGTCGCAGCGGTACGGAATCGACGTTCGTGACATCCTCGTCGAGGTCGGTCGCCGTGGTCTGGTCGGTGGCCAGGAGGACATGATCGTGGACATCGCGCTGACCATGACGGGAACGACATGAGTATTGGGAGTCACCTGATCCAGCGGTGGCTGAAGCTGCCGGCGCCACCGACGCGGAAGCTCACGGTCGATCGCGGCCTGCGGGTGCCGATGCGCGACGGCGTCGAGCTGCTCGCCGACCACTGGCGTCCGCAGACCGGCGGCGCGGGACTCCCGACAGCCTTGATTCGTACGCCGTACGGCCGCGCGGGAGTCCTGGGCATCATGCTGTCCCGGCCGCTGGCGGAGCGCGGGTTTCAGGTCCTCATCCAGTCGACCCGTGGGGGTTTCGGGTCCGGCGGGACGATGGATCCGTTCCGGCAGGAGCGGGACGACGGACTCGACACCATCGAGTGGATGCTTGCGCAGCCGTGGTTCGGCGATGCGATGGTGCTGACCGGGGCGAGCTATCTGGGCTACGTCCAATGGGCGGTGGCGGATGCGTTGCCTCCGCAGGCCAAGGCGATGGTGCCGGTCGTCACCGAGTCGGCGCTGACCAAGGAGTTCATGCGCGCGGACGGGGTCGCACTGGAGCCGCCGTTCGAGTGGGCGGCTCAGATCGCCACGCAGGAAGGAGCGTTCGCGCTGCTCCGCATGCCCGTCCAGAGCCGTCGGACCCGCCGGGCGATCAGGACGCTGCCCCTGCGCGACGCGGATGTCGCGGCCGTCGGCCGGCAGTCGGCGTACTTCCAGAACGTCCTGCGGTACCGGGCGGACGAGCCGTTCTGGGATCGCATGGATCACTCCCGGTCGGTCGCGGACACGCAGGTCCCCGTATCGCTGGTGGGCGGCTGGTACGACATCTTTCTGCCGGGGCAACTCCGCGACTTCGAGGTGCTCCGCGCGGCGGGCCGGTTCGCCCGCCTGACCGTCGGCCCGTGGACGCACAGCCAGCCCCTCGGCAGCGTCGTGACCGAGTCGCTCGACTTTTCGTTGCCCTTGGCAAGAGGTGAGCAGCCGGCCGAGCGCGCACCGGTGCGGTTGTATGTGATGGGGGAGGAGGTCTGGCGGGATTTCGCGTCCTGGCCACCGCAGGGCTATCCGGCCGTGAGCTACTACCTCGGCGCCGGTCGCACACTGTCCACCAAGCCGACCGAGGGCGTCGACCGGTACCGGTACGAACCGAGCGACCCGACTCCGGCAGCCGGTGGCATCAGCATGAGCCACGGTGGCAAGGTGGACAACACGTCGCTGGAAGCCCGGGCGGACGTCCTCACCTACACCACCGACATCCTCACCGAGGACGTCGAGGTGGTCGGACCGGTGAGCGCCACGATCTGGTTCCGGTCGAGTCTGCCGTACGCCGATGTCTTCGTCCGGCTCTGTGACGTCGACGCCGGCGGACGGTCGTGGAACGTGTGCGACGGCCTGACCAGCGTGACGGGAGCCGACGAACTCACCGAGGTCGCCGTCCGGCTGTGGCCGACGGCGTACCGCTTCAAGCGCGGCCATCGGATCCGCGTCCAGGTCTCGAGCGGGGCTTTCCCTCGCTACGCCCGCAACCCCGGCACCGGGGACGCGCTCGGGGACGCGATCACTCTGCTGCCGGCCGACCAGGAGTTGCACTTCGGACTGGATCACCCCTCGGCGATCCTGCTGCCGGTTACAACCGAGCCCGACCAGCCGCGACCGACTCCGCAGAGCTGAGCGTCAGGGGGGTTTGCTGCTGAGGTCTTGTGTTCCGCTGGCTAAGCGCTTAACTTCGGCGCGTGACGACGATGCAGGAGGTTGCGGATCGGGCCGGGGTCTCGATTGCGACGGTGTCGTACGTCGTGAACGGGACGAAAGCCGTGACGCCGGCGACGCGGGCCAAGATCGAAGCCGCGATGGTCGCGTTGAACTTCCAGCGCAACCGGGCCGCGCGAGCGCTGGCGATCCGGCGTACGCAGAATCTTGCGCTGGTGTATCCGTCGCTGGAGCGGCGCCTCGGGACTACGTCGCTGGAGTTCCTCACCAGCGCTGCCACCGCTGCGAACCGGTCCGACTACCACCTGACGTTGTGGCCGATCAGCAACGATGCGGTCGGGCTGACGGACCTGCTGTCGGCCGGGCTTGTCGACGGGGTGCTGCTGATGGAGGTGCTGCTCGACGACCCGCGGGTGACCGCGCTGCGAGCGGCGGGTACCCCGTTCGCGATGATCGGTCGGACCGCTGATCCTTCTGGTGAGCTGTACGTCGACATCGACTTCGACGCCACGGTGTCCGGCGCCCTCGATCAGCTGGAGTCGCTCGGGCACCGGCACGTTGCGCTGATCGGTGAAGAAGGTGGCCGCGGGGCTTTGCCTGGGTACGGACCTCAGGTCCGCACCGACGAGGCCTTCGCGCGTCTCGTCGCCGCACGCGGCTTGCGGTCGATCACCGTCGGGTGTGAGCAGACGGCGTCGGCGGGGGCCGACACCACCCAGACTCTGCTTGCCGAGCATCCAGATGTCACTGCGATCCTGGTGCGCAACGAGCAGGCGACGCTCGGGGTCATGGTCGGCGTCCGTCAGGCGGGGCTGCGGGTGCCGGAGGACGTGTCGGTGATCGCACTCGGTACGACGGGGGAGATCTCGACCATGTCGTCCCCCGCCCTGACGATGATGCAGTCTCCCGGTGCGGAACTCGGGCGGCTCGGCGTCGCGCTGTTGGTCGACCACCTGGAGTCCGGGACGCGGACTCCACCCCAGCTGGTTCCCTGCACCTTCCTGCCCGGCGCCTCGATCGCGCCCGCCCGCCGAACTCACTAGGAGCACGCGATGCCGCCCATCAGCTTCAGAGCTCTGTCCCGGACCGGTCGATTGCTGCTGATCGGGTTGTGCATCCTTGCTCTCGTCCCGCTCATCGCGCCGGTCCCGGCCAGCGGCGTGTCCGCCGCCACCGGCCACGAGCTGGTGGTGAACGGCGGGTTCGAGGCGGGCAGTGAGCCGTGGAGGTTCACCGCCGGCGCAGGACGCGCCACCAACAACCCGCACTCCGGACAGGGGTTGGCCTATCTCGATGCCGGCACCGGGTACGAGGTGGCCCAGAGCCTGACGGTCGATGCCGCCGGCAACTACACCGCGTCGGCCTGGATCGGGGTGAACGGCGCTGGTGGCGTCTTCGGGCTCCGCGACACGGACACCGGCCAGGTGCTGGTGTCCAGGACGTTGCCGGTCGATCCGTCGTACCACTCCTATTCTCTCGAGCCGGTGGAGCTGTCCGCCGGGCAGCACGTGGAGGTGTTTGTGTCGAGCAGTACGGAGAACTGGATCAACCTCGACGATGTGTCGGTGTTCGACGACCTGCGCGAGCTGCTGAGCTTCACGGTGAACGGCCAGCAGGGTCCGTCGGTGATCGACCACGACGCCCGCACGGTGAGCGTCCAGGTGCCGTATGAGTCCTCTCGGAAAGCCCTGACGGCCGTCGTCGAACTTCCTGCGGGCAGCACCATCGCCCCGGATCCCGCGCAACCCCTGGACTACACCCAGCCCCGGCAGTTCGCGATCACCGACGGCCAGGGTCACCAGTCGTCGTGGACCGTGACCGTGGTCGAGGAACAGAAGAGCATCGTCATCAGCAGCTCGAACGACGAACTCGTCAACACCTTCAACTGGGCCAAGTGGCGCGCCCGGCAGCACGTCCAGACCGGCAAGCGTGGTCCCGTCGACGTCGAGGGACCCGTTCCGCCGGACGCACGCCAGGCCGACTACATCCCCTCCTACTGGGCCGGCTACGCCAACCGGACCGCCTTCTACATCAGGGACTACGCGCATCAGGCCGCTGGAGCACACCTGCTGGGGCTGGACCTGGAGAACAAGTCGATGCTGCAGGCGTACGCCGCCACCTCGACCGAGGCGCGGAGCTGGTACCCGTTGTGGGCGCTCAACTTCGACGGCAGCCCCTACTTCCTGGACCACCCGAGCGACGACTACTTCGTCCGCGAGGTTCCTGCCGTCTTCGAGCTGGTCGACAAGGCCGCCGAGCAGTACCGCTGGACCGGCGACCGTACGTATCTCGACGACCCTGTGCTCTGGGACTTCTACACCAAGGCCGTGACCAAGTTCGTCGAGCTGCACGACAAGCAGTTGCCGAACGGCGTGGCAGAGGGGACCGGCCAGGGGATCTGGTACGGCGCGGCCAGCTACAACGAGCGGGCCGACGCCGACATGATCGAGGCGGGAGACGGCATCGCCACGCAGTACCAGGCGTTCCGTGGGTACGCCGACCTGGCACGCGCCCGGGGCGACGTCGCGCTCGCCAAGCAGTTCGACGCTCGCGCTGCCCAGCTCTTCACGTACTTCAACAAGGACTGGGGGACCGCGCTCGGCACCGACGAGTACGTCCGCGGTCGCACCCCCGACGGCGCGAAGGTCGCCGGGTGGGGTCAGGAGAACTCGATGTTCATGGCGTACGACGAGATCATCGACCCGAACAGCCGCAAGACCGACGAGTTCCTGGACTACATGTACACGAATTACGTCGCGAACCGGCCGACCAACATCGAGTCCAGCACGTATGTCCCGGACGTGATGTTCAAGTACGGACGGACTGAGCAGGGCTGGGCGTGGATGAAGGACATCATCGCCGTACTGGGCAAGCCGCACGAGGTCCCGCAGCAGGGGACGAACGGCGACTATCCCGAGGTCAGCTACACCCTGCTGTCCCAGACGGTCGAGGGGCTCGCGGGGATCGTGCCGGACGCCCCGGCGCACGCGGTCTCTACCCTGTCCCGGCTGCCCAAGGAGATCGGCTGGCTCAACCTCGACCACGTCACGGTGGGGGCGAATGATCTCGGCGTACGGCATGAGGGCGCTACTCGGACCACAGTGACCCACAACAGCGGACCGCAGCCACTGAAGACCACGATCAGTTTCTACGGGGGCTATCAGCAGATTGCGGTCAACGGTCGCCGCGTACGCGCGGAGCACACCCTGCAGCGTGGGAAGGCTGTCAGCTCGGTCACTGTCTCCCTACGCCCTGGAGAGCACGTAACCGCCGAGGCGGTTGGCCGGAACGACCAGAAGCGGTGGGGCGACGCGATTACGACGGCTCCGGATGACTTCAC
The DNA here is from genome assembly GCF_053608045.1 of Kribbella sp. NPDC055071. NCBI lineage: Bacteria > Bacillati > Actinomycetota > Actinomycetes > Propionibacteriales > Kribbellaceae > Kribbella > Kribbella sp. NPDC055071. The sequence goes on from NZ_JBSGUS010000018.1 coordinate 83,320, forward strand.
GCTGACGTCTCCGACGGACGGCGGTGACCGGGTCGCTCCTAGTCATGCTGTGCTCCAGTGGAGTCGGTCTGTGAACGCGACCGAGTACCGGGTCACGGTGGCCAAGGACGCCCAGCTGAAGGACGTCGTTCGCAGCTGGACTGTGAACGGGACGACGGCGGTGGCTCCGCGGCTTGAGGCTGGTCGTACGTACTACTGGTCCGTGACTGCGGTGAACGCCCGGACTCATCAGGAACAGCCGGTGCGCGGCCTTCCGCACAGCTTCCGGACCATGCCTGCGGCGGCGCCCGCAGCTCCGACTGGTCTCGGTGCGTACCGGTCGGGGGACCGGGTCGCCCTGAGCTGGAAGAGCGCTGCCGACGCGCTGACCGCCACTGTCGAACGGGCGCCGGCCGGGTCGGACACCTTCGTACCGGTGGCCTCGACCGTCGTTGGTGACGGTTGGGTGGATCGCAACGCGGCCGGCGGTCCGTGGCGGTATCGGGTGACGTCGACGAACGAGCGTGGGGCCGGACGTCCTGCGGTGGCCGACGAGCAGCCGCTGCCGACGAACCTGACCGCTACCGCACTGGGCGACCGAAAGGCGGACTCGGCAACCATCGGCTGGGGCTCGATCGGCCACGACCGCGCGGTCTCCGGAGGCCCGATCTCCTTGGCCGGTGTGGAGTATCCGAAGGGGATCGGTACGCACGCGAACTCCGAGATCGTCTACACCCTCGATCCGTCCGACGTGCGTTTCAGCGCCACGGTCGGAGTCGACGACTTCCAGCGGACTTCGCCGTACTCCTCGATCGTCTTCCAGGTGGAGGCCGACGGAAAACTTCTGTACGAGTCGCCGGTGCTGCACGGCGGCTCCGAACCGCAACAGGTGAACCTGGACGTGCTCGGCGTCCAGCACCTGACCCTACGAGTCACCGACGCCGGCGACGGCAACAACTCCGACCACGCCGACTGGGCGGCGCCCACCCTCTACCGCTTGCCCTGACCACCGGCTCTGCGTGAACGCTTGGCGGGATGATGCAACCAACTTCGGGGTTGTAGGCGTGTCTAACCCGGTAGCGAGGATGGGGGAGACAGATGAGTGATCGGGATGCTGCGTTCGAGGCGTACTTCGCGGCACGGTCCGACGCTATGCGTGGCACGGCTTACCTGCTGTGTGGTGACTGGCATCGGGCGGAGGATCTGGTCCAGCAGACGTTCACGAAGATCTATCTGGTGTGGCGGCGGATCCAGCGGCACGAGGCCATGGACAGTTACACCAGGCAGACGCTCGTACGGACGTTCTTGTCCGAACGGCGGCGTGGGTGGTTCCGGAACGAGTCGGTCGGGTCTCAGGAGATCGATCGGCCGGCGCCGTCGTCCGCGCGCCCCGACGACCGGCTCATACTGCTGGACGCCCTCGCGAAGGTGCCGCCGAGGCAACGCGCCGTTCTGGTGCTGCGGTACTGGGAGGACCAGTCCGTCGAGCAGACGGCCGCAATGCTCGATTGCTCGGAAGGAAATGTGAAGAGCCAGGCCGCGCGCGGGCTCGCAACGCTGCGCGGTCTACTTGACGAGGAGAAGGTTCGATGAACGAAGAGGATCTCAACGAGGCCCTGCACGACGTGATGGTGCGCAGCAGTCCGCCGCCGTCGATGGATCCTGCGCGCGCTCTCGACCAGGCCCGCCGGGCGCGGAAGCGGCGTACGGTGACGCTGAGCGTGGCAGCCGTCGTACCGTTGATGGTCGGCGTCGCGGCCGCTTCCGCAGTGGTCGCCAACTACAGCGGCGACCGGTCGTCGGGGCCGATGGTTGCGGGCAGCACCGGTACGACGCGGCCCGGCTCTACGGCGCCGCCAAAGGCTACGACCCCCACCGCGGCGCCGACGACGCGCAAGTCGGGTGACCCGTGGCCGGAGGGCCAGGTGGACCGTACGGCGACTACCGGTCCTCGCGTCGATCGGGCGGTGACCTTGCTGCACGACCTGACCGCGTCACTCCCCGCGGGGTTCACCGCGCCGAACCTGAAGTTCCCGGACGGCCGCCCGATGAACTGGCCGGAGGCCCAGTACGCGTCGGCTGACGGTGAGCCGGACTACTGGGCGTACTTGGCCTCGATCCCGGTGCAGAAGGACAACGGGGTCGGCCAGTTGCGGGTGCAGTCGACCACGCCCGACAGGAAGAAGGCGACGACCCCCTGCAAGCTGGCCCTGCGGTTCGGGAACGGTACCTGCACCGTCGTGAACGCCGGCGGTCAGAAGGTCGGGGTGGTGACGGCCAAGGAGCGGGTCGGGTATGACCAGTGGGCCGCCTACCGGTACGACGACGGGACCGTCGTGTACCTCGCGCAGGTCAAGAAGAGCGACAGCTCGGGCCGGCCGGCGTTGACCCAACCGGTGTTCACCACCCAGCAGTTGGCCGAGGCCGTGCTGTCCCCGAAGTTCAAGATCAGCAGCTGATCGACTGTTCGATGTTTATCGGTACTACGACACGGGTCAGGATCTGGTCGTCCGGGAAACGATTCCAACGGCATGCAGAAGAGGACACCTGATGCTCGATCCCGTCGTCGACAAAGGTCAGCTGACCGAAACCGATCGCTTCATCTTCGAGTCGTGGGGCTACTTCGTGATTCCCAACGTCTTGACCAAGGACGAGGCCGCCGAGGCTTACGAGGTGTCGCGGCGTCTGCACGAGAGCCGGGACCGCGAGTTCGGTCAGATCGGCCGGACCTACGAGAGCGAGCCGGTTCTCGAGCGCCTCATCGATCACCCCGACGTCCTTCCGAAGGTGCAGGGCCTGCTCGGCGACCGCTTCGTCCTGCAGGCCGGCTGGAACACCATGCAACCGGCCCATGCGGGGAACGGCGGTTGGCACCAGGACGGTTCGTCCGCCTTCGACTTCAAGGACCTGGGCTACCCCGTTCCCTTGCTTCAACTCCGGGTGTCCTACCTGCTCACCGATCAGACCGTGCCCGGCATGGGCAACCTCGAGCTGATCCCCGGCAGCCACCGCTCGCGGGTCGGTCTCCCCGACTCGATCCGTGCGAGCAAGGGCGACATCGCGATCGGCCACGTCGTCTGCGCCGAGGCCGGCGCCGCCCTGGTGTTCCACAACGGCGTCTGGCACCGGACCTTCCGCCACGACGGCGACTACGACCGCTACACCACCCACTACGTCTACAGCCCACCCTGGGTCCGCCCAGCCGACCGTCTGAGCAACGACCCCGACTTCCTGGAGCGCACCACGCCCCTGCGGCGAGCCCTCATGGGCGAGTTCACCCGCCCGGACGCCCCCTTCGGCGCCAACTACGACCCACTCCCGATCTGATCCTGAAGGGCCCTGACCTTCCACGCCCGGGCGGTAGAAGGTCAGGGCCCTGGCTCAGTGGTCGGTCAGGCGTTCCAGGACCTCGAAGACGCCGGCGATGTCGCGGCGTTCGTAGCCGAGGGCTCGGGCGAGGGTGAGCATCTCGTCCGCGCTGGTGGCGGTGGGCAACGGGACGGCCAGGGTGCGGCCGGCTTCGAGGGCCAGGACCAGGTCCTTCTGCATCAGGCGGATGTCGAACCAGGCCTCTTCGGGGAGATCGAGCAGAAGTGGCTCACGGGCCTGCAGCATCGGCGAACCGATCGGGCTGGCGGTCATGACCCGGAGGGCGAGCTCACGGTCGACCCCGGATCGCTCGGCCAGCAGCAAGCCTTCGGCCATCGCCAGGACCTGCACCGCGAGGCTGATGTTGATTCCGAGCTTCAGCGCGAGGCTCTGGCCGTTTCCGCCGATGTACGTCGGACGCCCGAGCTCGTCGAGGATCGGCTCGACCCGGTGGTAGGCGTCCTCGTCCCCGCCGACCATGATCGTGAGCGTTCCGGCCTGCACCTGGGGGACGCTCCCGGACACCGGCGAGTCGAGGAACCGGGCGCCGGTGGCCAGGACACGTTCGGCCACGGCCCGGCTGGCCCGCGGGCTCACGGTGCTCATGTCGATCCAGACCTGACCCTCGGCCAGGTCCGGAATGATGCTGTCAGCAACCATTTCGAGAGCCGCGTCGTCCGGAATCGAGGTGAAGACGACCTCGGACGTCTTCGCCAGGGCTGCAACGTCGTCGATCCAGCGCAGACCGTCGGCAACAAGCTGTTCAGCCCGTGCCCGGGTCCGGCTCGTCCCGTACACCTCGTACCCGGCTCCAAGGAGCCGTCCGGCCATTGCACCACCCATGTGCCCAAGGCCGATGAAGCCGATGACCGGGCGGTGGTTCGCTGTGTTCGTCATCGGTCCGCTCCGATCGTGGCGAGATCGGCGGCGTCGAGTTCGAGTCCGGCCGCGGCCAGGACCGGGTCGACCTGATCGGGTCGGCGTGCGCCGACGATCGCTCCGTCGATGGCCGGATTGCGCAGCGTCCAGGCCACGGCCACCGCTCCCGGGGTCACGTCGTACCGGGCGGCAACGATCTTGAGGCGCTCGACCAGCGCGAGGTTCGCCGACAGATGTGGTTCGCGGAAGCGTTCGTCGGTCCGGCGCCAGTCGTCGTTCGGCAGTTGCGTGATCCGCTCGCGGGTCATGGCGCCGGTGAGCATCCCGGAGGCCATCGGTGAGTACGCGATCACGCCGATCCCGTGGGCGTCGGCGTACGGGAGTTCGCCCTCGATCCCGCGGTCGATCAGCGAGTACGGCGGTTGCAGCGTCTCCACCGGCGCGATCTCCTGGATCTGCCGGAGTTGTGGGATGTCGAAGTTCGAGACACCGATGTGGCGTACGACGCCCGCTTCCTTCAGTTCGAGCATCGCCGACCAGCCCTCGTCGAGATCCTCCTCGGGGTTCGGCCAGTGGATCTGGTAAAGGTCGATCGCGTCCACGCCGAGCCGTTTCACGCTCGCTTCGGCCTCGCGCAGGATCGAGTCGCGCTTCAGGCTGTGGACGACGGTCCGATACCGCCCCTCGAGCAGCGACGCCTTCGTGAACACGTACGGGCGTTCGTCGGCGGACATCCCCGCGATAGCGCGCCCGACGACCTCCTCCGAGCGTCCGAAGCCGTACGCCGCGGCGGTGTCGATCCAGTTCACCCCACCCGCCAGCGCCCGGTGGATCGCAGCGATCGAGTCGTCGTCGGCCTGCGGCCCCCAGCCGAACTCCCAGCCGCCACCGCCGATCGCCCATGCTCCGAACCCGATCCGGCTGATCTCCATCCCGGTGTCACCCAGTGACACAGCCTTGATTCCTGCCTGTCTCATCGTCTTCACTCACTTCCGTCGACTCGATGCTGTCCCCAGCATCGCCAGCCGGGCCGGCGGAATCGTCCCGGGCAGCCGTCCTCGTATGCCCCTGGTAGCGGGAACAATGGTTGTGCGGTCCGGACGGCGGTGGGACGCTCGACGAGTGCTGAGCCTCGGATGGTTGCGACTCCGCGGACCGTTGCTGCTGGAGTGTGTGGGCGCGTTGGCCGCGGGCGTCGTTGCGTTCGTCCTGGCCGCTGTCGTGTGTACGGCGGCTCGCGGTCACGTGCCCGTGGTCATCGTCGGCGTGGTCCTGCTGATCGTTGTCTTCGGCATCGCTCGGCTCAGCGGGATCATGTATGCCCTGCCGGTCGGCGTCGTCGTGATCCTGGCGTACGACTGGTACATCCTGCCTCCGCTGCGTGCGCTGGATGCGGCCACAGTCCTGCTGTTGGTGCTGTTCCTGGTGATGGCGGTGATCGTCGGCGCGGTGACCACCGATGCGGGCCGTCGGTCCGTCGAAGCCGAGAAGGCCAGCGGTGACATGGCCGACACGCAGGCCTCCTTACGTCGGCTGGCCCTGCTGGTCGCGGCCGGCGAAGCGCCTGCGGTGGTCTTCGGGGCGGTGACAGAGGAGGTGTTGCGGCACTTCGGCGGCGACACGGCCCGGATGATCCGCTTCGAGCCCGGCGGTACGGCGACCTTGGTCGCGAGCGAAGGTACGACCGGACCGCACGTGCGGATCGGTGAGCCGTGGGAGGGCTATCCGCCGACCGGACTGACCGCGACGGTCCAGCGCACCGGACGGGCCGCGCGGATCGACGACTACGCCGCGGTCCCCGGCGGCGAACCGTACCTGCGCGAAGGCCTCCGCGCGGCCGTCGCGATGCCGGTCCAGGTCGACGGGCGAGTCTGGGGCCTGATCGCCCTCGGATCCAGCGAAGGACCCCTGCCGGCCGGCGTCGAGGACAGGCTGACGGACTTCACCAGCCTGGTCGCGACGGCGGTGGCCAACGCGCAGAGCCGCGCGGAGGTGATGACCTCGAGGGCACGGCTGGTGTCGGCGTCGGACGAGGCCCGTCGCCGGATCGAGCGGAACCTGCACGACGGCGCCCAGCAGCGCCTGGTCTCGCTGGCACTCGGGCTGCGGTCGGCGGCGACCGGGTTCACCGGGCCGGAGGAGACCCGGGCCGAGATCGAGCAGATCGCCGCCGAGCTCGTCGAGGTGATCGACGAGCTCCGCGAGATCGCCCGCGGGATCCACCCGGCGGTTCTGTCGGAGTCGGGGCTGGGCCCGGCACTGCGGGCGCTGGCCCGCAGGTCGGTCGTGGAGGTGAAGCTCGAAGCCCGGATCGAGGGCAGGCTGCCCGAGGCGGTCGAGGTTGCGGCGTATTACGTCGTCTCGGAGATGCTGGCCAACGCGGCCAAACACGCGCAGGCGACCACTGTGCAAGTGAGCGCGGAGGTGTCCACCTCGAGGCTTCTGCTGGTCGTACGGGACGACGGCATCGGCGGCGCCGATCCCGCGCTCGGCTCAGGGCTGGTCGGACTCAAGGACCGGCTCGACGCTCTCGGCGGCTCCTTCGTCGTCGACAGCCCGCCCGGCCGCGGTACGACGGCCATCTGCGAGCTCCCGATCGGGAGCTGAGTTCCTGCTAGCGGGCATGCCTGGATTCCCGCCACCGGGCCTGTCGGTTGGGTGCTCACCGCGACGACGGCACCGCCTGCTCCGCGCGATGCTCCAAGGGTGCGATCACAGCGTAGTACCCAGGAGCTCAAGGAGCGATTCGAGGCCGAGGCGGTCCCGCTTCGGCAACGCTTGTACGTCGGTGCGCTGCGGCTGACCGGAAATCCCGCCGATGCGGAGGACCTGCTGCAGGAGACCTACCTGCGCGCCTATCGCGGCTTCGCGGGATTCGAGCCCGGAACCAACCTGCGTGGGTGGCTGTTCCGGATCCAGCGCAACGTCTTCATCACCAGTTATCGCAAGCGCCAGAGCGAGCCGGTGACCGTTTCCCACAACGACTGGCAGGACAACCCCGGCCCTGTCTTGCACAGCGTCGCGGCCTCGGCGGAAACCGCCGTGCTGGATGCGATCCCCGACCAGGGACTGCAAGCGGCGCTGACGTCGTTGCCTGAGCGCTACCGGCGCGTCGTCCTGCTCTTCGACGTCCAGGGATTCAGCTACCAGGAGATCGCCGACATCGTCGGGATCCCCCGGGGAACCGTGATGTCGAGAATCCACCGCGGCCGCCGAGCCCTGCGGGCAGACCTGGAGCGTGCGTCGTGACCAGCTTGCTGAGCGAGGCGTGGCATACCGCCGTACCGCGCGAAGGGGATCGGCACGGCCCGCTGCAGCCGTTGATGCTCGTGCTCACGGTGGTCACCGGCCTGGTCGACGCGTTCAGTTATCTGTCGCTCGGGCACGTCTTCGTGGCGAACATGACCGGGAACGTCGTGTTCGGTGGATTCGCGATCGCCGGCGTACCGGGCTTCTCGCTGCTGGCCGCGATCGTTGCGCTGCTCGCTTTCGCCGCGGGAGCCCTGGTGTGCGGGCGCATCATTCGCGGCGGTGACGCGCATCGGGCCCGAGTCCTGTACCACGCGCTGGTCGTCGAGGTAGTGCTCGTCGGCGCCGCGTTCGCAGTGGCCGCGGTGCTCGGAGCGGACGGCACCCGCTATCCGCTCCTCGTCCTGCTCGGCCTCGGGCTGGGTGTGCAGAACGCAGTGGCCCGGTGGCTGGCGGTTCCCGATCTCACGACCACAGTGCTGACGCTGACCATCACGGGTACGGCGGCTGACAGCCGCCTGGCAGGTGGTCCCGGATCGAGGGCCGGCCGCCGTCTGCTCTCCGCGTCGGCCATGTTCCTCGGCGGGCTGGTCGGAGCACTTCTGGAGCGCGCGGGCTGGCACACCGTGCCCCTCCTGGTCGCCCTGGTGCTGCTCGCGACGGTCTGTCTGACGGCTCAGCGGCTGGCGTCATCCCGTGCGCCCTGGACTCACGTCGCATGACGGCGTCATCGGGGATACTCTTTGCCATGACGACCGGCACGTCACCACAGCCGAGCGGCGCCAATGCCGCCGCTCCGACGCGGGTGCTGCTTGCCGAGGACGACGTACTCCTGCGCGAAGGACTCGCGAGGCTCCTCCAGCAGGCGGGCTTCGAGGTGGTCGGGCAGACCGGCGACAGCGCGTGGATCCTCCCGCTGGTGCGCGACGAGCAACCCGATCTGGTCGTGCTCGACATCCGGATGCCGCCCACGAACACCACGGAGGGTCTGGACGCCGCCCGCCAGATCCGCACGGAGCTGCCGGGGATCGGCATCCTGGTGCTGTCGGCCCACACCGAGGTCGAGCACGCGATGGAACTGCTGGCGACCGGTGAACGGATCGGCTATCTGCTGAAGACGCGGATCACCGATGTGGACGAGTTCCTCCAGACGGTGGAGCGGATCGTCAAGGGCGGTTCGGTGATCGACCCCGCGCTCGTGCAGGAGCTGGTCAGCATGCGCCGCCGCAACGACCCGCTGGGGGGACTGAGCGAGCGGGAGCAGGAGGTCCTCGCGCTGATGGCCGAGGGCCGTTCGAACGCCGGCATCGCCCGGCGGTTGTGGGTGACCGAGGGCACGGTGGAGAAGCACGTCCGGCACATCATGGCGAAGCTGAGCCTGCCTGCGACCGACGACGACCACCGCCGGGTGCTCGCGGTGGTCACGTTCCTCGAGACGCGCTAGGCCCAAGATCAGGCCCAGGATCAGGAGCAGGCCCAGGATCAGGCCCAGGATCAGGCCCAGGATCAAGCGCTGAGTCCCAGCACGCCGCGGATCGCCGGGACCGACAGTCTGGTCTTGGGCAGGAAACCGGCGACCGGGCTGGCCGAGATGCGGTCGGCGAAGTCCTCCTCGGCGTGGGTGGACACCAGGATCACGCCGGCCGCCTGCAGGGCGGTCTCGCAGGTCAACCGGCGGACGACGTCGAACCCGCTCTCGCGGCCGAGATCGATGTCGACCAGGGCGAGATCCGGCCCGAGCTCCAGGGCGAGGCGGACAGCCTCGTCCCCGGTCGAGGCCACGGCCACGACCTGCATGCCCTCGCGCTCCAGCAGACCGCGGGCAGCCGCCAGGAAATGAGGGCTGTCATCGACGATCAAGCAGCGCAACTCCATGGCTCCAGCATGCCGAACTGTCCGACGGCCGGACAATCCGGCTAGCTGCAACCGTGCCCGGGTCCGGGCTTCCGGCTATCCGGTACGACGGACGCCCGCTCGCAGTGACGAAATCCGGCCGCCCGATCGGCACCGTGGGAAGTGACAGAACCCTGGTGCCGTGGAGAGGTGTAGGTCGTGAAGATGGGATCGATGCTGAGGGCAACGGCCATGCTGCTCTCGCTGGCGTCGTACGGGCTCGGCCCGCAGTTGGCGCTCGCCCAGACGCCCGCCGTCGCGCACCAGGATCCGGTCGCCACGCAGTCACCGGCGGAGCGGGCAGGGGAGCGGTTGGACGCGATGTCGCCGACCGACCGCGACCGGGTGCAGGCCACGATGGCGGCGGCCGGCCGCGACGAGCGGCCGTACGTCGTCGACGTGGTCGCCGCCGGACATACCGCCGACGAGGTCGCCTCGTTCGCCGGTCTGATCCGGGGCAAGCGGCCACGCTGGCTGCACACTCACCTCGACCTGCTCGAACCGGACGGATCCGGCTGGGTGGCCTACCGCTCGGCGCCGGTGCAGCAGCCCGACGACACGAGCTGCGGGCCGATGACCCTCCTGATGGCGCGCGCGATGACCGACCCCTACTACGCGCTCTACCTCACGACCGGTGACAGCACCGCACGTTCGGACGCCGCCCCGGAGCAGTTCCAGGCGCGGCTGACCGCCGAGGAAGACCGCATTCACGCGGCGACCAACCGCTTCTGGCCGCAACGGCTCGGCTCGACCCCGCTCGGGATGAGCGCGGAGCTCAACCGGTACGCCGGCGTTCTCGGAACCCGCTACCAGCCCAGACTCGCTGATCGGTCGGCCCGGACGGACGCGGCCGAGGCGGCCGGCGAGGGTCACCCAGTGCCCGTCCTGATCGGCAACTGGGTCCCGCGGCACTACATCCTGCTGATCGGCCGCACCGGCGACGACCTGACGTACTACGAGCCCGGGTATGCGACGGTCGGCCACCTCAGCGTGCAGGCCTTCGAACACGGCGACCTCAGTGTGATCGGGTTCCACCACATCTACGCCGTGGTGACCCCGAAGCCCTGACAGCAGTTCCAGCTAGCAGGCACAGCAGAACTCCGGTCAGCACGCCCATCTACTTGGTGCTCACGTCGACGACAACACCACACGCTCCGCGCGATGCTTCAAGAGTGCAATCCCGCACTTCCGAGAGGTATCGAGATGAGACGCCGCACCCACCCCTGGCAGGTCTACCAGTTCGTCTGGAGCGTCGCGTGCGGCGTAGTCGTCGTACTCGGCGTGGTCGCAGGACTCTTCCTGGTATCGCCCGCCGGTGTATTCGGTCTCTTTTTCATCAGTGCGCTGATCGGATCGACCGTTGCGAGCAGTCGCTGGTCCAAGTCGCAGGGCGCACCTCTCGCCGCCAGAGCGTGGAACGCAGCTCTCACGGTCGGCGCGGTGATCGCAGCCGTCGTCGCGTTCGCGGGCTATATCGTCCTGCTCGGTATCGCGGGGCCGTCTTTGCTGGCTATTCTCGCTGTGACGTCACCGCCGGTCATGCGCCGGATCACTCGGCGACGCGGGCAGGTCGCCCACAGCCGCGCGCTGACTACGGCTGAGCTGTGCCGGCGTTGGCAGGAGAGCTACGAAGCCCTCCGTGGCGCCACCACAGCGGCCGCTCGGTTGCGCATCGTGGAAGCCAGACAGCACTATCTGGATGAACTCGAACGCCGGGATCCCCGCGGGCTGAGCGCCTGGCTGGAGCGGAACGCCAGCGCCGCGGGCGATCCCAGCCGGTTCCTCGCCGGCGAGGACGGCGGAGATCCTCGCTAGGACGGCACCGATCAGCCGACGAAGGGCGCCCTGACAATGCTCGGATTCCTGCAGCAGATCGGTGCACAGCTCGGGCCGTGGTTCTACGTCATCGCCGGCGCACTCGCGTTTGCCGAGGCCGCCGTGATGGTCGGGCTGGTTCTGCCCGGAGAGACAGCCTTGGTGGTGGCCGGATTCGCGGCCCACCAGGGCTGGATCTCGTTGTGGCCGATGGTGGCTGTGGCTGTCGGGTCGGCGGCCCTTGGCGACAGCGTTGGGTACGAGGTCGGTCGTCGGCTCGGCCCGAGATTGCGCTCGTCGGCGTTGGGTCGCCGGGTCGGTGACGATCGGTGGGTGCGTGCCGATGACTTCCTTCGCCGGTACGGCGGTCGCGCCGTACTGCTCGGCCGGTTCACCGCAGGTCTGCGGGCGTTGATGCCAGGCCTGGCCGGCATGGCCCGGATGCGGTATCTCCGGACCTTTCTACCGTGGAACGTGGCCGGTGCGGTGGTCTGGGGCGCGGGCTGTGTCCTACTCGGCTACGCCTTCTCGGCTTCGCTGACGCAGCTGGACCACTACATCACCTATGTGCCGCTGGCCGTGATCGCGTTGGCGGTCGCTGTCTTCGTCGTACTGCGCCGCCGGAAGAAGCGCCGGCTCACTGACGGCGGTGCGTAACGAGGTCTGCGGTAGCGATCAGCAAGGCCACGACCATGAGTGCGGAGGCGCTCAGCAGCGCGTCCGAGGCAGCTCGCGAGTAGTCGTGTGCAGAGCTCGTGAGCACGCGGTAGAAGATCGTCGCCAGTACGGCGGTACCGATCGCCGAGCCGATTCGCTGCGCGGTCTGCAGGGCGCCACCCGCCGCGCCGGCCATCTGGACGGGGACGTGCTGAAGGGACAGCGTCACGTTGGGGGAGGTGACCATGCCACCTCCGAGACCGGCCAGCAGCAGCGGTCCGGCGGCGACCCACGCCGCGGTGTCGCCACCGACATGCCGCAGCAGCAGCGCGGTGGCGACGAGCCCGACAATCGTTGCCGTCAGCCCGGCCACCGTCAGTACCCGACCGAATCTCGAGACCAGACGGCCCGCGATCGCCGCGGAGACCGCGATCCCGATCGCGAACGGAGTCACGGCCAGCCCGGAACGCAGCGGCGAGTAGCCGTACCCGTCCTGGAAGAACAGTGCCAGCACGAGCCAGATACCGGTGAATCCGACGAAGTAGACCATGCCGATGAGCGAGCCGGTGGCAAAGCCGGAGGTGTGGGCCAGATGTGGATCGAGCACCGGCTGGCGACCGCGTCGTACGGTCCGTAGCTCCCAGCGGGCGAAGGCGGTCAGCAGCACGACGGCGGCGACGAGCAGCCACCAGTCGTGGCCCAGACCGTTGCTCTCGGCATCCACTGCTGGGAGCAGCAGGCAGAGCACACCCGCTCCCAGCAGCATCGACCCGACCAGGTCCAGGTGGACACGGCGGCCGGCTCCGGAACGCCCCGGAACCCACCGCGCTGCCAGCAGCAGCGCGACCAGGCCGATCGGCACGTTGACGTAGAACACCCAGCGCCAGGCGTCGGCACCGGCGATCAGAGTGATGATCAGTCCACCGACGACAGGGCCGGTCGCGGTCGCGACTCCGACCGTTGCACCGAGGATGCCGAACGCCCTACCCCGTTCGGGTCCCTGGAAGAGCTCCTGGATCAGGCCCGAGTTCTGTGGCAGGAGCATCCCGCCCGCGATCCCTTGCAGCAGGCGTGCACCGATCAGCAGCCCGATGGTCGGTGCCGCGCCGGTGAGCGCGCTGGTCAGGATGAACGACGCCAGCGCGATCAGGAACATCCGGCGCCGTCCCAGCGCGTCACCGAGCCGACCGGCCGGTACGAGCGCCAGTCCGAAACTGAGCGCATACCCCGACACGACCCACTGCGCCGTTCCTGCCGAGACACCGAGGCCCCGCTCGATCGAGGGCAGCGCCACATTGACGATGCTGACGTCGAGCAGGGCCATGAACGCGGCGAGCTGACTGACTCCCAAGGTCCGCCAGCGCAGCGGATGTCCCGTCGCCGGCGAACCGTCAACGGCGGTGCTCATCCAATCGCCTGCCGATAAGGGATTCCGTACGGCGCGAACACCTCGTGCAACATGCGGTCGCTGTCCTCGTCGTACCGAACCGAGTAGACACCGGCCTTGCGCAGTTGCTGAATGGTCAACGGGACGCCCGACTTGTGAGCGACATGGAGCTCGACAGACACATGGATCGCCATCGCCGAAGGCATCACAGATCCCTGCCGAGCAGATTGCCAGATCCTCAGCCAGATCGGCTGGGTTGTATCGCTGCTGTTATCCACCCTCACCACGATGGCTGGCCAGGAGCGTGCCTGGCATCGCCATCAGCCCCCATTCGCGATGCTGGCCAGCGGGTATACCGCTTTGAAGTCAGCCGTAGCGACACGGAGGTGAGCCGTCGCGATGGTGGGAGTACGGGCTCGGACGAGTCCGTCATCACGAATCTGGAGAAGAGACGGCCTCATGAATCTCACCTTCGCGGCCTCACAATTTCCGCCGCTCGCCCTGGGCTTCTTCGGCCTGGGCACCGGCTATCTGATCTGGGGAACGCAGGAGCTGTTCGGATTTCCCCGCCGGGACGAGCGGGTCGACCGTTCGCTCGGCGTCTGGGGCCTGTGGATGCCGGGCCTGTGCCAACTGGTGACCGGCCTGATCCTGTTCATCGGATTGACCTGGTTCCAGGTCTTCGGCGCGGACCGGACCCTCTACATGGCGGCCCTCGCCTTCTCGGCGTACGGGATTCACTGGCTCGCCCTCGGCTGGAACCGCTACCGGGGCAACGATCCGCGGCCGAACGCCGGTATGTCGATCGCGTTCACGGTCATCTCCGCACTCGGTGCGACCGTCTTCTTCCACGCCGGGGACTGGCCGGTCGGACTGTTGTTCATCGGACTGGCCGGGGTCTACATCGCCGACTTCTTCGTCGTCTTCGGGGTGCGCTTCTTCGAGTCCGTCCTCGGCCTGATTCGCGTGGTGACCGGGGTGTGGCTGATGTATCTGACGTTCGCTGTCACGCTGAACCTCGCCGCCGGCTTCCACTGGACGGTCTAGCCGGCGCTAGTCGGACGTCGCCGACAGGCCGAAGGTGGTAGCGGCGCACACGACCAGCAGAACGATGCCTACGGCAAGGAGCCAGCCGGTTGGCGCGAGTACGGTCAGGCCCGCACCGACGAGCAGAGCGATGACTGCGACGGCGGAGAGCGTGCGGCGGTTGGGTTCGCGGGACGCCGTGGGTACGGCGGTCACCTGGCCGTCGGGGCTCTCCGCGGCGCCGAGGCGGCCGAGCAGGAACAGCCGGAACAGCAGGATCAGCGACGGGATCAGCACGATCGCGCCACCGGCGACCGCGACGAGGACGGCGATCAGCGTGGACCGGCCGGCCGCGGCCTGGGAGACCGTGAGGCCGGGCAGGAACTGTGGCCGTTGCGCCAGCGCCCAGCCGGCGATGATGGCTGCGACCGCGAGCGCCGCGGAGACGCGGGCCGGGCCGAACAGGCTGCGCCAGACCATCACCATCGTGGCCAGGCCTGCCACACCGGAGAGAACAACCATGGCCAGACCGCCGCCGTGCATCAGACCGTGGGACAACGCCGGAGCGTCGGCGTGCACGATGAACAGACCGGCGATCGCAAGCGCCCCGGCCACCACACCGGAGATCAGCGCACGGGCCCGGAAGTCTTGTTCCAGCAGGTCTTCGCCGAGCCGGTGGGCGTCGGCCGCCAGGTAAACGGCCGCGAGGTACCCACCGGTCACCACGGCCAGCACCCCGATGAAGATCGACGTGGGATTGAGCCAACTGGTCATGAGGTTCCCGGCGGCGTTGCCGACCGGGACGCGACCGCTTGCGATGGCGCCGACGACCGTCCCGAGGGCGAACGGCGTGAGGATCGACGACAACGCGAACAGGTTCTCGATCGCGCGCTGCCCCCGGCCCTGCTCGAGCTGTCCACGCAGCGCGTACGACGCGCCGCGCAGGACGATCCCGAGGGCGGCGATGAACAGCGGCACGGCGAGTGTCGAGGTGATCGATCCGAACGCCACCGGGTAGGTCGTCCAGCAGACCGCGAGGATGAAGATCAACCAAACGTGATTGGCCTCCCACACCGGGCCGATCGCATGCCTGGCGTGGTCGCGGGTCGCCTTCGAGCTGGCCCGCCCGCCACCGGACAGCAGTGTCCACAGACCCGCGCCGAAGTCCGCGCCGGCCAGCACGGTGTACGCGACGATGCCGGCCAGGATCAGGAGGATCGGGATGATGGTCATGGCAGCGCACCTGCCTCCGAATCGTCGTCGAGAGGCGCCCGGCTGAACCGGTGCAGCAACCACCCGACCGCCCCGGCCAGACCCAGGTAGACCAGGCACAGAGCGGCGTACCCGATCGGTATGCCGGACGCGCCCGTCACCGCGTCGGCGGTGCGCATGATCCCGTACACCACCCAGGGCTGTCGTCCGACCTCCGTGGTGATCCACCCCGCGATCAGCGCGACCACCGCCAGGGGACCGGCGAGTACGACGGCTCGGTAGAACCACCGCGACTCGGGCAGCCGCCGGCGGCGGAACCGGACGTACAGGAACACCAGGCCGAGCAAGGCCAGCAGCGTCCCGATCCCGACCATCGTCTGGAAGGCGAACCGGACTACGTTGATCGGCGGCTGATCCTCCACGGGGACAGTGTTGAGCCCCTGAACTGTTGCGTTCGGGTTGTGGAACGCGAGCAGCGACAGCAGCCGCGGGATCCCGAGCCCCCAGACCACCTCATGGCCGTTGTACCAGCCGAGCAGGTGCTCCGGCGCTCCGCGGGTGGTCTCGCCGAGGCCCTCCAAGGCGGCGAGCTTGATCGGCTGCTCCTCTGCGACCGTCCGCGCGGCCCAGTCGCCGATCACGATCTGCAGGGGAGCCGCCACGGAAGCCGCGGACAGTGCGACCTTCAGTGCGGTGCGGTGGTACCGGCCGCGTCGGCCGTGCAGGAAGCCCCACGCGTACGGGACAGCCACCAGGAATCCGGCCACGATGTACGCCGCGAAGTACATGTGCACGAACTCGTGCCAGAAGAACGGGTTGGCGAACAGCGCCGACCACGGGTGGGCATTGATCGCCTTGCCGTCCTGCAGGCCGAACCCGCCCGGATGGTTCATCCAGCCGTTCACCGCGATCACGAACATCGATCCGGCCACCCCGGCGATCGAGACCGGGATCCCGGCCAGAAAATGCATCCGCGGCGACAGGCGGTCCCAGCCGTAGATGTAGATGCCCACGAAGATGGCCTCGACGAAGAACGAGAAGCCCTCGAGCGTGAAGCCGAGCCCGAACACGTTGCCGAACCTCGCCATGAACTCCGGCCACAGCAGGCCGAGTTCGAAGCTGAGGATCGTCCCGGTCACCACGCCGACCGCGAACAGCGCGACCATCACCTTCGACCATCGCCGCGCCAGCGTCCGGTAGATCTGCTGACCGGTCCGCAGGTACCGCCACTCGCAGAACAGGATCAGGACCGGGAACGCGATCCCGAAGCAGACCAGCGGGATATGCACGGCCAGTGAGAGGGCCTGCATCTGTCGCGCCTCGAACAAGTACTCCTGGTAGTCCATGCTGACCCCCGTCAGTCTGGCTTCGGCAGAGCT
Source organism: Kribbella sp. NPDC055071 (assembly GCF_053608045.1). Classification (NCBI taxonomy): domain Bacteria; kingdom Bacillati; phylum Actinomycetota; class Actinomycetes; order Propionibacteriales; family Kribbellaceae; genus Kribbella; species Kribbella sp. NPDC055071. The sequence continues at coordinate 100,165 of NZ_JBSGUS010000018.1, forward strand.
GCGGGCAACGTCGCCCAATTGGGCACACCCAGGCCACTGGCCGGGTCGTACCCCACGGCGGCTTGGCAGCACCCGACCTTGGCCAGGTCGTTGGTGCCCTTGGTCACGTCGTAGAAGGTCGATGGTGTCGACTTGGCCTGGTAGAACCAGCCGTTCGCGAGCCCGATCGGGGGCCGGCCGGCTGTGCGTTCGTTCGCCGCGACCAGCGCGGTGGTCGCCGCGAGCAGCGGCGTCGAGCCGCTGGTGCCGCCGACGGGCTGCAGTGTCCCGCTGATCACGACCGGCCAGCCGGGCACGATGTCGGCGAGTGCGCTGACGTCAGGGACGACGCGGGTCGGTTGGCTGCTGACGCCGTTCTGGTACCACGGGCGCGCCTCCAACCGGCTGATTCCGCCGCCTCCGGCCCCGCTGACGCCGTACGGCGAGTCGTTCCAGACGGTCTCGGCGACGCGGACGTTTCCGGCGCCGAGTGCGAGCCTGGTCCCGCCGACCGCGGTGACGAACGGCGAGACCGCCGGATACGACAGCGTCGTACGGCCGAGATTGGTGCCGCAGGTGGTGGATCCGGCGTCACCGGCGGCAACGAACGTCGACACCCCGGTCATGGCGGCCACGGCGAGTACCGCGTCGATGACACCGGTGTAGGCCGGTAGTGCGTGCTGCTCGTCGAGGGCGCAGCCGCCGTACGACAAGGTGACCACGTCGGGCGGGCCGGCGGGGTCACCGATGGCCCGGCTGAAGGCGTCGAGCATGCCTGTAGGTGTCGTCTGGACCAGCCGCAGCTGCGCGGCCGGAGCGACGGCGATCGCGGTCTGCAGGTCCAGCGAGGTCTCGCCGTCGGCATTCGCGATCGTGGTCGGTACGCCGTCGCCTTGAGCCTGCTTGATCTGCGGTGGCTGGTAGCCGAAGCATTCGCCGGCGAGTTGGAGGTCGCTCGGCAACCAACCGCCACCGAGGTCGAGAACCGTGATGGTCGGTGTGCCGGACACCGAACTGCGCAGGGTGTCGATCCCGTACGCCTGACTGACCTGCTGGCCGGTGTAGACCTCCTGCTGCTGCAGTGGCGGAGCGGAGCAGCTCGCCGTCAGCGGCGTGCCGGTGTTGAGCGGCCAGGGCTGGGCCGGGGTGGACGGGGTGGCCGTCTTCGCGGCGGGCGTCGGCCGGTTTGCGCTGGGCGGGCGGTTGCCTTCGGCGGTGGCGTCGTACACCTGTGCCTGCGGGAAGATCACGGCACTGCTGGATGTCTGCAGTGCCGCGGGTAGTTGCTGCGGAAGGCTGTAAGTGGTGAACGGGCTGGATGCCGATGCCGCCTGGACCGTCAGCGGTGTGCCCAGAGCCGTTTCCCACTGGGACGTCGTACCGCTGACGCGCCCGAAGAGACGGCTCGGGTCAGCGGCGAACTGCAGCCCCAGCTTGGTGATCGAGGCGGTCACGTCCTTGATCTGGGCATCCGATGCGCCGTACTTCGCGCCGACCTCGGATTCCTTCGGGAAGTGGCGGTATTGGCCCGAACCGGGCGTCGCGACCGCTGTCGCGGCTTGCAAAAGGGCGGTCGTTGAACTGGGCAACGAGACGTAGAAGGTGACGACGCCGGCCGCGGGGGAGGGCAGCGAGACCGGGCTGGCTGCTGGGTCGGGTGTGCAGGCCGACAGCAGCATCGCGATTGCGACGAAGCCGCCGGCTCTCGATTTCATCAGCACTCCCAGTGCGTCAATCTCTTCACAGTGGCGGATCCGCGCCCACGCGGTCAACTGCTCTACCCGCCAGCAGGTATTTGTGCGGAGATGACTGGCGCGGGCGGCCGGAGGCTCCTACGCTCGATCGGGTACGGCGGCTGCGGGCGGCGTCGCCGGGCAAGGAGAGCGGCGATGTCAGCAGACGAGAAGCGCGACGCTGAGCTGCGGTTACTCGGCGCGGTGGCGGGCGTACCGGCGGTGGGATCCGGTCCGGTGCCCGACGGCAAGCACTCGCGGCGGGAGTACGACCACCCCGCGGCGGGCTGGGGTGCGGCCCGCAGCGTCGGGCGCATCATCGAACGGGCGCCGGAGCCCGTGAACGCGATGCACGCAATCCTCGTGATGAACCAGGAGAACGGCGGGTTCGACTGCCCGGGCTGCGCCTGGCCGGACGACCCGACCGGGTTACACCTCGACATCTGCGAGAACGGCGTCAAGCACGTCACCTGGGAGATGGCACCGGCCAAGGCCGACCGCGCGTTCTTCGCCGCGCACACGGTCACCGAGTTGGCCGGTTGGACCGACCACGACCTCGAGGCCGTCGGCCGGCTGGCCGAGCCGATGACCTACGACCCGGACAGCGACAAGTACCTGCCGATCACCTGGGAGGATGCGTTCGCCCTGGTCGGCGGGAGGTTGCGCCGTCTGTCGAGCCCACACGAGGCCGCCTTCTACACGTCGGGACGGCTGAGCAACGAGGCGACGTTCCTGTACCAGTTGTGGGTGCGGGAGTTCGGTACGAACAACCTGCCGGACTGCTCGAACATGTGTCACGAAGCCAGCGGGCGGGCTCTGACCGCGGCCATCGGGACGGGCAAGGGGACGACCGACCTCCACGACTGGGAGTCGGCCGACGCGATCTGGCTGATGGGCGACAATGCGGCCACGAACGCACCCCGGATGCTGACCTGGCTCGCGGAGGCCGATCGCCGGGGGGCCGCGCTCGTACACATCAACCCGATGATCGAGGCGGCCTCGCGGCGCACGATCGTGCCGCACGAGTTCGTCGACATGGCCACCTTCCACACCACCCGCACCGGGACGATGAACGTGCAGGTGCGGATCGGCGGGGACATGGCTCTGCTCCGCGGTGTCGCGAAGGCCGTCTTCGAGACGGCGGCCAAAGACCCCGGCGTACTCGACCAGTCCTTCATCGACGAGTCCACGGCCGGATTCGAGGCGTACCGCTCAGTGGTCGAGGAGACGCCGTGGGCCGACCTGGTCCGGGACTCGGGGATCGCGGAGGCCGACATCCGTCGGCTCGCCGACTCGTACCTGGCGTCGGAGCGGGTGATCATCGCGTGGTGCCTCGGGCTGACTCAGCACGAGCACGGCGTGGACACGATTCGCGAGATCGTCAACCTGCTGCTGTTGCGCGGCAACATCGGCCGGATCGGCGCCGGGCCGAGCCCGGTGCGGGGTCACAGCAACGTGCAGGGCAACCGGACCTGCGGCATCGACCACCGGCCGGAGGCGGCTTTCCTGGACCGGCTTCGCGATGCGTGCGGGTTCGAGCCGCCGCGCGAGCACGGGATGGGTACGGTCGACACGATCCATGCGATGCACCGCGGCGACGTGAAGGTCTTCGTGGCTCTGGGCGGGAACTTCGCCCTCGCGGCGCCTGACCTGCCGTACACGTTCGAGGCGCTGCGCAACTGCGAGCTCACCGTCCAGGTCAGTACGAAGCTCAACCGCAGTCACATCGTGCACGGCAAGCGTGCGCTGATCCTGCCGTGCCTCGCGCGCAGCGAGAAGGATCGGCAGGCCAGTGGCGAGCAGGGCATCAGCGTCGAGGACTCGATGGCGATGGTGCACATCTCGCGCGGCATGAACAAGCCCGCCTCGGAGCACTTGCGATCGGAGTGCGCGATCCTGGCCGGCATGGCCCGGGCGACCCTGCCCGACAGCGCGACGCCGTGGGAGCAGTACGTCGAGGACTACGACCGCATCCGGGACACGATGTCCCAGGCGCTCGCCGGCTTCGAGGACTTCAACAAACGGGTCCGGGCCCCGCACGGTTTCCGTCTCTCCCAGCCGCAGCGGGACCGCGTCTTCACGACCGCATCCGGCCGGGCCGAGTTCCTCGCCGTACCGCTGCCCGACGACGTCGATCCCGGCGAGGGCCGGCTGATGCTCACCACTGTGCGGTCGCACGACCAGTTCAACACCACGGTGTACGCGAACGACGACCGCTACCGCGGCCTGGCCGGCATCCGCACCGTCGTCTTCATGAACCCCGACGACATGAGCGACCGCGGCCTGGCCGACTTCGACCTCGTCGACATCCGCAGCTTCTCCAAAGACGGCACCACCCGATCCGTCTACGGCTACCGCGCAGTCCAACACAACCTGCCCCGCGGCAACACCGCCGGCTACATGCCCGAACTGAACCTCCTCTGCGGCATAGCCGACGTCAGCACTCAAAGCGAACAACCAATAACCAAACACCTCGTCGTCGAAGTTACCCCCAGCCAGTCCACTGAGTAGTCCAAACCCTCAAAGAAGAGCAAGAGTGGCTGGGTTAGAGGGAGTTGTAGTAGTAGAGCCAGTAGAGGGCGTTGCGGTCGTCGACGCCGGGGAAGTTGTAGGAGCCGCTGAAGTAGGTGTTCATGACGGATGCGGTCAGGTTGGTTGAACTGCTGAATTCGGCGAGGCCGAGGATGATGCCGATGGCTCTCGAGATGTTGTTGTTGCGGTGCTGGAGGGTGTCGGTGCAGGCTGCCGGACGGTTCGGCGAAGCGTTCATCCAGATGGTGGCCGGATTGTCGTAATAGCCGATGATGTCGACGGGCTGCGTGAAGTGAAAGCAGCGGCCGTCGTCCGTGCCGTACGCCTGGTAGTACAGGATTTGTGACGGTAGCCAGTCGCCACTGGACTCGCACGAGGCCGGCGTTCCGGTCGATGCGCCGTGGTTGTAGAACTTGACCGTTGACGTACCGGACTCGAAGCCCTGCTGCGCCTGCACGTAGTTCCAGTAGACCCCCAGGTTGTTCTGGAAACAGATGCTGCGGCGGTTGAACTGGCCGGGGCCGGTGTACCAGTAGCACTTGCCGTCCGGCTCCCACGTACACGACCGCGCCTCCTTCGACGGCGCGGAGGCCCTTGCCTTGGCGGCCGCGTTGAGTGGTACGACGGTGCCGTCGGGATTCACGCCCCAAGAAAGCACGACGCTCGGTCCGGGGCTCTTGGTCTGCACAGCTTGCGCCGGTGGCATCGGGACCAGCCCGACCAGGGCCAGGATGATGCCGAGCGCCACTGCAAGGAAACGCCTCATGTTGCTCCTTGATCCGAAGCGGCCGAAACACGGGCGGTACCAGGGCCGCTGCTAGAGCTTACGGATCATCGACGTGCCACGCACCTGCTAACTGCACGCCTGAGGTGGTGTGGGGTTTAGCGGTGGGCTTGTAGGAGGGTTATTGAGCGGGGGTGGATGGTTAGGTGGTCGCCTGGGGTTAGTTTGGCGGGGGTGGGGTCTTGGGGGGTGTAGGTGTTGAGGACTGGGGTCCAGGTCTCGGTGGGGTCGGTGGGGGGTATGGCGAAGTCGAGGGGTTCCCACCAGGCGTTGACCAGGAGGAGGAAGTCGTCGTCGACCAGTAACCTGCCGTCTGGGCCTTGGTCGGGGTTGTCGTTGCCGTCCAGGTAGAGGGCCAGGGCGCGGGCACCGGGGTAGTCCCAGTCTGCTTGCGTCATCTCCGTGCCGCTGGGGGTGAACCAGCGGAGTTCTTCGGCCGCGATACCGGTCAGGTAGCGCCGGCGTCGGAAGACCGGATGTGCGCGCCGCAAGGCGATCAGATCCTTGGTGAACGCCGTTAGTTCCTCGTCGGCGGTGGACCAGTCGAACCAGCTGATCTCATTGTCCTGGCAGTAGGCGTTGTTGTTCCCGCGCTGCGTGCGGCCCAGTTCGTCGCCGCCCAGCAGCATCGGTACGCCGAAGGACAGCAGCAGCGTGGTGAGCATCGCGCGACTCTGCCGGGCCCGCAGCGCCAGGATGTCCGGATCGCTCGTCGGGCCTTCGGTGCCGCAGTTCCAGGACCGGTTGTCGCTCGTACCGTCACGGTTCTCTTCACCGTTGGCCTCGTTGTGCTTGCCGTCGTACGCGACGAGGTCGGCCAGGGTGAAGCCGTCGTGGACGGTGACGAGGTTGACCGACGCGGTCGGGCGCCGACCGTCCCAGCGGTACAGGTCGGGCGATCCGCAGAACCGGGTCGCGAACTCGCCGATCAGCCCGTCCGATCCACGCCAGAAGTCGCGCATCACGTCGCGGTACCGGCCGTTCCACTCGCTCCACTGCGGCGGGAACTGGCCGAGGTCGTAGCTGTCGCCCTGGCCCACGTCCCACGGCTCGGCGATCAGCTTCGCCTGGAGACGACCGGGTCCTGCGCCACGAGATCGAAGAACGCCGCCATCCGGTCGAAGCCACCGTCCTCACGAGCCAGCGTGGGTGCCAGGTCGAACCGGAAGCCGTCGACCTGCATCTCCGTCAGCCAGTACCGCAACGAATCCATGATGAGCCGGAGGCTGAACGGGTTGTCCGCGTTGAGTGAGTTGCCGGTGCCGGTCGTGTCCATGTAATAGCGCTGGTCGCCGGGCACGAGCCGGTAGTACGCGGGGTTGTGCAACCCCCGATGGCTCAAGGTGGGGCCGAGGTGGTTGCCCTCGGCGGTGTGGTTGAACACCACGTCGAGGATGACCTCGAGTCCGGCACCGTGGAGCGTGTCGACCATGGCCTGGAACTCCGCCACCTGCCCGCCCGGCCGCTCGGCCCGCACCGCGGCGGAGTAACCGGCGTGCGGCGCCAGGAACCCGATGGTGTTGTAGCCCCAGTAGTTCGTCAAACCGTGGTCGACCAGCGTCCCCTCGGGCACATAGTGATGCACCGGAAGCAGTTCGACCGTGGTCACCCCGAGGTCGACGAGATGACCGACCGCCGCCTCGTGGGCCAGGCCGGCGTACGTGCCGCGAAGATCTTCCGGTACGGCGGGATGCGCGGCCGTGAAGCCCTTCACATGGACCTCGTACAGGACCGTGTCGGCGTACGAATGACGCGGCCGGGGCCGATCGCTCCAACTGAACGACGTGTCCGTCACCAGGCTGCGCGGTACATGTCCTGCTGAGTCCAGCTCGCTCGGGGCGTCGTCGACGGCGTACCCGAGCACCTCCGGACCGGATCGCACCTCACCGTGGATGGCCTTGGCGTACGGGTCGAGCAGTAGCTTCGCCGGGTTACAGCGCAAACCGCGCCGCGGGTCGTACGGCCCGGTGGCCCGGTACCCGTACGCCTGCCCAGGCCCGACGCCGGGCACGAGTCCGTGCCACACCTCACCGTCGCGTTCCTGCAGCGGGATCTGGGTCTCGTTGCCATCGGCATCGAACAGACACAGCAGTACGCCGTCCGCCGCCGAGGCCACCGCGAAGTTGGTGCCGTCGGGACCGGGCGTCGCGCCGAGTGGCGTCGGCCGGCCGGGCAGCGCCGTACTCATGACTTCTGCTCGCTCAGCGATCGGAGCACGTCGTCGAGGGAGGTAACGACACCGTGCCGGCGCCGGATCAGGTCAGCCACGAGTCCAGTCCAGCCGGTCTGGTGCGCCGCGCCCAGGCCGGCCGCGTTATCGCCGTGGAAATATTCGTGGAACATCAGATTGTTCCTCCAGTTCGGATCGCGCTGCAGCTTCTCGACTCCGCCGAAGCACGGTCGCCGGCCGTCGAGCCCGGCGAGGAAGATCGACACCAGTCGCGCGCGCAGGTCGTCGGCGATGGTGCCGAGGGTCTGCCGTACGCCGGAACCGGTCGGATACTCGACCGTGAGGTCGTCGCCGAAGAAGCGGTGATACCGACCCAATGCCTCGGCGGCCAGGAAGTTCAGCGGGAACCACACCGGCCCACGCCAGTTCGAGTTCCCGCCGAACATGTCGGTGGTCGACTCGGCCGGCTCGTAGTCGACAGACGCGCGGACTCCCTCGACCTCGATCGTGTACGGATGATCGCGGTGGAACGCCGACAAGGACCGCAGTCCGTTCGGCGACAGGAACTCACCAGGATCGAACAGCCGGTCGAACAGCCGCAGTACCTGCTCAACCCCCGCGGCGCCGACGAGCAGCAGCCGACGTCCGGGCTCGCCACGCAGCACTCTCGCCTTCACCAGATCCTCGAGCTCGCGAAACCCCTGCCGGTCGAGGAACTCGGCGAACTGCTTGCCCGGGGCAATGGATTGCTCGAGGTACCGCTCGTCGATCACGGCGACGGCCAGCAGCGGGATGATGCCGACCATCGAGTGCACCCGGACCGGCACGACACCGCCGGCCGGTACGGCGATCCGGTCGTAGAACAGCCCGTCCTTCTCGTCCCACATCCCCTGCGTGCTCATCGCGGCGCGGATCTCGGCGAAGTGCTCGAGGAACTTGTGCACCAGATCGTCGGCCGGCCGGTGTCCGGTCCGGTCCAGGATCGCCGCGATCGTCGACATCGCCAGCGCGTACATCGCCATCCATCCGGTGGCGTCGGACTGCTCGAGTACGCCGCCGACCGGCAGGTGTGAACGATCCAGCGGGCCGATGTTGTCCAGGCCGAGGAATCCACCCTCGAACAGGTTCGATCCGTCGGCGTCCTCGCGGTTCACCCACCAGGTGAAGTTGACCAGCAGCTTGTCGAAGACCCGGCTGAGGAAGTCGAGGTCACGGCCACCGTCGATCGCGAAGACCTCCAGCGCGGCGAACGCCTGGACCGGCGGATTGACGTCGCCGAAGTCCCATTCGTACGCCGGGAGCGCGCCGTTCGGATGCTGGAACCACTCGCGGCAGACCAGCAGCAACTGGTCCTTGGCGAAGTCAGGGTCGACATGTGCCAGGGCGATGCAGTGGAACGCGAGATCCCAGGAGGCGAACCACGGATACTCCCACTTGTCCGGCATGGACATGACGTCGAACGAGTTGAAGGTTCGCCATCGTGAGTTCCGGCCGGTCCGCCGTGACGCCGGCGGGTCCGGCTGGCCGGGATCGCCGTCGAGCCAGCGCGCCACGTCGTAGTAGTAGAGCTGCTTGCTCCACAGCATCCCGGCGAACGCCTGTCGCATCACCATCGCCTCGTCGGCTGAGGCCGCCGGGGGAGTGAGGTCGGCGTAGAACGCGTCGGCCTCGGCCCAGCGGGTCGCGACGACGTCGTCGAAATCCCGTCCCAGGGCGGCCGCCGGGTCGGAGCCCACTGGACGCAGCCGCAATCGCAGCTCAAGGGTGGCCTGAGGCGCGACCTCCGCTCGGTACCACGCAGCCGCCTTCGTACCCCGGCGGGCCGGATTGACCGTCTCGGCACCGGACACCACGTGGTCGTTGATTCCGTCTTTGGGGTACGGCGTGGTCCCGGCGACGCCGTACAGCCGTTGCGTGTTGGTCTCGTTCTCGCAGAACAACAGCGTGGGTGCGCTGCCGTCAGGATCCGGTCCGGCCAGCAGCTCCAGCTCACCGAGAGATGGGTGCGACACCCGGACGGAATTGTCCCCGGTGGCGGCGAGTTCGGGTCGGGGAGTGCCGGGGCTCCACGACCAGGTGTTGCGGAACCACGCCGTCGGCAGGACGTGGATCGTCGCCGGCTCGGGTCCGGCGTTGGTGACCTGCACGGTCATCAGCAGGTCGGTCGGGTCGGCCTTCGCGTAGTGCACTTCGACGATCCAGTACCGGTCGTCGTCGAAGACGCCGGTGTCCAGCAGTTCGTACTCGGGGTCGTGCTTTCCGCGTCGACCGTTTTCGGCGCGGAGGTCGTCGTACGGGAAGGCAGCCTGGGGATAGTGGTAGCGCCACCGGTTCCAGGCATGGTTCGGGATGGCGTCGAGGTACCACCAGTAGTCCTTGGCGTCCTCCCCGTGGTTCGCCTCCGCGCCGGTGAGACCGAACGGTCGCTCTTTCAGCATCGGATCGCGACCGTTCCACAGCGCGAGGCCGATGCACAGCCGTTGCTCGCGATCACTGAATCCAGCCAGCCCGTCCTCGCCCCACCGGTACGACCGGGAGCGGGCATCGTCATGTGGGAGGTAGCTCCACGCGCTGCCGTCCGCGCTGTAGTCCTCGCGCACCGTGCCCCACTGGCGCTCGCTCAGGTAAGGACCCCACAAGCGCCACTCGTCGGACCCGGCCATAGGTGCTCTCCCTCTCCTCCGACCATCTCCGCACGGTCGGGCGACCCCGCACGCAGCTGCGCCTACGATCGTTCCACGATGTGCCGAGCTTGTCCCGCGCCGTCGCCCAAGACGGGGGATGTGTGCGCTCAGATCAGGGGGAGGAAGAGCTCGTCGACGATCGACAGGATGCGGGCGGGTTCGACGGGCCGCGGGTTCATGAGCAGGTCGTGGCGGACGAGGTCGAACGGCATCATCAAGACGGCGGACGGGACCCGTTTCAGGTCGATTTCGCCGCGATCGTGGGCGCGTTGGTAGATGGACCGGATGCGCGGCAGCCGCTGGTCGCCGACGACCCGGTCGCGCGCTTGGGTGCGAGTGAGCCCGGTTTCGGCCAGTAACCCCGAGAAGATCGTCGCTGTGGCGATGGCGAAGAACTCGGCACGCGCCTCGCCCATGCTGGTCAGAGCGGCGAGAAGGTCGCCGCGCAGAGTGCCGGTATCCGGAACGTCGACCGGGTGCCTGGTCCGGTAGTGCTCAAGTGCCGCCAGAGCGAGCTGGTCTTTGTTCGGCCAGCGGCGGTAGAGCACGCCGACCCCGGTGTGGGCGCGGGTAGCGACGGACTCCATCGTCAGCTTGGCGAAGCCAACCTGCACCAGCTCATCCCACGCTGCCTCCAGAAGGGCGGCCTCGAGCTCCGGGCCGCGCCGGCGTGTGACTGTCACACCATCACCTTAAGGAAGGTTTGCATCTCTTACCAGACCGACCTACTCTCGTGGAAGAGATGAAAACAACTCTTAATCCGAGGAATCGATGACTGAGACGACTGTTCTGATCGTCGGTGCCGGTCCGACCGGGCTGACGCTGGCTTGTGAGCTCGCCCGCGACGGCGTCCCGTTCCGCTTGATCGACGCTGCTCCCGGGCCGCAGCCCGGCTCTCGGGGCAAGGGCATCCAGCCGCGCATTCTGGAGGTGTTCGACGATCTCGGCATCGGCGAGCGCGTCCGCTCTCACGGTCAGTTGGCGATGCCGATCCGTTCGACCGCTCCGGACGACCAGGTCACGTTGCACAGCGTCGACGCGGTCAGTCAACGCCCGGACATTCCCTATCCGGCCAGCCTGATCACACCTGAGTGGCGGACCGAGGAGGCGCTGAGGTTGCGGCTCGTGGAGCTCGGTGGCTCGGTCGACTTCGGCGTACTGCTGGAGGGTTTCGAGCAGTCGGACGAGGCGGTGACGGCGGTGGTCGTCAAGGACGGTCGGTCCGAGCGGGTCACCGCGCGCTGGCTGGTCGGGTGCGATGGCGGGCACAGCGTCGTACGCAAACAGGCGGGAATCGCGTTCGAGGGCGAGACTCGCGATGAAATGCGAATGATCGTCGCGGACGTCGCCGTCGACGGGCTCGACCGCGATGCCTGGCACATGTGGCAGCACCCCGACGGAATGGTCAACCTCTGCCCACTGCCTTCGACCGACCTCTTCCAGTACCAGGCAAGCATCGCCCCCGGTCAGGACTCCGGACTCGGCCTCGCCAACCTGCAAGCAATCCTCGAACGGCGCAGTGGTCGGACCGACCTCAAACTCCACGGACCCGAGTGGTCCTCGCTGTGGCGCGCCAACGTCCGCCTCGCCGATCGCTATCGGGCGGGTCGCGTGTTCCTCGCGGGCGACGCGGCACACATTCATTCGCCGGCGGGCGGTCAGGGGATGAACACCGGCATTCAGGACGCTCACAACCTCGCCTGGAAGCTCGCGGCCGTCGTACAGGGTGCTTCGGCGTCGCTCCTCGACACGTATGAGGCCGAGCGCCGACCGATCGCGGCCGGCGTGCTCGCGCTGTCCGAGCGCCGCCTGGCCGAGGCTGCCCGGCAGAAAGGCATCCCGACTCGTCGCGACGGGAGTACGACGCAACTCGACCTCGGCTACCGTGGCTCCGCCCTGGCGCGCGACGACCGTGACGAGACCGCCTCGCTGCGCGCAGGCGACCGCGCGCCCGATGCAACGAAGCTGAATGGCGACCGCCGCCTGTTCGACCTGATCGGCGGTGGCCGGTTCACGCTCCTCACCTTCGGTCCCACGCCCACGGTGCAGGTAGTCGGGGAAGCTGCTCCCCACGGCATTGCCGACACCGAAGGCCACCTCGCCGGCGCGTACGCCGCCACCGACCGCACTCTCGTCCTGATCCGCCCCGACGGCTACATCGCAGTGATCTCCGACCACGGCGACCTCTCCGCGGTCGCGGACTACCTCACGACGATCGGCCAGGCGTCGGCGCTATCTACGCGCCGTCAGATCGAGGATTTTGCGATCAGGTGATCGATGGCCTGGCGGGTTTTGCTGACCTGGCTGGTGTCGATCGGCAACTGCTGCTGGTGCACGAAGGCGGTCAGCGCGGCCTGAGCGGCGACGGCCTTCTTCGGCTTGGAGACGATCGAGAGCTCCAGGAAGTCGAGCCCGGCGCCGACCTGCCAGCGTTCGGCCCGTACCTCTGACGTCACGCCGTCAATGGTGAACTCCTCGAACCGCGTGGCGGTGATCGGCGGCAGTACGCTCACGGCCGCGAGGTTGACCCGGCCCACGCTGCAGGTGCCGAGGAAGTCGAGCTGCGTTTTGCTGAACAGTTCCGGCACCAGCCGCGCATCAGCCTGCGCGGCGGAAAGCCGAGAGTCCGACCACTCGACCTTCATCGACGCAGCCAGCGACCGCGACTGGCCCGCCCAGTCCGCCTCGATCTTCAGGTCCTCCGCGTCGTCCGTGTCGGCCTCGATGTTCTCGAAGTAGTGCGGATCGAGCTGGGACCAGCGACTCGGCCGGAGTTTGATCGTCGAGTCGCCGGTCGTGGCGGTCTTGCCCCGAATCCGCAGTACGACGCCGATGTCGAGCAACGCCGACGTCGCCGCGGCATCGGTGACGTCCTCGCAGAACACCACCGTGAGGGGCTCGCCGCCGCTGAGCCCGAGGCGGTCGATCGCCTCCTCGACGTGGTCGTCTGCGAGCGTGACCTTGATCTCTACCTTCTCCGGACGCATCTCGAAACACCCCCAATGAGTACGCGGGCCGGAAGATTCGCCGACGTACGTCGAATTCACCCTCCTCTCTGTCCCTATCACCGTCAAGGTCGTCCGGCGCACCGACTTCGGACATTTGTATTCACTGCTGATCTATCGCTCAAGCACATGAATTATTCGCGGTCACGCACTGCATGTAATCGCGTGGGAATTCGCTGTGACGTGGCGCCGAATTCCGGACGGAAAACGCTTTCGATTGGCCTGGACAAACAATTGAAAGAATCTCGTCCAAGGCAATTGCGCCGAGCTCTGTTGATCGCCGGGCGGCTGTGATGGAATGCGACGAGGGAGGGGGCTCGGGGTCACTTTTCTGCTCCCTGGAGCAAGCCGGGACACGCTTGCGTGCGTTCGTGCTGCCCAGAGACCGGAAGTGGTCGTCGGCGATCCACCATTCGACGGTGCCGGCGGTCGGCCGGCCCGCGGCTTTGATCGGCAGGGGGCAGCCATGGCGGTTGCAGGGAATTGGACGCTCCATTTCAGTTGGGGAGCGACGGGGAATTACGGGCAGACACTGATCACCTTCAACGGTGACGGTTCGTTCAGCGGCCCGTACTCGGGGAAGTGGCGGCAGAGCTCGGGCACAGTGATGCTCAGTTTCGACGGTGGTCCCGCGAAGTACGGCGGCACTGTCAACGGCAACATCGGGTCCGGCGCGATGAGTACCTTCGCCGGGCTGGACGGCGTCTGGTACCTGTCCAAGGAGGGGACCTCGGGTTTCCTGCCCGACGGTGCGCTGGTCGGCGAGCTCGCCACCCCGGCGGGACCGGACGGCTCCGCGGTCGACAGCGCGCTGGAAGACATGCCCGAACTCGCGACGGCCGGTGCGAGCGCCACCGCACGCAACGGCAAGCGATCGAACAACCGGGCCAAGAAGGGGGCAGACAGATGACCACTCCACGCCGGTCCTGCTCGGCCTGCACGGTGGTGCCTCCGCACATCCTGCGGAACATCGCGCTCAACGCCCCTGATGAGCAACGACAGCTGGCACTGCGGACATTGGCTACCGACACGTCGATTCGCGCGGCCCGGCTCACCGAGATGTTCCTGCGGTCCACAGCGAACGGCACTGTGTCGCAGGGCGCAGCCGCGGCCACACCACGCAAGCAGCGGATCATCTACGACACCGCGCACAGCAGCGTTCTTCCCGGCACGGTGGTCCGCAGCGAGGGTCAGCCGGCCATCGGCGACCCGGCGGCCGACGAGGCGTACGACGGGCTCGGCGCGACGTTCGACCTGTACTGGAACGTGTTCGGACGCAACTCGATCGACAACGCGGGTATGGATCTGCCCGGGACGGTGCACTACCGGCAGGGTTACGACAACGCCTTCTGGAACGGCACGCAGATGGCCTTCGGTGACGGCGACGGCCTGTACTTCAACCGTTTCACCATCGCCGTCGACATCATGGGCCACGAACTCACCCACGGCGTCACCGGCCACCAGGCGAACCTGATCTACGAGAACCAGTCGGGTGCGCTGAACGAGTCGATCTCAGACGTCTTCGGCTCGATGGTGAAGCAGTTCTTCGCATCGCCGCAGCAGACGGCGGCGGCCGCCGACTGGCTGATCGGCGCGGGTCTGTTCACGTCGGCGGTGAACGGTGTCGCCCTGAGGTCGATGAAGGCTCCGGGAACGGCGTACGACGACAAGGTGCTGGGCAAGGACCCGCAGCCGGCCGACATGGCGCACTACGTCACGACGACCAGCGACAGTGGCGGCGTGCACATCAACTCGGGCATCCCGAACCGTGCCTTCTACCTGGCCGCTGTCGCCCTCGGCGGCTACGCGTGGGAGAAGGCCGGCCGGATCTGGTACATGACGCTGTGCGATCCGCGGCTGACGCCGACGGCTCAGTTCCTGGACTTTGCCAGCCTGACGACGGACAACGCCGGGCTGCTGTACGGTCCGCTCGAACAGCAGGCCGTCGCCGACGCCTGGCGGCAGGTAGGCATTCTCGTCGGCCGCCCGGCGATCTCCGGTACGTGGATCCTGCACTACAGCTGGGGTTCGACGACCAACTACGGCCAGACGGCGATCACGTTCAACGGTGACGGTACTTTCACCGGATCCAGCGCCGGTCAGTGGCGGATGCACGACGGCACTCTGCTGCTGAGCTTCAACACCGGCCCTGCCAAGTACGCCGGAACCGTGGACGGCCATGTCGGCAACGGCGAGATGTCAACCTTCACCGGCCTGGACGGCTCCTGGTACGTGACCCGCCAAGGCATCGTCGGAGTCCTCGAAGACGTCTCCGGCGGCGCACTGTCACGCCAGCAACCACTCGACGCAGCCGGGGCCGCCCACCGGTAGAGACTCCAGAACCCGGCCATGGCGAGCGACCAAGTCGGCCGCTCGCCGTAGTCGGGCGCGTGCTAGAACCTGATTCGCTGCGGATCAGGTCTGTCGGTCTGCTGCGGGCATAACGGGTTTGAGTGCTGGACGCGGACCCGCTGATCTACTGTTCGATCATGTCCGACGACCTGGTGGTGCGTGACCTCGTCGGGCGGCTTACGGGTTGGCTGCAGAGGCTGATGCCGGCCGGTGCCCGTCGCGACGCGCTGATCGCCGTACTCGCCGAGAACTTTGCAGCGGCGGATACCCCGGTCACCGCCGCCGACTGCGTGGCGATTGAGCGGGTTGCGTGGACGGTCTCGCATCATCTCGCGCTCACCTTCGAGCCCGGCGGCACCCAACAACCGGACAGCGTGTCGCCGGGCTGGCCGGATCCGGATCCGGACGTGGTCCGGGCTCGGGCCGCCAGCATCTCGCAGGTACGGCGCCTGCCGGACAATACCTGCCTGATCAGCATCGACGACCTTGACGACCTCAGCCTCGCCCAGCCGTATCTCGACGCGGCGTTCGCCCTCGCGCAGGGCTCGGCGCGAATCCTGCTCGACCTGCGCGCCAACGGGGGCGGCGACCCGGCAACGGCGGCACACATCGCCGGCCGGCTCCTCGGCGATACGCCGACCCAGCTGTCCGAAGTCGTCTACCCGGACCGCCGGCGCCAGTGGTGGACCCCCGCCCTATCGACCGGCACAAGCCTGCGCCAACCGGTCGCCGTCCTCGTCGGCCAAGGCACGTTCTCGTCCGGCGAAGCGCTCGCCTATCACCTACAGACACGAGGCCGAGTCACAGTCGTCGGCGAGACCACACCCGGCGCCGCCGATCACATCACCCCGGTCCGCCTGGCCCCGACAGTTCTGGCCTACCTACCTGAGGCGTACGTCGTCGACACGATCACCGGCACCAACTGGGAAGGCGAGGGCGTAGTGCCCGATGTCATAAGCCCTCCGGACAGGATCATCGAGACCGCGGTGGCAGCGTTGCGCTGACGTCCGCCGGCGGCCCAGCCGCTCGGGGATGCCGTCAGGTTGTATCAAAGGGTGGGTCAGATCGCTCCGCTTGATGGGGGAGGGATCGCGATGCCTGTGGTGGATGTGCATTGTCACAACTTCAACGCGGACGACTTGCCGGTTCGGGGGTTCGTCCGGCATGTGGGGCTGCACGACTCGTTGGTCAGTCCCGCGGTTGCGGCGCTGCTCGACACGATTGTTCAGAAGGGGGCGCCGGGGTTCGCCGAGGAGAAGCCTCGGCTTGACGCGTTACTCGGAGGGAGTACCTTCGGGGACGGCCTCGAGGGCCTGGAGCCGGCCGAGCGGGTCGTCGATCCACGCGATCAGCTCCGGCTCGAGGTCGACGCGGAGTTGACGGAGCTCATGCAGCGCACCCCGGATCTGGTGCGCAGAGCCGCCGACGACCTGGCCGACACCGAGGCCGGACTCGACGAGGGCCTGTTCGACATCACCAAGGCGGTACGCCGGGCAGTGACGTGGGCGAAGCTGTTCACGAAGTCACGGCTGGACCTGACCGGGGTGCTGACGTCGACCTATCCGGACGTCGACCTCTTCTGCCCGATGCTTGTCGACCTGGGCACGGCGCTCGGCGACACGGCGAAGACCACGATCCGCGAACAGGTCATCCTGCAGGAGCAGATCAGCCGCCTCAGCATGCTGGGCCGGCTGCCGTGGCCGACGACTGCCCGGATCCACCCGTTCGTCGGCTTCGATCCGCGCCATGAAGTACGGGCGCGACAGGCCGGCGACATCGACACCCCGCTGGCCATCGTCCAGGATGCCGTGACGCGGTTCGGCTTCGTCGGCGTGAAGCTCTACCCGCCGATGGGTTTCCGTCCGCTGAACAACGTTGCCGTCGGCGACGTGACCGCCGACGAAGCCAAGGCACTCAACGAAGTCCTCGACGAGTTCTACACCTGGTGCGAGGCCGAGCAGGTACCGATCACGGCGCACTGCAACAACTCGCAGTACGCCAGCAGGGCTTACGAGACCGCGGGGCTGGCCGGACCGGGCGGCTGGATCGATGTCCTCGGCAGGTACTCCGGTCTGCACGTGAACCTCGGCCACTTCGGTGGCGCCCGCGCCGTCGAGGACCCGGACGGATGGATCTGGCAGATCGCGAACGCGGCCGCGCGGTTCGACTTCCTGTACGCCGATGTCGGCGACCACAAGATCCACGACAGCGCGTTGTCCGGGCCGTACCTGGACCGCCTGCACGAGATGTTCGGCCGTCCGGCCACGACGGTAATGCGGCAACGCCTGATGTACGGAACCGACTGGTTCATGCTCGCCGTCTACCCGGCGTGGGAAAGCTTCCTCACCACGTACCGAGACCTGTACCGGGAGAAGCTCGGAGCGGGTCCGGCCGACGACTTCATGGGCGCCAACGCCCTGCGTTTCCTGGGATTCGGCGATCCCGGGAACAAGAACAACCGCAGACTCTGGGACCGGTACGAGCGGTACGCGCCCGGTCGCACCCCGGACTGGCTGGCCCGGCCTGCGGACGTACCGCAATGATGACAGGGAGGCCCGGCGGTGTGGGACGACGCTGAGCTCATCGAAATCGTTGAGACCTACCCGGCCATCGCCGACGAAGCACTGGCCGCCATCCAGCACGACGTCGACAACCCGCTGAACCTTGCCTCCATCGCGGCAGCGGCAGCCTTCCTCGGCACCGATGCCGCCAAGCAGTGCATCATCCAGTTGCAGGGTCTCGGTCTCCTCGACGCGTTCGGCGAGGCGCTCCGGGCCAGGGGAGTGGAGATCGACGGTACGGCGGCAGGCGCCGGCCGGATCAACATCGAGGGCATGCAGCACTTCCTCGAACGGGCCAAGACGTTCCGGTGCCGGATCGAGGTGGACAACCGGTTCGCGGGTTCCGGCTGCCTGGTCGGTCCTGGGCTGGTACTCACGGCGTGGCACGTGGTCCGCAGCCAGGGGCCGGGAGTCGTGGAGAATCCACCGCCGCGGTTGACCGTGATGTTGGCCGACGGCACCACCCACGAGGCCGCCGTACCGCCGTCGTACGAATCCCCGTGTGGCGCCGACGAGTGGCACAGCATCGCTCCGAGTCAGGATGCCGACGTACTGAACTCCCACGACGTTGCCCTGCTCGCACTGCGCAGACCGGCCGCGCGGCACCTCGGATTCGTCCGGATGCCGTCCACCGCGCCGTCGGCGAAGTCGCGGATGAAGCTGTATCTGCTCGATTTTCCGGCCGGGGTGGACAAGGGGCTGGGCGACGGTACGACCTGGAAGATCCGGGGTGTCAATGTCCGCCTCCGGCACGACGTCGACACCGAGGGCGGCTCCTCCGGCGGCGCGTGTTTCAACGAGCGGTTCGAGTTCTTCGGGCTGCACCAGGGTAGATCGGGCAACGGCAAGTATGGACGGTTCGTGCCGGCGTACCTGTTCCTCGACGCCGTGGCCGGACTGATCCGGAACGACATCTCGCCGACCGAGCTCTGGCATCTGGACGGGCAGAGCGATCGGCTGGTGATCGGCCGGGATCTCTTCGTCCGCAGCGTTGCCGAGGCAAGCAAGGACGCCACGCGGGTCCGCGGGATTCGCGTGAAGCGGAGCAATCTGGTCGACCGAGATGAGACGGGTCTCGGCTTCTCGTACCGGATTCTGGACGAACTGCTGCTTCGGCAGGGCGGAGCACAGTTCGCGATCCGGATTCCTGTCGGCGACTCGGTACCTGACCTGATGGTGGATGTCGCGCAGCGCGTCGAGGCGTCGGGACTCCTGGTCGCCGAGCCGCCGTCGCCCGGTGGGGTCGATCCGGTCCAGGCAGCTCCGGAAGCGGTGGCTCGGGATCGGGCGAGGCGGCTGGCGTTCGCCGTGAACGAGGCGGCCGCGAAGCTCGGGCGGACGGTGTGGTTCTTCTTCGACGGCCCGTCCGCGCGGATGTCCGAGCTGACCAGGCTGCAGCTCGAAGGTTTCGTCGTCGCCTGCCTGGCGCTGCCGCAGGTCCGCCTGGTCGTTGCCGGTCTCGAGACCGTCCAGCTGGGCGGGCTCGAGTTCGCCGCGCCCGACGTCGCCGGCGGCGACGGGCAGGCGGGGCTGGTCGTCGACTACATCGGCGAGTTCACCCGCGCGGATGTGCAGGACTGTCTGACCCGCGCCGCAACCGAGCTCACCGAGACCGTCGATCCGATCGTGATCGACAGCCAGGCCGACCTCGCACTGCAAGGTCTTGAGCAGTTCAACCAGCGCTATGCCACCAAGGATCTCGGCAGGGTCGTCGACAGCTTGCAGCCGTACCTGGCACTCCTGCGTCAGCAGGGAGGCCGCACGCCATGACCGAGTACCAGAATGTGCTGTCGACGCAGCCGGCCGGCGCGCAGTCGCCAATCGTTGCTCAAGGCATCGAGCAGGCGCGGGTGTACGCCGCCCTGTCCGGTCCGTTCGACCCGGTCCAGGCCTTGCGAAGCATCGACGTGGTCGCGACAACCGATCCGATCGAACTGACCGCGATCGCGGCCGGCCTGTCACAGGCCTGCGACACCGTCCTGTCCGCGGTGACCGGCCAGTGGTTGATGCGCGGTGCCGAACGCCGGCGGATCCTCACTGGACTCGCGGCCGACGATCAAATGCACGACGCCGTCGCCTGGCGCAGGGACAAGGAGCCGGATCCACCGACGGTGGACCTGCTGAACGCGATCGAGGCGGACGGCATCTTCGCGGCCGATGCGATCGCGGTGGCGGTGGACCAGGATTCGGACCGGGAGGTGCTGGAGCGGCTCGCGATCGGGCTCGGCCGGGCCGGACCGCTGGCGCCGCAGTACCAGCAGGCACCAAGGGTCAAGGCGGCACTCACCCATCTCGATCTCGTCGCGTCCACCGATCAGGATCGTGGCTTCTTCGGGCGTGATCGGGAGATCGCGCAGATCATTGGCTGGCTCGACGATGCGGTCGCCGGCCGGCCGGCCGAGGCGCTCTACATCGACGGGTTGCCGGGCATCGGGAAGTCGGCGCTGCTCGAGGAGGTCGCCGCGACGCTGCTCGGCCGCGACGATGACTGGGTTGTAGTCCGCCTGGACTTCGACCGAGCCGGCCTCGACGTCCTGGATTCGGTCGGGTTGACGCTGGAGTTCGCCCGGCAGGTGTCGGCTCAGCTTCCTGGTGCGGAGCAGCCGATTCAGCAGGCCCGGGAACGTGCCGCCAGCATGCCCGTGCTGAAAGGCGACGGTCCGGAACAGGTACCAGAGGAATTAGCTCCCGTGCTGGCCAACGCACTCGGCAATCCGCCGCGACGGATCTTCCTGACGCTGGACACGCTGGAGGTACTGCGGGCTCGTGGCGAAACGCATCCTGGCCGGCTCTTCACCTGGCTGAACCAACTCGCGAACGTCCTGAACGTGCCCATCGCTGTCGTCGGCGCCGGACGCGGCGGCGCCTTGGACGGGACGAGCGCCCGCGTCGAAGAGCGGATCTCGCTGCGTGGCCTGGACGAGGACAGTGCCGACCGCCGGCTGGAGCGTCTCGAGGTCCATCCGCAGTCGTGGGGGGAGCTCAGGACGTTCGCGGACGGGAACCCGCTGGCTCTTCGGCTGTCGGCCAAGTTCGCGAACGAGCACGGGACGCGAGACCTGCCGAAGGCCCGCGGGCGAGGCGAGCTGGCGGTGCCGTACCTGTATCGCTTCATCCTGTCCCGGCTGGACAACGATGCGCTGAACAGGCTCGCGGTTCCGGGGCTCGTCGTGCGGCTGATCAACGCTGAGGTGATCCGCGAGGTCGTCGGGCCGCAGGTCGGACTCAAGGGTCTGACTCCGGCGCGGGCGCAGGAACTGTTCGAAGCCTTGGCCAGTCAGCACTGGCTGGTCGAACCCGCCGCAGACGGCTTCGTGCGCCATCGGACGGACATGAGGGCCGTGCTGTTGCCGATGCTGTACGACGCGGAGCCGGCGAAGTCGGCGCGGATCGACCGGGCGGCAGCCAAGTGGTTCCGTGCGCGGCCCGAGCCATGGGCGAAGGCCGAGTCGGCCTATCACCAACTCCAGCTGATGCGCCGCCGGCCGGCAGTGCCACCGATCGATCCCGCGGTGCTCGCACAGTTGGATGCACCAACGATCGCGGAACTGCCCGAGGTCGCACAGGACGTCGTACTGCAGAGCCAGGGGGAGCGGTCGACGAGCTTCCGCGGCGACCGGCCCGTGCCCGGGCGGCAGTTGGATGTGAATGCGGTGGCCGAGCTGCGGGCGATGAACGAGCGCTCGGACTGGCTCGAGGGCAACTACGTCTACGACCGCGCGTACGCCGGTGCCGCCTTCGATCCAACCAGCCCAGAAGCGATCCCAGCCATCACGTTCCTCTGGCGATCCGGCCGCTGGCGCGAGGCCCGCGAGCTCCTCGGCCAGCAGGGCGGCTGGGATCGGGCCGGCTTGCTGCTCACACAAGAGGAGAACGCTTCGTTCCTCGACAGGATCTGCCGGCTGGAGATGGGCGCCGAGTTCAGCTTCGACGCCCTCGTACAAGCCCTCACCGGGGGCAGCAGAGGTGCGATCATGGGGGCGACCGAAACCGGGTTGTCGACTCGGCCATCGGTCTCCAGTGCGGCGCTGCGCTTCGCCTTCTACCGCGCGCGCACGTCGTTCCCGGCGCGCAGTCAGCTCTTCGATGTGGCTGAGGAAGCCGCGACACAGTGGGACCGCAGTGAGCCGACCAGCGTGGTGGACTACTCGCCTGGTTGGGAGCGGATCACTGGGCGGACTGGTCCGCTGGACGGCGGCGAGGTCGATGCGTCCGTGGTGGCGGCGCGGTCGTTTGCGGTGCTTTCGCCGTTCGCCGAACTGGTGGGGACCATGAGCCGGTTCGAGGATCATCAGTACCTCGGTGATTGGGTGACGGCGGTCGCCCGCGGGCTCGACGCGCTGGGTTTCCTGGCACCGCAGGGATTCCAGCCGTGGCACAACTACGGGACCGAGCAGTCGCTGCAGGTGTTGACCGATCTCGGCCTGCTCGCGGAGACGGTCGGCGCGGCTGCCTACCTTCACCAGGACGCCGATCTTCGGCTCGTCGCGCAGGCGGCTGAGCGTTGGCGTCGTACCACCGCCGGCTCGTGGTCCTACGGGTCGACGGCCAAACCCACGACATGGGCGCGTCCCGTCGACGT
The DNA here is from genome assembly GCF_053608045.1 of Kribbella sp. NPDC055071. Taxonomy (NCBI): domain Bacteria; kingdom Bacillati; phylum Actinomycetota; class Actinomycetes; order Propionibacteriales; family Kribbellaceae; genus Kribbella; species Kribbella sp. NPDC055071. The sequence continues at coordinate 122,547 of NZ_JBSGUS010000018.1, forward strand.
CTCGATCGCCGATCGGCTGACCGCGCTCCAGGCCGGGCCTGACGACCTGGCCGAAGCGCAGCTCGCAGCGTGGTGCCCGGAGATGACAGTCGGCGACGTACTCGGACTGCTGCGCCAACGAGCGCCGAGGACCTACGACGATGCGAGTCACGCCGCGCGGACGGACATCACGGCCGCGGCGGCGCTGTTGCTTCGACGGAACGTGCCGAGTGCCTTCGTTCCGCCGCTGGCCGTGCTGCTCGGGAGACGCCGCGCAAGGAGATTCAAGCTCTAGGGGGAAATGACCATGACGGATGGAATGCAGGACGAGGCTGTGCGGCGGGCGCGGGTCGAGGAGAGGTTGCAGAACGACGCGTTGCGCAACGTCATCACGGAGGCAATTGCGGCCGGCCTGGTGCCGCCGGTGCTGGTGTCGGAGCGGGACGCGGAACGGCTCGACAAAGGAGACGATCTGGAGAGCGTGCTCCCCGTCGACGAGTTGGAGGCGATAGTACGGCGGTTCGGCCGGCCACCGCTTCTCGTCGAGAACGACGCCGTGGTGATGGAAGCGTTGCCCGAGTTCGCCGCGGGCACGGACGCGTTGATCAAGGGCGTCGAGTCTTACGTGAAGTCCGTCGGGCGCGTGGAGTTCATCAATCACGAGATGGACTGGGGCGGTACCGGCTGGGTGATCGACGAGCCGACCGCAACGAGCCGCGTGGTCGCCACCAACCGGCATGTCGCGAAATTGATCGCCGCGCGGGTGGCCGATGGCAGCGGAGTCTTCCTCCGCTCGCCGGCCGGAATCCTGTACAAGGCTCAACTCGACTTCAAGGAGGAGGTCCACTCCGATCCCGGCGCTGCGACGCCGGTCCAGGTCACCAGCATCAGGTACCTGGCCGACGACGCCTCGCCCGATGTCGCGCTGCTCCGGATCGAGGGCGAACCCGGGCTGCCGTCCGCGCTGCCGCTGGCCGACGAGGAGGCGGAGGCCGAGCAACGCGTCGCGCTGATCGGGTACCCGGCGTACGACTCGCGCAACGACAAGAACGACCAGGCACGCTACTTCCAGGGCCTGTTCGGGGTGAAGCGCTTCGCGCCGGGACTCGTCATGCAGGCACTCGGCGGCGGGCAGGCGCTGAGCCACGACTGCACCAGCCTGGGCGGGAACTCCGGATCGCCGCTGGTCAGCCTGGAGAACCGAAAGGTCGTCGGACTGCATTTCTCCGGGCAGTACGGCGTACAGAACAATGCCGTCGGCGTCGGAACCCTGAAGCGTCTGCTGGCCGGTGAGCGGCCGGTGGTCGGCAGAAACCGAGGCCCGATCGAGAAGCCATCGGACGAGGCGAAGGACGGGACGCACGCGCCCACATTCTTCTCCGGCCGCGAGGGGTACGACCCGAGCTTCCTCGGCAAGAAGCTGGCGGCGCCCTGGCCGGGGCTCGATGTCGACACCGAAGCCGAGTTGGCGCAGCCCAGCGACGGAACTGCCGGAGCGCCGTTCGAACTGCGTTACACACATTTCGGCGTCAAGTACCACCGGGCTCGCCGGCAGCCGTTGATGACCGCGGTAAATATCGACGGCGAACACTCCGTGCGGATCAAGCGCACCCAGGACAAGTGGTTCGCGGACAAGCGGATCCCCGCCGACATCCAGCTCACTCAGGCCGACTACAACGATCCCCAGATCGATCGCGGGCACATGGTACGGCGGGAGGACCCGAACTGGGACGTGGCTGCGACGGGCATCGACGACGCCACGCAGCTGGCTAAGGACGCGAACGCGGACACATTCCACTACACCAATGCGGCCCTCCAGCACTCGCAGCTCAACCAGGGCAAGCAGCTCTGGCAGGGTCTGGAGAACTACATCCTCGACAACGCTCGGACCAAGGGCTTCAAGGCATGCGTGTTCACCGGCCCGGTCCTGCGCGCCGACGATCCCGAGCTCGTCGAGGGCCTGGCCGTTCCGCGCGAGTTCTGGAAGCTGGTGGTGATGCCGGCGAGCGCAGGCAAGAAGCTGCACGCCACGGCGTACCTGCTCAGCCAAGGGGATCTGATCCGCGACCTCCTGGAGAAGCGGTCGCGGGTGGAGGCGGTCGAAGGTTTCGTCCTCGGCCCGTACCGGACCTTCCAGATCGCGATCGCCGATCTCGCCGACGCGACCGGGTACGACCTGACCACCTACATCCCGGCCGACCCGTTCGGCCGGCCGCGGATCGGCGACGAATCAGTCAGCACTCGCGAGCCGGTGTACGCCCCACTGGACTCCTTCGAGCAGATCATCACCTGATCGGGCGATTCAGTGGTGTGCGGGGTTGCGATGCGAGTCAGGTGGGGTCCTCCTGGGCGAGGCGTTCGCGGCGGTCCTGCTCGCGCTTGGAGTAGGCGGCGGCGCGGATCGCCTCGTCCGATTCCAGGCCGGAGCCGAGGCCGCCGCCGACGGTTGCGGCGGATGCGACGAACCAGGCCAGGACGAACAGGTCCCCGTGGCTGATCGGGTTCTTCAGATAGCCGCCCATCACATCGGGATCGACGATGAAGTACGCCCACGCCAGGTTCACCAGGTACAGAGCGGTGTAACAGATGAGGACGCCGACCGTCAGGGTCAGCAGTGTCGAGCCGTTGTAGAGACGCGATCTCTCCCGGGCCTGGCGGGAGTCGTCGTCGGGACGGTCCCACAACTCGCCGTCGATCACGAGCCAGCCCACGACGAGTGCGATCGAGGCGACCGACGCGACGACCAGGCGCCACCACGACATCGAGCTGGCCAGCAACCAGATCGTGGAGTTGACCGTGGCCACGGCTCCGGTTGCCAGCGCGGCCACCAGCGCAGACTTCAGGCCCGGCACCAAGAGCCACGGCCGGTTGGCGAGCACCATGCCCATGAGCAGACGCCAGCGGCCGCGCAGGCGCGGGAGGATCACATGGTCCTCGTCCATCGGGTGTGGGTCTGTCATACCGCTGATCAGGGAGCGCACCGCCCGACGTGTGCGGGCATGCACCCGAAGGCCGCCGAGCGCAGGGAGTGACAGCACCGCGGTCCGTTGCTCTGCGTCGGTCTCGACCAGCAAGTGCCGGCCCTCGTGATCGTGGAGTGGAAGTTCGGTCAGACCGACGACGACGTCCCAGCCCTGCTCGCGAGCTCGATCCTGTAGCCGACCCACCGCGGCGCTGACCTCCTCGGAGCCGGTGGTGAAAGGCTCACTCACGACGGTGATGTCCCAGTCGCCGCTGTCGTCGAGTGGCTGCAGATCGGTCATACTCCGGGCAATCTCAGTCGGTGCGGCTGGATCGGCCACTAGTCCGACGCGGATGGGGTCCATACCTGTCCCGTACCCCAATCGGCGCAGAGCTGACGATCGCAGGCAGTCGGGACGGTAGGGTTGGCCAGATTCACCTGGGGGTCGGTGCAGATCACACCCCCGATGAATCGCCTGATCGGGCAAGTCGTCGAGGGTTGCAAGGGAGCAATTGTGGGACGTCGCCGGGTTTCCCTGATGATCATTGTCGCGGTGGCCCTTGGGCTGGTGGCCGCGACGGACCTGCCGGCGAACGCCGTACCGGGAGGAGCGTCTCGGTTCTCACCCGGCGCACCGGGGGCCGGGGATCCGTACTTCCCCGACATGGGGAACGGCGGCTACGACGTCAGTCACTACGACATCAGGCTGGCGTTCGACCCCACGACCAAGGCGATCAGCGCGACCACGACGATCCTGGCCAGGGCGACGCAGAATCTGTCCCGGTTCGACCTGGACTTCAAGGGGCCGCTGGCGATCAGCAAGCTCTCGGTCAACGGGCGTGCCGCGTCGTTCGTCCGCAGCGGGGCGCAGGAGTTGGTAATCACTCCGCGCCACGGCCTGTGGAAGGGGAGCACGTTCCGGGTCTCGGTGACCTACGCGGGCATCCCGGAGAAGATCGACGACCCGGCGCTCGGCCTGTCCGGCTGGGTCGCCACCAAGGACGGCGCGGTCGCGCTCAACCAGCCCATCGGCGCGGCGACCTACTATCCGGTGAACGACACCACCGACGACAAGGCGACGTACACCCAGACGATCACCGTGCCGACCGGCCTCACCGTGCTGGCCAACGGTGAACCCGGAGCGACCAGCAGCCACGGCGGCCGGACCACCTTCCGTTGGCAGATGAACCAGCCGATGGCCAGCGAGCTGGCCATGCTGGCGATCGGGAAGTACAACGTCACCCGCAGCCTGACGGCCGACGGCCGGCCGAACATCACCGCGATCGGCCAGTCGATCGACACGAAGGCCGGGCAGGGCAAGGTGCTGAACGACACCACGGCGCAGATCGTCCAGTGGGAGTCGTCGCTGTACGGGCGCTATCCCTTCGGGTCGACCGGAGGGATCATCGGCGACGTCGGAGTCCATTACGCCCTGGAGACGCAGGGGCGACCGGTGTACGACCAGCGCAGCAGCAAGGTCAGTGGTGATCTGCTGGCCCACGAGCTCGGTCACCAGTGGTTCGGGGACAGCCTCACTCCGGTGCACTGGTCGGACATCTGGCTGAACGAGGGCTTCGCGACCTATTCGGAGTGGCTCTACCAGGAGAAATTCAACGGCATCCCGGTGCAGCAGAGCTTCGCCGAGGCCTATGCCGACGAGAAGGATTGGAGTGGCAAGGTGGCCGACCCCGGCCGGGATCAGATCTTCGACGATCTGGTCTACAGCCGCGGTGCGATGACGCTGCAGGCGCTCCGGCTGAAGATCGGCGATCGCGCCTTCTTCCAGGTTCTCAAGCAGTGGCCGACCACCCACCGGTACGGCAACGTCTCGACGCAAACCTTCATCCGATTCGTCGAGCGACTCACCCACCGCGACCTCGGTACGTTCTTCGACACCTGGCTCTATCAGCCGGGCAAGCCGACACTCTGACGAGGTCGCCTGGTCGCCGGCTGTGCGTGGTGGCCGAGTAGGGTTCGTTCTCATGCCTGCCACCCGAGCCCGCCGTCCTCGTCCGGCCGATATGACAGTCCCGATCGGCGCGCGCACGGTGTTCACCGACGGTGCGTGCTCGCGCAACCCCGGGCCCGGAGGCTGGGCCTGGGCGCTGTCGAAGACCGAGTACGCCGCCGGCCACGAGGCCGTCTCCACCAACCAGCGGATGGAGATCCGCGCCGCCCTCGAGGCCGTCCGCGCGAACGACGGCCCACTCCTGGTCGTCTCGGATTCGACGTACGTCGTCAACTGCTTCCGCGACCGGTGGCACACAGGTTGGCTGGAGCGAGGCTGGCTGACCTCAGCCAAGAAGCCAGTCGCCAACCGCGACCTCTGGGAGCCTTTAGTAACCCTGGTAACGGCCCGCGGCGACGTGGCCTTCCAATGGGTCAAAGGCCACTCCGGCCACGAAATGAACGACTACGTAGACGCCCTAGCCGTAGCCGCCTGCTTCCCGGAGCACTGACCTGCAGCACGCTTGTCAGCGGCTCAGTTGGTGTCGGTCAGGAAGCTCCACATGAGGGTGCCGGCGGTTGCGTCGGAGGGTACGGCGTCGGTGCCGGGCCAGTGGTGGGTGAGGCCGTCCCAGCGGGCTAGGGCGACTCGGCCGTGGTCCTGGCAGGATGTCCACTCGGTGATGGTCGCTGGTCCGACTGCGGTCGTTGACGATGCGTCGGTGCAGCCTTCGACTGAGCGCCAGTCGGCTGCGGTGACGGGCGCGGTGATGCCGTGTCCGGGCACGTGTCCGGGTGCGGCGTGCGGGTCGGCGCTCCCGTAGCCAATGAACACCGGTGGCGGGGTCCGGCCGGTCGCGCACCGCGCCGGCTCGGCCGTCCCGTACGTCGCCACGCCGGCGATGCCGGGCACTGCGCACGCGGCGGTGAGCGCCAGTCGGCCGCCGTTGCTGTAGCCGACAAGGTAAGTCCGGGTGGGATCGACTGGTAGGTGTTTGTCAATCGCAGTGAGCAATGCCCGCAGGAACCCGACGTCGTTCACGTGCTGCTTGGCCGCCGTCGCACAGCAGCCCGTGGTCGCGTTCCACGACCGGCCGATCCCGGCCGGGTACGCGAGAACGGCGGACCCGTTCGCGGCCAGGCCGGCAAGGCCGGTGCGGACCAGTTCCTGAGTGGGCGTGCTGTTCCGGCCGTGCAGCACCACCACCAGCGGCACGGGCCGGTCGGCCTGCGGGGCGAGCACGATGGCTGTCCGAGACCGACCGTCAGAAGACAGCCGGACCGTCTCCGCGCGTGCCCCCGCCGAGACCGCTGAAGCCGGCAGCGTGGCAGGTCCCCAGACCGGCTCTCCGCCGGCCCGAACGCCGATGCCCGGACCGGACCCGATGGCCAGCGCGGTCGGTACGGCGGCCGCAAGGGCCAGCAACACGAGTACGGCGAGGCCGCGGCGGAACCGGATCGTCACGATCGGCCGACTAGCTGGAGACTGCCGATGGCAATGATCCGGGGTCCATCGGCCGCGGGTCCACCCGCAATGCGAGCAGGGTGCCGACCGCCAGCAGACCCACCGACAGCCCGAACGGCAGCTGCCAGTTCCCGGTCCGGTCGATCAGGAACCCGAAGACGATCGGGGAGACGATGCCCGCCACACCGAAGCCCGTGTTCATCAGCCCGCTGGCCACGCCCGCGTGGTCGGGCGCGATGTCCATCGGGATGGTCCACAGCACCGAGTTGGTCAGCTCCAGGAAGAAGAACGACACCGCCAGGCTGATCGTCACCAGGACCAGGTTGTGCACCAGCAGCGAGGGAATGAGCGCCAGCATCGAGCCGGCCAAACCGATCACCAGGTTGACCCGCCGGGCCGTGCGGAGACTGCGGGTGCGGGCCAGCAACCGATCCGACACCATCCCGCCCAGGGTGTCCGACACCACCCCGGCCGACAGCACCAGGGTCGTGAACAGCGCGAACCCGGCCAGCGCCAGGCCGTACTGGTCCTTGAAGAAGGACGGCAGCCAGGTGAGATAGACCCACAACATCCATCCGTAGCAGAAGTCGACGAGCGTGACGGGCGCGATCCGAGCCACCAGCCGTCGCCACGGTACCTTCCGCCGTTCAGCCGTGGATCTCGTTCCGGGCACCTCATCGGCGTACTGGGAGTGCAGCTCACCCAGTTCGGCCGCGGAGACGCGCTCGTCGTCCTGCGGGCGGTTGCGGAATCGGCGCAGCCAGGCGACCGACCAGAGCGCGGAGAGTACGCCGAGAGCGACGAAACCGGCCCGCCAGCCCACTGTCGCGATCAGCCCGGCCATCGCGAGCGGTGCGATCGCAGCGCCGACGCGGGCGGCTGAATGCACGACGCCCTGGCCGTAGCCACGGCGGTCGCCGGGTAGCCAGGACGACATCGCCCGAGTCGCGGTCGGGAACGCGGAGCCTTCGCTCAGCCCGAGCAACAGGCGCGCCGCGCCCAGCGCGAGCAGCCCGGTGGCGAGGCCGGTCCAGATGCTCGCGATGCCCCAGGCGACGGCAAGGATGCCGAGCACCTTGCGCGGGCCGTAGCGGTCGCCGATCCAGCCTCCGAAGATCTGCAGCAGCGCATAGGGAAGCGAGTACGCCGCCAACGCGAATCCGAACTGGGTCTCGCTCAGGTGCAAATCGGCGCCGATGGCCGGCGCCGCCGTCGAGATCGCAGTGCGGTCGACGTACGAGATCGCGTAGAGGCCGCAGAGCAGGAGCAGCACGCGCCCACGGACACGGTGGCGCAGCGGGGAGCGGGTGGTCGGCGCGGCCGCGGGTCCGACGGATTCGGTACTCAGGCTCATGTCACACCTTCCAGACGATGGGCGGGTTCGATCCGCCGGGCTGCTGCCTTCGCCGGCCGCCGGCGTGGTCTGCCAGTCAGCGGAAGACTCACCGGTGTCCGCCGGGCCAGCTCGGCGACCACGAGTGAGCCGCCCAGTGCGAGCGCAGTGGCTGCGACGGCGGTCACTGCCGCCGGAGGCCAGGTCATCCACGGAATGGCGAACAGCCCGAGCAGCAGGAGTGGATGAACCAGGTAGACACCGAACGACAAGTCCGAGGCGCGATCCACCCAGCTCACGTGCGGCGCTCCGGCGGCCGTCCACCCGGTCGCCGCAGCGCCGAGCCCGGCGACCAGGATGACCGCCCAGATCTGCATGACCGGCTGGACGGGATCGGCCGCGGCGTCTGCGTGCGTGCCGGTCGCGACCAGTACGGCGTACAGGAGCTCCATGGCGACCGCGCCGGCCAGGGTTCCGGCGAGTACCGCCCGCCGGTGGTCGGCCAGCCAGTCCCGGACCGCGTCCAGGTGCAGCGCGGCAACACCGCCGGCGACGAACAAGAACGTGTACGTCGGTAGCAGTTGACCCTCGTACGCACGGTACGTCGCGAGCGGACCCGGCGCCCACTGCGAGTAGTGCAGCCAACCGGTGAACACGACCGCGAAGGCCAGGCCGCCGCCGAGCTGCGCCCAGGGGTGCCGGCGAGTGCGCCGCAACAGCCAGAGGAATGCCGGGAGCACTACATAGAACTGCATCGTGACGAGCAGGAAATACAGGTGGTACCAGGCGGTGCCGGTCAGCAAGGCGAGCCCGGCGCCGTCCCACGGCGTCTTTCGGTCACCGACAGCCCAGGACACCGTGAGGTAGATGGCCGACCACACCAGGTACGGCACGCCAACGAGCGTCAGCCGCCGACGCAGCTTGCCGGTGCGACCGGACCGCTCCGCCGACCGGACCAGCACGATCGCCATCAACACGAAGAAGGCCGAGCGGGTGTAGTGCAGCAGCATCAGCGCCGCGTTCCCGCCGATGGCGAGCGGGGCGAACGAGAGGCTCACCGCGTGGACGCCGATGACCGCGCCGAACGTCACCACCCGGACCAGATCGATCTCCCGCATCCGATCGCCCCGCCGCATCATGCCGCCGAATACTTGGCGCGAACCATCGCAGCGACCTCGGCCCTCCGGATCTTGCCGCTGCCGGTGATCGGCAACCGCTCGACGACGGTGAGCTCGGCCGGCTGCCGGTCGCGGGGGAGCGCCGCCCGGCACCGCTCGGCCAACCGGGCGGCGAGACCGCCGACCACACCAGGGTCGTTGCTGCTGGCAACGACGTACGCGACGGGGACCTCGCCGAGAACGGGATCCGGCCGTCCGACCACCACCGCGTCGCGGACGTCGGGGTCCTCCCGCAGCACGTCCTCGATCTCCCGCGGCAGGATCTTCTCCCCGCTGCGGTTGATCAGTTCGCTCGCCCGGCCCACCAGCCAGACGTAGCCGTCCTTGTCGCGCTGTCCCAGGTCGCCGGTGTCCAGCCACCCCTCGGCGTCGAACCGCTCGGTGCCGACGTCGGTGGCGTACGCGCGGATGACGCCGGGGCCGCGGATCAGAACAGTGCCTGATTCCCCGGCCGGCAGCTCATGTCGGTCGGCGCCGACGATCTTCAGCTCGCCGCCGACCGGCAAACCTACCGAGCCGGGCCGGCGCTCACCGGCCAGCGGATTCACGGTGATCTGGCTGGCCGCCTCGGTCATCCCGTACGACTCCAGGATGCGGATGTGGTGCAGGTCCTCGAACCGGCGCAGTACCGGGACCGGCAGTGGCGCAGACGCGCTGCGGACGAACCGGATCCGGGCCGGATTCGTGGTCGTCGTACCGCCGTCCTCGGCCAGCAGTACGACCATCGCGGGCACCGCGTTGACCCAGGTCGCCTCATGCGCGTCCACCGTGGCCCAGAATCGGCTGCGGGAGAACCGGTGGTCCAGCACGAGTCTTCCGCCGGCCCGTAGCGTCGCCAGCAGCCCGACGACCTCGGCGTTGACGTGGTAGAGCGGAAGCGGGCAGAAGCCGATGTCGGCCGGGCCGAGCTGGTGCGAGTCGACGACGGCTGTGGCGACGTACGCAAGTTGAGCGGCGCTGAGCAGGATCTGCTTCGGCTCGCCCGTGCTGCCCGAGCTGGACAGCAGTACTCCCGCCGGTCGCCGGGTCGGCACTCGATCAGCGAGCAACTCGAGACCCTCGCCAGTGAGAATGGCGAGGGTGTCCGGTTGCGCCCGAAGCCGGGCCAGCGCCCGCGGAGCATCCGGATCGAAGGGCGCCGCGACCCGCCCGGTCGCGATGAGACCGAGCAGCGCCAGCCCGGCGTCCAGCGGGTCGGTCACGGCAGTAGCAACGGTCGCACCAGACGGGACGCCCGCGTCGGTCAGGCGCTGGTCCCAGTCGGCCACGGCCGCGGCCAGGTCGCCGTACGTGACCTGGCGCGGGCCGCGCGCGTCGGCAAGGTACACCGCGTTGCCACGCACCGCCGCCGCCTCCTGGATCCATTGGCCGATCTGGCTGACCTCATCCACGGGCATACCTCGACGCTAGGCAGGCAATCTGGGCGGCCGCTGCGGGCCGGCTGCAGATCGGCTGGGAATGGATCGACGTCACTGTGCGCACAGTGCAACGATCTCTGCCTTCCGCGGCTCTGTCAGCGCGGCCAGCCACCGCCCGGACCCCATGCCACCTGCAGTCGGCCACCTCCCGCTAGCCGGTAGTGACCGGAACGGGGACTAGCCGTCGAGGAAGTTGGTCACGGCGTTGATGAAGGATGCGGCGTACTGGAAGTGCGATCCGTGGTTGGAGTCGGGGTAGAGGATGAGCTCGGCGTTGGGGAGATTCTGCTGCAGGATGTACGAGTTGACGGTGGCGACGACGATGTCATTGTTGCCGTTGACAACAAGCGATGGATGCGTGATCTGCTTGAGGTAGTCGTAGTCGCCGCTGGCGGTCGCTCCCCAGGCGCGTGCGGCGACGAGATGGGCCGCGACGGTGGCGGCCGAGACGGGAGCGTCTCGATCCTCGGTCCGGGCGCGGATGCGTTCCAGGAAACGGCGGCCGGCGGCCTGGCTCGAGTCCGACGGCGAGAAGAAGATCGGGAGCCACATCAGATCCTGCGGGTCGTAGACCTTCCCGAACAGCGGTGCGACGTCCGGCGCGAGGCCGCCCATACCCTCTCCGCCGCTCGGCCCGGTGCCTACCAGAATCAATCGACGGACGAGCTCGGGTCGGTCGACCGTGAGCTGCTGGGCGACATAGCCTCCCATCGAGAAACCGAAGAGGTCCACCCGCTCGAGGTCGAGAGCGTCGACGAACGAGGCGATGTCCTTCGCCATTCCGGCCACGGTGTCAGGCGCCGTACCGGTGCTCAGTCCGACCCCGGCGTTGTCGGTCAGGATCACCTCGCGGCCGGCGGCGAGTGCGTCGGTGATCGCGGGGTCGTAGTTGTCGAGGTTGCCCATGAAGTGCTGGAGCAACACGATCGGCGTACCGGCGGGGTTGCCGAAGCGCCGGTAGGCGAAGCGGACGCCGTTGCCGTCGACGAACCGCGTCGGCGCAGTGTCGTGCGTGTACATAGCGGGATTCCTTTGCTGGAAGCGAGATCAGTTCGCGGAGTGGCCGCCGTCGACGTTCAGGATGTGGCCGGTGATGTACGACGCTCGCTCCGACGCGATGTAGACGATCGCGTCGGCGACCTCGTCCGGCAGGCCGAGACGGCGCATCGGAACCTCGGTCACGAGAGCGGCCTTGTTCTCCGGGGTGCCGGTGAAGCGGGTCAGCATGCCGGTATCGGTGGGTCCGGGTGCCACGCCGTTCACGCGGATTCCCGATCCGGCGACCTCCAGTGCGACCGACTTGGTGATGCCTTCGACCGCGTGCTTGCTGGCGACGTAGACGGCGGCGCCGGCCGCTCCCTCGTGCCCGTAGGTCGAGGAGATGTTGACGATGCTCCCGGAGCCTTGCATCTGCATGACGCGGACCTCGTGCTTCACGCTCAGGAGCACGCCGAGGACGTTCGTGTCGCACGTGTCGGCGTACGTCTGCGCGGTCTGATCCGTGATCGGGCTTGGATTGCCTTCGGTGCCGGCGTTGTTCACCGCGACATCGACACGGCCGAACAGTTCGACCGTCCGGTCGACCAGCGCGCGAACGTCGTCCTCACGACGTACATCGGTGGTGACAAACTCGGCTTCGGCGCCGAGTGAGCGGAGTTCCTCGGCGAGCGTCTTGCCGGCCGCCTCGCGCCGACCGGCCACGACCACGTTCGCACCCGCGGTGGCGAAGGCGATGGCACTGGCTCTGCCGATACCGGTGAGGCCGCCGGTGATCAGAACTACCTGCTTGTCGGACATAGCGTGCACTCCTGTGAGGTATGACGTACGAAGTATGGAAGACCTCCTCAAACTAGGCGCATCTAGTTGAAATGAAAAAGACTTTGTAGAGTGGGGGCATACCCGGCGAGCATGGGAGTGCGATGGAGCTGCGACACCTTCGGTACCTCGTTGCGGTCGCCGAGGCCGGAAGCCTGACCGAGGCGGCCCAGCGCCGGCTGCATACCTCCCAGCCATCACTCAGCCGGCAGATCCGGGACCTGGAGAAGGAGGTCGGGGTCGAGCTGCTCGCGCGCAGTGTGCACGGTGTCGAGCTGACCGCCGCGGGCCAAGAGTTCTTGGAGCACGCGCGCCTTGCGCTGATGCAGGTCGATGCCGCCGTCGAGGCGGCGCGCCGGGCCGCCCAGCCCGCACGCAAGACGCTGGCCATCGGCTTCCAGACCGGGCACGAGATGAATTGGTTGCCGCGCGCAATGAAGGTGTTGCACGATCAGCTGCCGAACCTCGACGTGACGGTCTCCAGCGACTACTCGCCGGACCTCGCCGAAGCGGTGGCCCGCGGCCGGGTGGATGTCGCCTTCTTGCGCCGGGAGCCGGGCTACGACCTCGAGTACGTCGTGGTCGACCGGGAGCCGCTCGTCGCGCTGCTGCCGAGCGATCATCGACTGGCCGCGCGTGATTCCGTCCGCCCGCAGGATTTCGCCGGCCAGACCTTCATCGGAGGTTCGAACAAGGCCACCGTGCTGCGCGCCGCCACCGAGCAGTACTTCCGGCGTGCGGGCGTCGACGTTCGCTGGGATCACGGCGTCGACAACTTGGCGATGGCGATGTCCTTGGTCGCATCCACCCGCGGTCTGTCACTGATGCCGGCGTACGCCGAGAACCTCCTGCCGACCTCCGTCGTCAGCCGTCCGCTGGAGGGCGAGGCGCCGACGATCGAGATCGCGGTCGGCTACAGCAAGTCCAACACCTCACCGGCCCTGGCGCTCTTCCTGTCCCGCCTCGACGACCTGGCACGGCCGCCGGATTCAGCGGTCTGATGGCTGGGCTTCGGTTGCGAGGAGCTTTGTCAGCAGCGTGATGAACTGGCGGCGTTGCGTGGCTGTCAGGGGTTGCAGAACTTGCTCTTGGACTCGGTCGACGATCGTGTCCAGTTCCAGGAGTTCTTCGAGCCCGGCCGGGGTGATCGTGACGATGTTGCGGCGCTTGTGGGCGGGGTCGACCGACCGTTCGACGAGTCGGCGTGACTCCAGCTCGGACAGGGCGGCCGTGACGTCGCTGCGGTCGATCCCGGTCCCGCGGCCAAGGTCGGCCTGACTTGCGGGTCCCCATTCGTCGAGTCCGGCCAAGAGCCGGTAGTGGTAACTGCGAAGCCCGCGGCCGGCCGACTCGAAGCCGGCGGCGAGGAGGGCCGACGAGCGCGCGAAGTTCCGGCTGATCAGCCAGGTCGGGCGGTCCTTGACCCGTGCGGTGGTACGGGTCGGCGAGTGATGGATCGGCATGGTCAGACGGTACCAGTTGTTGGCGCGGCCAACATCGGCTATGTTGGCCACACCAATACTCGTGCAGTGAGGAGATCGTCCCATGGACCAACCATCCAGCCGTGAACCCGAACGGATCCTGATCATCGGCAGAAGTCCGAGCGTGATCCTCGACGCGGCCGACATCCTTCGTGCCAAGGGATTTCGAGCCGATGCGACGAATCAGTTCGACGAAGTGCTGACGGCGTACGACACCACTGCTGTCGACGTCGTTCTCTTCGGTGGCATGGTTCCGGCTGACACCAAGCGGCACCTCACGGACGAGATCTCCAAGGTCAACAACCGTGTCACCTTCGTGCAGGGTCTGGCCGGAATCGCAGGCCTCATCGCTGCCCAGGTCGAAGGCGCCGTGTCGCCGGTCGCGGACGGCGTGACTTATGACCCGGCGAACAGGACGTTGCACCTCACCCTGAAAGAACCAGCCGCGGTGGTCGTCGAGGCCTTCTGGGGCACCTCGTTCACGCCACCCGAACCGAAGAGCACGTCCATGCGGCTGATCGATGCGACTTCGGACGCCGGCGAGCACGTGATTCCACTCCCCGCCGAGATCCCGACGGTGGCGTCGTTCGTCACTGTCTCCGTCGGACCGTCCGTGCACGCGTTCACCGTCGGCCCGATGCCCGAGGCGGTAACCCGCCTGGTGCCGACCCGCGACCGCACACAGCCTTCACCACTCCCTCCTGTCCAAGCGATCTCAACCCACACCGACCACTGACCCGTCAACCTCGTGGTTCCTGGTCAGGGGTCAGCCGGTGTGCCCGGCTGCATGGTCGTGTCGTCGTGGGGCCGATCGCCACCAGGCGGCCGTGGCCAATGCGATTCCACCCAATGCCCCGACCAACGTCAGCAGCACGGGGCCGGCGGCAACCATGAGGACCTGGCACGCTGCCAGCGCGGTCAGTAGCACCCGCGGCCATTTGTCCCACAGTGCGGCCGCTGTTGCTCGCCATCGTTCGACGGTCAGCAGTCCGGCAGCGGTCAGGAGGATCGCCGGCAGGTACCAGAGCCGGCCGACCGTGGTGAGGCAGAGCAGGCCGGGGCCGATCAACCACACGGCGCAGAAGGCCCGGGACAGAACGGAAAGGCCAGGATCGCGCTGGCGTACGGCGGCCAGCCCGGCCAGCACCGAAAGCCCCACGGTGAGCAGGCCGAGTGGGCCGGTGGCGAGTTTGTTGCCGCTCCATTCCGGGATGCTGTCCCCGGCCAGCGTCTGGACCAACCCGGCGGCGATGCCGAGGGCCGCTCCGGACAGACCGAGCCTGGTCGCGAGCCGCCGGCGGTTCATCGGGTCACCGACCGAGCGGAACGCCGCGGAGTCGGTCGCGCATCGCGGACCGGGTAACCGACCCGGAAAGTCAGCAGTGGCCGCTCCCCGTCCGGCAGTAGCTCCGCGAACCTCGGGGCGAACGTGGCTGCAGCGCCGGTCGTCGCCTCCCGGTCGATCCGCTCGGTGATCTGGTTCATGTGCTGCAGTGCGATTCCGCGGCTGGTGGCGGAGAGGTGAACGCGTTGCAGCAGCCGCCCGGCCTCCAGTTGGGTACGCCGATCGTCCGGAGAGGCCGAGGTGATGACGCCGTACGCCGCGGCGGTGGCGGTGTGCACGGTCCGCGTCTGTGTCACCCAAAACTCGTCGCCGTCGGTGCGTGAGGATGCGGGCAGCAGTTTCGCGATGCTGAGGACCAGTGGGCTGAGTCCTTGGCCGTCGAGTACCAGTCCGTCGCGGTGCCGTTGGATCTCGTCCTGGCTGTTGCGGAACCAGACGAACCCGTCACGGGACTGCTGTTGGTCGTGGGTGAGTGCCTCCGCCGCGTCGACGAGCAGCCCGGACAGTGCGGCCTTCGGTGCCGGGTCGAGGATCCATTGCACCGTCGGTCCGTCAAGTCCGGTGGGGTCGACCAGCTCAGCCAGCGTCTGGGCGGGGACAGCCTGCGAGGTGTAGGGACCCCGATTCGTGTGCCGCCGGCCGATCGCGTCGTACAGGGGATTCGCCTGCGGCTGCGCAGACCCGAGCTCGACGTGTGCCACCCGACCGGCCTCGGCGCCGTCGGGTAGCCACGTGACCTCCGGCGCCAGACCGCGGGCCGCGGCACCGAGTACCAGGTTCTCGACCGCACAGCCGAGGCCGACGTACTGCTCGCGGCGGAGTGGGTCGACCGCCCCGGTCCCGCGGGCCTCGTCGAC
Organism: Kribbella sp. NPDC055071; assembly: GCF_053608045.1. Taxonomy (NCBI): domain Bacteria; kingdom Bacillati; phylum Actinomycetota; class Actinomycetes; order Propionibacteriales; family Kribbellaceae; genus Kribbella; species Kribbella sp. NPDC055071. Next base: position 138,327 of record NZ_JBSGUS010000018.1, read on the forward strand.
GAAGACGTCGATGCTGCGCGGGCCGAGTGCGAAGGACCACGGCTGGGTGTTGTGCGGGCTGGCGGCGAGTACGGCGGCGGCCACTGCGCCGAGGGGACCCGGCAGCTGACGCCACTGGGACCACGGGTCGAAGGCCGGCCCGCTCCCCGGGTTGAGAGCCGCGGTGTCGTAAACGCGGTAGCTGAGGGCTCCGGTACCGGCTACCACCACGGTGGCACCGCCCAAGCCGATGGTGCGGAGCAGGCTGCGGCGCGACCGGCGCGGCGGCTCGTCTGGACGTTCGGTCGCAACAGGGACCGATTCCTGGTCGTGTGTCGTTGTCATACCCCGGAGGCTCGTCCCGTCTCGGGTAGCTCCGCACCACCCTGCGGCGCAAAGCACCCAGGGTGGATCTGTACGTCGGGTGGTGTCCGCCTACCCTCCGACAGACCACCTTGGCTGCATGAATCAAGAACTCCCGGAACCAACGCTCAGCGGGCTCGAGGTCACGCTGTTCGGTCCTCTTGCGGCGTCGGTGCTCAACCTCCTCAACCAACGCTACGACCAGGTGACCGCCGACAGCGCCGGCATTGTCGTCACCATCGCTGACATCGACCAAGCCGGCGAGCGGGCCGTGCTCACCCTTCTGTGGGACACCGGTCACCAGGTGCGCTCGGTCCGGCGGCGATCGCGATAACTGCGGGCCGGACTGACCGGCTCAGATGATGCCGAGTCGCCGGGCTGCTCGGACGGCGTCCGCGCGGCTGGCGACGTCGAGCTTGCGGTACAGGCTCTTGTTGTAGGCCTTGACGGTGTTGATCGACAGGAACAGGGCGGCGCCGATCTCGCGTTGTGTCGCCGTCCCGGGCAGCATCCGCAGGATCGACAGTTCGCGGTCGGTCAGCTCCTCGAACAGGACCCCGGTTGCCGCCTTCACCGCCTGGCGACCGATCCTGGTCTCGGCCTCCTGCAGCCAGGTCCGGACGAACGGTGGCACTGCATCGTTGTCGGCCACCTCCCGGGCGCGGACCAGCGCGGCGTTCGCAGCGCTGCGGTGGCCGGCCCCGACCTCCACGTCGGCCAGGAAGACGAGCCCGAGCACCAAGAGCATGGGCCGGGCCGTGATCTCGGCCAGCTCCTGGCCGCGGACCAGCTGTTCCCGCGCACCAGCCAGGTCGCCACGCTGGTACGTGCGCCGGGCCTGAACGATACGTACCAGCGTGACCACATGCGCGCCGGCCGCCGGTCCCCAGTCACGTTCAGCCTGATCGGCGATGGCGCCGGCCTCTGCGAGGAGGCGGTCGAGCTCCTGCTCACGTCCCAGGCCGAGGAGGCAGAGGCTCAGCTGGCCGGCCACCTGCAGGATCCGCTCGGTCGACCACGGGAACTGGTCCCGTCGGCGCCAGCAGTCGGCCAGGAGCCGGGCTCCTTCGTCGAATCGGGCGTCGAGTCCGTATGCGCGACCCAGCGCCGCCTGTGCGTCGGGGTTCTCGGCGTTCCCGGCAGCCGTCTCCAGTGCGACCGCCTCTTCGCACAAACTCACCGCCAGCGCCGGCTGGGATTCCGGCGTACCGAGAACTCCGCGTAGGGCAAGGATTCCGGCGCGGGGGCTGCGCCAGTACGTGATGACGGTGTCTGCGCCGAGCCGGCGCTCGGCAAGGTCCAACCAGTGCACGACTCGGTCTCGGCGTCCGGTGAGGTCGGCCGCGTAGCCGAGGTAGACCGCGAGCTGCGATCGGACCGCGTGGTCCGGTAGTTGCTCTCCGAGTGCGAGGTAGGTGGCGTGCCAGCCACGCTGCAGAAACCACACCACCTCCGCCGCCAGCAGTCGCTCGGCAGCCGCAGCATCCCCGGCACTGAGCAGGTGCCGTACGGCGTCGTCGATGCGGCCGTGCTGCTCGAACCACGAGGCGGCCCGGCGTAAGACCTCGCTCTCGTCCGGTTGCGTCTGCGGAGTGCGGAGCAATGCGTCACGCAGCAGCCGGTGACAGCGGTACCACTCGCGGGTGCGGTCCAGCGCGACTACGAACAGGTCGGCCGCCTCCAGCTCGGCCAGCACCTGGGCCGAGTCCTGGATCCCCAGAGCGGCATCGCACAACGATCCTGACAGCAGTTCCAGCGGCGCGGCGCGCATCAGGAGTTCGCGCTGTCGCGGAGCCAGGGCCGGGAACACCTCATCGGCGAAGTAGTCGAACAGGTGCCGGTCGTCGCCGAGTACTGGATCGGCCGTGCCGTGACCCCGGAAGGTCAGGGCAGCCAGTTGGAGGCCGGCGGCCCACCCCTCTGTCCGCTCCCAGACCGCCGTAGCCGTGCCGGCATCCAGCTCCGTCTCCGAGACCGTGGACACCAGCGCTGCCGACTCGTCGAGGGAGAACCTGAGATCGTCGGCTCGTAGTTCGTTGAGCTCGCCGCGCACGCGCATCCGGGCCAATGGCAGCGGCGGATCCATCCGGCTCGAGATCACGATCCGCAAGGTGGGTGGGAGGTACGACAGCAGGAACTCCACGCTCTCGTGGACGTCCTGGTGCGAGATCACGTGGTAGTCGTCCAGCACCAGGACGTGTTTGGTCGATGTCGCCGCCAGTTCGTTGAGGAGCACGGGCAATGCGTGCGCCATCGGACCGTCATTGGACGCCGGCAGCGCGTCCAGTGCCGTGGAGGTGATCTGGTCGCTGACTCCGCGCAGTGCGGTCAGCGCGTAGCTCCAGAACCGGACCGGCTCGTTGTCGCTCTCGTCGAGCGACACCCAGGCGACGCGGGTGTCATGATCCGCAGCCGACGCCCAGCGGCTCAGCAGGCTGGTCTTGCCCCACCCGGCCGGCGCCACGACCAGTGTCAGCTTCGTTGCCGAGTCGAGCCGTTTCTCCAGCCTGCTTCGCGAAACTGCTCCGTCCCGCAGTGGCGGGACGGTCTGCTTCACGCTCAGCAGCGGCCTCGCCGACTGATCCGCGACCATGGCAACCCCTCCCGGTCCATGCGCTCAATGGCAGTCTGGCACCCCGGGTGTTTTTGGCCCATGGGTGCTGCGCGGTCACCCGGGACGGCGCGACCTTGGGCCGCATGAAAGCTCTTCGACCGGTCATCCGGTTCCTCATCGGTTTCAGTGTCTTGTACGTCGTTCTCGCGGCGCTCGCCGAGTTCGATTCGAGCGGCCGCTACGGAGTGGTGATCCTCGCCGTCGTCCTGCTCACTGCGGTCGTCGTCGAGAGAGTGCTCGGGGGAGCGGGGCCAGGCGGCGTACTCCAGAGAGTCGGGCTCGGCCGGCCCGACGCCAAGACCATGGCGCTGGCGTCTGGTGTCGCTGTGCTGCTTCTGGTGGTCTACCCGATTGTCACGGCAGCCACCGGCGCCGCATTCGCACTCAAGCCCGGATGGCTGTGGCTGCTGGTCGGCGTCTTCGCGTTTCACGGCCTCGCCGAGGAGTTGGTGTGGCGCGGCTATGCCTTCCGCCGGCTGCGCGACGGCCGGTCCTTCCGGGCAGCCGTGCTCGCGACCATGCCATTGGTGGCCGCGACCCACATCCCCGTGATCGTCTCCTCGGGGGTCACGGTCGGCGTCGCGGCGATGCTTGTCGCGGCCGTCACCTCGCTTCCCCTCGCCCACCTGTACGAGCTGGGTCGGGGCACCGTGTGGGCGGCTGCCCTGGTCCACACCGCGATCGACAGCTTCAAGATCGTGGCCATCCCCGACGACGCGCGGCTGACCTTCTCGCTCGTCCTGGCAGGCGTCAGCATCGTCGTCCCGCTGCTGGCGCTCGTCGTCCGCAGACCCAGCAACCCATCCGGCCGCCAGGAGTTGGCGGCGGCGTACCCCATCGCACCCTTCAGGAGGAGATCATGACCGACGTCCAGCCCACCACCCACCACGAGACGCCTCCGCAGCCCACGGCCAGACCCGAGCGGGTCTCGGCTGTGGTCGTCGGCCTGCTGGCGGCGGGCTTCTCCGTGTGGGTCCTGACGACCCTGCCGATTCCGGCCGCGCTCATCCTGACCGTCGCGTCCGCAGTCGCCTGGATCGCCTGGCTGCGCACCACCTACGCCTACCCGGTCAGGACCCGCAAGGTGATCGCCGTCTATTTGTGCGCGATCGCCTTTCAGTTCATCCACATGTCCGAGGAGTACACCGGCGGGTTCCCGCACGAGATCGTCGAACTCTTCCATTCCTCGCGGGACTGGACCGAGAAGTCGTTCCTGCTCACGTTCGTGTTCGGCTTCGGCGCCATCTGGGTGCTGGCCGCGGCCGGGGCGCTGTACCAGATCCGTATCGCCAACTACCTGCTGTGGTTCTACGCGCTCGGCGCCGGCCTGATCAACGCGATCTCGCACTTCGTCTTCCCGATCCTCAAAGGCGGCTACTTCCCGGGTGTCTACACCGCGAGCGGCCACCTCGTGATGAGCGCGCTCCTCATCTACCTGCTGATCAAGGAATCCAGGCGCCTCCGCGATTGTCGCTGACGGTCAGGTCGAGCCGTGCGCCATGTCGGGCCGGGTTCTTCGCCAGCTGACCAGCAGGGTGGTGACGCCGACCGCTGCCACCGCGGCGAGCAAACCGATGGACAGCAGCGTGAACACGTGTACCTGCTCGGGGGTGGGCGTCGGCAGGTAACCCAAAGAGAGGAGGCGGTACTGCCACGACGTACCGGTGAGCACGATCGTGAGCGCGAGCGCGATGGCGTGGCTGGAGTCCCATATGGCGTGCAGCAGCGAGACCCAGATGAACATGAACAGAACCGCGCGATCGAAGCGGAATCGCCCTCCACGCGCTTCACGGAACAGCACGCCACCGAGGATCGCCGTCCAGAGCCCGTGCCCGAACGGCGCCAGCAAGCCCCGCAGCAGTTCCGTCTCGACGAGAGCTGTCAACGACAAGCCTTTGACGGTCAGCAACGCGTTGAACGCGTACCCGGCGGATTCGAAGGCTGCGAACCCGAAACCGACCGCGGCGCCGAGCACAAACCCGTCCCGCCCATGACGTCGGATGAGGTGGCGGGTGACGAAGACGAGAGCGCCGAGCTTGGCCGCTTCCTCGATCATTCCGACGCCGACGAACAACAAGGGGGACGGCTGCAGCAGGTAGGTCTCCAGCAAGGCTGCTGCCAGCACACCCAACAGTCCACCGATCACAAAGGCTTTGACGATGAGCTCGGCGGTGACGTGTGCGTCCCGCCACCTTTCGAACGACCAGGCAACGAACGTCACGGGGACGAGGAAGCTGCCGAGCAGGATCAGAGTCGGTACCAGGTTGGCGTTGCCGGTCAGCAGCGTGACGACGAGGCAGGCAAGCCACAGGAGGAACCCAACCAGAAAGATCCGTATCCACTGACCGTAGCCGCGCCGGTGTCCTGATCTGACGGCTGTGACTGCTGAGAACACCCGGCTCACCTCCTGCGACGGACCCGATCGCGGACATCGTCCAGCCTCGGTCACGGGTCTGGCCTCGTCATCCCGGAAACCTGTAGTCCATCGCCCTCGCTTCTGCGGGAACCGGCGGGCAGCCCCGGGGGGATGGGGTAACCTGGCAACGATGTCTTAGCCATCGTGCCTAGTGATGAGACGCTCCAGATACTGGTCCAGCCACAAGGAGCCTCCCCGGCGGTTGTTCGCCCCGAGAACGCGTGTGTCGAACTGACCAGGAGATGCGTTCTTCCTTATGCCTGATCACCCGGTGTACAGCATCGGAGCCCTTGTTCGGATGCTCGGCGTCCCGGCGGCGACGATTCGGACCTGGGAGGAGCGGTACGGCGTCGTGGTGCCCGAGCGGAGTCCGGGCGGGCACCGGCTGTACTCGCGGCTGCAGGTGGCGCAACTGCGCTTCGTCGGCGATCGGTTGTCGGACGGGATGTCGGTCGGTGACGCGTACCGGCTGCTGGCGGACCGCCTGGTCAGCGGCGTACCGCTGGAGGCCGTGAAGATGCCCGCTGGGGGCGGGTTGCTCATCCTGCTGGCCGAGCAGGATCCCTTTGCCGCCGACTTCTCCGACTACTTCCTGCGGACGGAGGGGTACGGCGTCACGGTCATCTCGACCGCCGAGCAGGCCGTGGCCGAAGCCGTACGGAAGACCCCGGACCTTGTCCTGATCGATCTCATGATCTCGGGCGCGCAGGGTCTGCGGCTGTGCGCCCAGTTGCGACAGCAGTTCGATGTGCCGGTACTGGCGTTCTCCACCCTCGATCTCCGCGACGAGGCGTTGGAGGCCGGCGCCGCCGCGTTTCTGAAGAAACCACTCGAGCCGCTGCGACTGGTGTCGATTGTCCGGGACCTGCTGGGACAAAGCGCCTACCGGCGCCCGGGATCCGTCGTGGAAGTCGAGCCATGAACGACCGGATGACGTCTGGATCGGCTCCGCTCGATCTCGTCCTGGGCGGCGGGCTGCCCCGCAACGCGATCATCCTGGTGATGGGTGCGCCTGGCGCCGGCAAGACGATCATCGCGCAGCAGTGGGTGTTCGCCAACGCCACCCCGGAGCATCCGGCCTTGTACCTTTCCACCGTCTCCGAGCCACTGGAGAAACTTCTCCGGTACGGCCAGACGCTGTCGTTCTTCGACCCGGCGGCGGTCGGGCGGAGTGTCTGGTACGAGGACCTCGGCGGAACTCTCCGTGACCAAGGCCTGCAGGGAGTCCTCGTCCGTGTGCTCGAGCTCATCCGGGTCAGGCGGCCGGCGATGATCGTGATCGACAGCTTCAAGGCGATGCATCCCTACGCCGGGCGGAACGGCGGCTTTCGCCCGTTCCTGCACGATCTCGCCGGCATGCTGAGCGCCTTTCCGGCGACCTCGGTGTGGGTCGGGGAGTACCAGGAAGACGAGATCCAGCGCTCTCCCGAGTTCGCTGTGGCCGATGCGATCATCGCGCTGAAAAACGTTCGTTCCGCCGACCGCACGTCCCGGGCCCTTCAGGTACACAAGCTCCGGGGCGGTGCCTTCCTGGCCGGTCCACATGCCTATCGCTTGTCGGAGGAAGGCATCACCGTCTATCCCCGGCTCGCCGATCCCGCCGATCCGAGGGACTACGAACTGCGCGGTGGGCCGGTCCCGTCGGGCATCCAGGCCCTCGACGACATGATGGCGGACGGCCTCCGGTCGGGTTCGTCCACCTTGGTGGCGGGACCGACCGGGATCGGGAAGACGGTGATGGGACTGCATTTCGCGTTCTCTGCCGTCAACCATGGCGAACCCGCCATCATCGCGACGATGCAGGAGCATCCGTCGCAGCTGGAGCGCACGGCCGCGCAATTCGGCTGGTCCGTGCCGGCCGACAACCTGACCCTCATGTACCGCAGCCCTGTCGACCTCAATGTCGACCAATGGGTGTACGAGCTCCTGGAGCTGATCGAGACCACCGGCGCTCGCAGGGTGTTCCTGGACAGCCTCGCCGACCTGCAGGCCGCGGCACCGGACGAGATGCGTTTCAGGGAGTATCTCTACGCGCTGCTCCACAAATCCTTGCGGCATGGAACCAGCCTGATGATGACGTACGAGCTCCCTGAGCTGTTCCGGGTGTCCAGACTCTCGGACGTCGCGGCATCGCATCTGTCCGACAACGTCGTACTGCTGCAGTACAAAGATGCCGCCGGGGTCATGTCGCGCACGATCACAGTGCTGAAGACACAGGCCACTGACCACGAGTCGAGGGTGCGGGAATTCCGCATAGCCGCCGACGGGATCGCGCTCGTTCCCGCGTCCGAACCGTCCGAACCGTCCGGGCCGTGAGGGACTTCGGGGCTGGCCAGGGTGCTGGAGCGGTGTAGTTGCCCTCGGCACTTCCTCGACACCCCTGGCGGTTCACCCGCCATCCGGGAGAGGCTTCAGATGTACAACGCTGCACACTCTGAGTGAGAGGCAGGGTCTCCCATGTACACGCCACGGCCTTCGACAGGTCGGTTACGCGGTCGGGTGGGAGAGTTCAAGTCTGTCCTCGATCTCCTCGACACCGCGGCGGCCGGTCACAGTGCGATCCTGGTGGTGGACGGTGCGCCGGGCATCGGGAAGACCCGGCTTCTCGCCGCGGCCGAGGACCAGGCGACGCACGACGGCTTCAGCCTCGCGAGGGCCGATGCCGACGAGGTGCTGCCAAGGCATCGGCTCGCGCGCCTCACAAAGTTGGGGGTTCACGCCGAGAGGCTCGCCGCACGAGGCCCGGTCTGCATCACCGTGGACGACGCCCAGTTGGCCGACTCCACGACCGTAACGGCGTTGCGAGCGTTGCCATTGCGGCTGGCCGAGTATGCGATCGTCTGGGTGCTGGTACGTCGGATGGCGGGGCACGACCCCCCGATCGACTGGTTGCTCGGAGAGCGGGGGCACACGGACGCCGCTCGGATTGCACTCGGGCCCCTGACGGACGATGCCGTCACGGACATGATCGCTGACGTGCTCAGCGCGCGCCCGGACAGCGACCTGCTGGCCATGGCGCGCGGAGCGGCCGGCAATCCGCTCCTTGTCCGAGCACTCCTGGACGGCTTGCGGGCCGAGGGCGGTGTCGCCGTAGCCGGTGGCCGCGCACAACTGCTGTCCGGACAGCCGCCGACGCAGGTGCGCGAAGTCGTCCACGGCTGGGTCATGCAGCTCAGCCCCGCGGCGCGCCATCTCCTCGACGTCGCTGCGTCGTTGGATGGATCATTCGCCGTGGACGAGCTCGGCGACCTGCTCGGGTGGCCGGACGAGCAAGTGCGGCAACCTCTGCACGAGGCCGCCGCGGCAGACCTGCTCGTCCCGGTCGAGGAAGACGTCCTGGCGTTCCACCACGATCTCGTCCGGCAGTCGGTAGCCGATCGCGTCCCGGCCGCCGTGCGTACCGCACTGCGCCGTCAGGCAGCTGGGACGCGCCGTTGCTCCACAGCCCCGGCTGCCGCCCAGGCGATCGACCGGCAGCCCGCGGCCGACGACTGGGACGGCCTGACCGGTGGCGAGCGGACAGTGGCCGAGCTCGTGGCTCAAGGATTGACCAACCGCGAGGTCGCAGCGCGAATGTTCCTCTCGCCGCACACTGTCTCGTTCCATCTGCGAAAGGTGTACCGAAAGCTTGGCATCCGGAGCCGCGTAGAGCTCACGCGAGCGTTTGTGCACCGCGGACAGGGTCGGCTCGCCGATGAACCCTCAACGCGCTGACGTGACGGGGCCGGCTGACGCTGTTCGACCCTCGTCAGTACGGCGAGGTGCAGCCATGCCGCGCAGCTCCTTGCACGGCCGGGCGACCGAGGTACGCCGACTCGGCGAATCCGTCATGGCTGTGGCGGCCGGTCATGGGTGCGTCGTCGTGGTGGAGGGCACGGCCGGCCTCGGTAAGAGCAGCCTGGTGCTGGAGGCGGTGACGTCCGCCCGGCCGCTCGGGATCGCCGTTGCGTCCGGTGTCGCCGACGAGTTCCATCGGGCGTCGCCACTGACGCCATTGCTGGCCGCCTTGAGTGACTGCAGTCCGCCGATTCTCGGCGCTGCGGAGTTCGACCCCGTGCACCTGCTGGACTACGACGCCTCCGAGCTGATCGATCAGCTCGAAGGGGTGCTCAGGAGGACTGCGGTTCGGCGACCCGTTCTGGTCGCACTGGACGACCTGCAGTGGGCCGACCCGCTGACGGTGATCGCGCTCAGAGTCCTGACTGAACGCCTGGCTGCCAGCCCGATCATGTGGCTGCTGAGCCGGCGTCCCTGGCCGTCCACGGCGACGGGGGACGCGTTGTTCTCCGACCTGGTTGCAGCCGGTGCGATCCGGTTCGGATTGGCGCCCCTGGAGCCGGTCGCGGTAGCGCGGGTGGCGGGTGATCTCCTGGGCGCCGCACCGGACGGTGCGCTGCTAGGACTGGTTGAGAAGTGCGCCGGCAACCCGGGAGTCGTCGTGGACCTGCTGACGACGCTCGCCGAACATGACGAGCTCATCATCGACGCGGCATGCTCTCGGCTTCTGCCCAGCTCTCTGCAGCAACGGCTCCGCGGATGGCTCACCGAGGTTGAGCCACCGACCCGGCAACTGCTGGACGTTGCATCGATCTTCGGACGAACCTTCGACCTGCCGTCAGTGGCCAAGGTTCTGGATCGCAGGGTGGCCGAGTTGCTGCCGGCGGTCCAGGAGGCGCTCGGTGCAGGTTTGCTGGTGGAGGCAGGCACACAGTTGGAGTTCCAGCATGATCTGATCCGCGAGGCGGTCTACGGTGCGCTTCCGCTGGCCGTGCGAAGGGACCTGCACCGCGACGCGGCTGACGCAGTGCTCGCCACCGGCGGATCGATCTCCGATGCGGCGGCCCACACCATCAGCGGCGCCGTCCCTGGCGACGCCCTGGCCGTCGCGCTGCTGGTCCGTGCTTCCGACGAGGTCGCGGGCGCTGCTCCGGGCGCTGCGGGGGACTTGAGGCTAAGCGCCGTCGACCTGATGCTGTCCGCCGACGTCGGCCGGCCTGGGCGGGTGATGGAGACGATGAGCCTGCTCCTTCGCGCGGGGCGCAACGCGGAGGCCCAAGCACTCGCCGAGGTCACCTTGCGGGCCGACCTACCAGCGGAGGTCGAGGCGAGGCTTCGCTTCGAGCTGGCCGACTCCCTCGGGATCGCTGGTTGCTCGGCCTCCGCACTACACCACTCCAAGACTGCGCTCGGCCTCGAGGGGATCGACGACTCGACGCGGGCCCTGCTGTTGGCAGCGGAGTCGAACGCGCATCTGATGGCCGGTCACCCCGGCGCAGCGCTGCGAGCGGGCGAGCTGGCTCTCGCTACCGGGAGGAGGCCGGCTCGGACCGGCCAGGCTCTCCTCACGATGGGGGCGGCCGAAAGAGTGCGCGGTCGCCTCACGAGATCGCTCGAACTCGTCGATGCAGCCGTTGACGTGCTGGCGCCCGATACGCCGCAGGAGCGACGCCGCGAGGTCTACTGGACTCGGGGACACACGCTGATGGCGCTCGATCGCTTCGACGAGGCGGCGGCCGCCTTCGATGCCGCCGGCCGGCCCGGAACGGAGTGGAAAGACGTGTTCGGGTACGCGTGCCGTGCGACGCTGCTGCTGCACCGAGGCGACCTGGACGATGCCGTTGCCGAAGGCAACGCAGGCCTGATCCGTGCCGAGGAGCTGGGGTCCTGGAAGGACGTGCCGGAGTTGTGCGCCGTACTCGCGGAAGCGAACGCATACCGGGGCGAGTTCGGGTTGGCCCGCCGCCACCTGCGGTATGGCGCTAGCAAGGTGTATGAGCAAAGCAGTGTCGGAGCGCAGCGGTTGGCGTGGGCGGGCGCAGTGGTCGACGAGACGGCTGGTGAGGAACCCGCACGCGTGTTCGCGCACCTCGCCTCGCTCTATCGGAAACTGCCGGACGGTCTGCAGGTGCTGGCGTTCGATCCGATGGTGGGACCGCGCCTGGTGGGGTTGGCCAGGCGAGCGAATGATGCCGGCCGCGCCGGCCTGGCGGCCGAGGCGGCGGACACTCTCCATCGCATCAACCCTGAGGTGATCTCGTTCGACGCTGCAGGCATGCAGGCCGGTGGCCTGCTCGACGACGACGTCGACCGCCTGGTGGCGGCTGTGCATGCGTTCGACGCGAGTCCCCGTCCGCTGGCGCGCGCCCGTGCCGCCGAGGATGCCGCAGGCGGCTTGTTCGAGCGGAGCCGGGACACGGCAGCCGTCCTGCAGCTCGAGCCTGCGCTGGCCGAGTACGATCGCGCCGGCGCAGTCGTGCTCGCCCGGCGCGTCCGGCAGCGACTCGCTGAAAATGCCAGGCCGGGAACAGGACAATCACCGGCCGAACGGCCGAGCTTCGGCTGGTCGAGCCTGACGGCAGCCGAGCTCCGGGTAGCGCGACTGACAGCGACCGGACTCACCAACCGCGCGATCGCCGACGAACTCGAGCTGTCTCCGCACACCGTCGAGTCGCACCTGCGCCACGCCTATCGCAAACTCGATGTCCGGTCCCGAGTCGAGCTGACCCAGGTGGTCCTAACCCGCGAACCGTCCGCCGACGCCTGAACCACACGTTCTGGGGATGTCTTCCCCGTGCGAGTGGACCAGGTTGGTGTGTGTCCGTGACAAGCCGCACAGAGGCCGGCACACACAGGAGGTAGACCATGGCGAAGGCCGTCGGTATCGACCTGGGCACGACGAACTCGGTGATCGCCGCGATGGAGGGTGGCCAGCCAACGGTCGTCCCGAACGCCGAAGGCGCCCGAACGACTCCCTCCGTGGTGGCGTTCACGGACTCCGGTGAGCGGCTGGTCGGCCAGTTGGCCCGTCGTCAGTCCGTACTCAACCCGAAGGGCACCATCACCTCGGCGAAACGGTTCATCGGCCGGAGGTTCGACGAGGTCTCCTCCGAGCTCTCCGCCGTCTCGTACGACGTCGTCGCCGGGCCGGACGGAGCCGTGCGATTCAAGATCCGGGACAGGCTGCACGCACCGGAGGAGATCTCCGCGCTGATCCTGCGCAAACTCGTCGAAGACGCCGGGAAGTTCCTCGGCGAGAAGGTCACCGAGGCCGTCATCACCGTGCCCGCGTACTTCAACGATGCCCAACGTCAAGCCACCAAGGACGCCGGGCGCATCGCGGGCCTCGAGGTGCTGCGGATCATCAACGAGCCGACAGCCGCGGCACTGGCCTACGGGATGGACAAGCTGGAGAACGAGACGATCCTGGTCTTCGATCTCGGCGGGGGCACCTTCGACGTCAGCGTGCTCACGGTCGGCGACGGAGTCGTCGAAGTCCGGGCCACTGCCGGTGACCCGCACCTGGGCGGCGACGACTTCGACCGCCGGGTGGTCGACAAGCTGGCCGACGACTTCCAGCGTGAGGTCGGGGTCGACCTGCGCCAGGACCCGCAGGCCTTGCAGCGGCTGTTCGAGGCCGCCGAGAAGGCCAAGGTCGAGCTCTCGTCGGTCACCCAGACGACGATCAGCCTGCCGTTCGTCACCGCGAACGCCCAAGGCCCGCAACATCTCAACACCACGCTGATGCGGTCCACCTTCGACCAGTTGACCGCCGATCTCGTCGATCGGTGCCTGGGGCCGGTGGAGCAGGCGATGACCGACGCCAAGATGACGGCGAACGACATCGACGAGGTGATCCTGGTCGGCGGTTCGACCCGGATTCCGGCGGTCCAGGCGCTGGTTCGCCGGCTCACCGGCGGCAAGGACCCGAACATGACGGTGAATCCGGACGAGGTGGTCGCTATCGGCGCCGCCGTACAGGCCGCGATCATCAAGGGCGAGGTCAAGGACGTGCTGCTGCTCGACGTCACCCCGCTGTCGCTGGGGCTGGAGACGATGGGCGGCGTGATGACGAAGGTCATCGAGCGCAACACGACCATCCCGGCCCGCCGGAGCGAGGTCTTCAGTACCGCCGAGGACAATCAGACCGCTGTGGATGTGGTGGTCCTGCAGGGTGAGCGGGAGCTGGCCGCGGACAACCGGGTGCTCGCCCGTTTCCGCCTGGAGAACATCCGCCCGGCGCCGCGCGGCGTACCGCAGATCGAGGTCACCTTCGACATCGACGCGAACGGCATCCTGCACGTGGCCGCCAAGGACAAGGACACCGGCGCGGAGCAGCAGGTCACCATCAGCGAGACCTCCAACCTCGACCAGTCCGAGGTCGAACGGATGGTCGCGGACGCCGAGGCGCACCGCAGCGACGACAGCCGGCTGCGTGAGCTGGTCGATGCGCGCAACGCGCTGGACTCGGCCGCGTACCAGGTGGACAAGGCGCTCGCCGACCGAGGCGATGGGGTGGCCGAGCACGAACGAGCCCGGGCCGAGATGCTGGTCGGTGACGCCCGCGAGGCGCTCAAGGACCAGGAAACGCCACTGGAGCGGCTGCGTTCGCTGACAGGTGAGCTGCAACAACTCGCCCAGGCTCTGAACTCGAGCACGCCGCCGCAGAGCTCCGGTGGTACGCCGCCGGCAGACGGCGGCGGCGACGATGACGTCATCGATGCCGAGTTCTCGACGAGCTGATCGCAATGGCCGATGAGGAGACCGACACCGCTGCGGCGCCGGCACGAGTCGAGGAGGCCCCCGAAGAGGGCCCGGAGAAGGCCCTGCAGGAGGCGCGCGAGAAGGCCGCCGAGATGGAAGACAGATGGCGGCGTACGGCGGCCGAGCTGGACAACTTCCGGAAGCGGGTCGCGCGGGAATCCGGACAGCAGCGGGACACCGAACGCGCCCTGGTCGCCGCCAGTTGGCTGCCGGTCGTCGACAATCTGGAGCTGGCGCTGCAGCACGCGGGCGCCGACGACGGGGCGATCGTCGACGGCGTCCGGGCCGTGCGGGACCAGGCCCTGGCAGTACTGTCCGGACTCGGCTACGCCCAGGTCGACGACCGCGGGCAACGCTTCGACCCGGAGTTGCACGAGGCGGTCGGTACGACGCCCAGCCCTGAGGTACCGGCCGGCACGATCGTGCACGTCGTCCGGCCCCGGTACGGCGACGGGACCCGGGTTCTTCGTCCGGCCGGGGTGGTAGTCGCCGCGGAGGCAGGCTGATGCCCAGCCGGGACTTCTACGCGATCCTCGGGCTCTCGCGGGACGCCGGCGCCGACGAGATCCAGAGAGCCTACCGACGGCTCGCTCGCCAGTACCACCCGGACGTCAACAAGGATCCCGACGCGGAGGAACGGTTCAAGGAGGTCTCCGAGGCGTACGACGTACTGTCCGATCCCCAGCAGCGCAAGCGGTACGACGCGTTCGGTGCGGACTTCCGCCGGGTGCCGCCGGACGTCGACCCGGAAACCTATGCCCGGTCCCGCGCCGGTGCCGGCCGGGCCGGTGGCGGCGGCCGGAGCCGGGAGGGTCCCTCCTGGGATACCGGAGGGGGGCAGTTCGATGTCGAGGGCATCGATCTGGACGACCTGCTCGGCGGGATGTTCGGCGGCGGGACCCGGCGCGGTTGGGGCCGGATCCCGGGCTCGGACCAAGAGATCGAGCTGGAGCTCACCGTCGAGGAGGCCTACCGGGGCGGCAACCGGAAACTGACCGTGCGTGGTCCGACCGGCGCGGACCGGACCATCGACGTCAAGATCCCGGCCGGCGTGGTGAACGGTCAGCGGATCCGCCTCGGCGCGCAGGGCGGTCAGGGTACCGGTGGCGCACCCGCCGGAGACCTGTACCTGGTGGTCCGGATCGCGGATCATCCGCGCTACCGGGTCTCTGGTCGCGACCTCACCGTCGACCTTCCGCTCGCCGTGTGGGAGGGAGCGCTGGGCGCGTCGGTGTCGATCGAGACTCCTGGCGGTGAGGCGACGGTGAAGGTACCGAAGGGCAGCTCGAGCGGTCGCAGGCTCCGGCTCAGGGGCCGAGGTCTGCCGAATCCCCGCGGGACGGCGGGGGATCTGTATGCCGAGGTCAGATTGATGGTCCCGCCGAAGCTCACCCGCGAGGAGAAGCGGCTGTTCGAGGAGTTGGCCGGGACGTCGAAGTTCGATCCGAGGAGGCGTTCATGAGCCACCAGTTGACCAGGCCGACCCGGTTCGCGCTGGCGGACTTCGCGCGGCTGACCGGAGCACATCCCGAACTGCTGCGGCGGTTCGTCGCCCTGGGGTTGCTCGAGGCAACGACCGACGGCGCCGGTGGGTTGTGGTTCGGGCCGTCGCAGCTGAGCCGGGTGGCCCGGATCCAGCGACTGCGGGCCGGGCTCGACCTGAACTATGCGGCGCTGGGTCTGGTGATGGACCTGCTGGACCGCATCGCCGTACTGGAAGCAGAGCGCACACGTTTCGTCGGACGAGGAGCCCGGACATGGATATGAACCGCCTCACGCAGAAGTCGCAGGAGGCTCTGCACGACGCTCAGACCAAAGCCCTGCGGTTCGGGCACAGTCAGATCGACGGTGAGCATCTGCTGCTGGCGCTGTTGGAGCAACCCGACGGTCTGGCCCCGAGGCTCCTGGCCCAGGCCGGTGCGGATCCGGACGGCCTGCGGGACCGATTGGAACAGGAGCTGAACCGGCGTCCCAAGGTCAGCGGTCCGGGCGCGGAGCCCGGCCAGGTACTTGTCACCCAGAGGTTGTCGCGGCTACTCGACGCCGCGGACCGGGAGGCCAGGCGGCTCAAGGACGAGTACGTCTCGATCGAGCACCTGGTGATCGCTCTGCTGGACGAGGGTCGGCAGAGCACGTCCGGGCGGCTGCTCGCCGAGCAGGGACTGACCCGGGACGGCTTCCTCGCGGCGCTGACCGCCGTCCGCGGGAACCAGCGGGTCACCTCGGCGATGCCGGAAGCGTCGTACGAGGCGTTGGAGAAGTACGGCCGGGATCTGGTCAAGGATGCGTCGCAGGGCCGGCTGGATCCGGTCATCGGCCGGGACAACGAGATCCGGCGGGTCGTGCAGATCCTGTCCCGCAAGACCAAGAACAACCCGGTGCTGATCGGCGATCCGGGCGTCGGCAAGACCGCGATCGTCGAGGGACTCGCGCAACGGATCGCCAACGGCGACGTACCGGACGGCCTGCGGGACCGGACCGTGTTCGCGCTCGACCTGGCCTCGCTGGTTGCCGGGGCCAAGTACCGCGGCGAGTTCGAGGAACGCTTCAAGGCCGTGCTGAACGAGGTGAAGGCGGCCGAGGGCCGGATCCTGTTGTTCGTCGACGAGTTGCACACCGTGGTGGGCGCGGGTGCAACCGAAGGTGCGATGGACGCGGGCAACATGTTGAAGCCGATGCTGGCTCGCGGTGAGCTGCACATGATCGGCGCCACCACCCTGGACGAGTACCGGATGCACATCGAGAAGGACGCGGCCCTGGAACGCCGGTTCCAGCCGGTGGTCGTCGACGAGCCGACGGTCGAGGATGCGATCTCGATCCTGCGCGGGCTGCGGGAGCGGTTGGAAGTCTTCCACGGCGTGAAGATCCAGGACGCCGCGATGGTCGCTGCCGTGGTGCTCAGCCACCGGTACATCTCGGACCGCTTCCTGCCGGACAAGGCGATCGACCTGGTGGACGAGGCGTGCGCGATGCTGCGGACCGAGATCGACTCGATGCCGGCCGAGCTGGACGAGCTGACCCGGCGGGTGCGCCGGCTGGAGATCGAGGACGCCGCACTGGCCAAGGAGGAGGACACTGCCAGCCGACAGCGGCTGGACGAACTGCGCAAGGAGCTGGCCGACCTCCGGGCCGAGGCCGACGCGATGCATGCGCAGTGGGAGTCGGAGCGGCAGGCGTTGCGTACGGTCCAGGCGCTGCGGCAGGAGATGGAGCAGGTCCGGCAGGAGGCCGAGCAGGCCGAGCGGGACTACGACCTCAACCAGGCAGCCGAGCTGCGGCACGGCCGGCTACCGGAGCTCGAACGCCAGCTCGCGGCGGAGGAGGAGCGATTGGCCACCAAGCAGCATGGACACCGGCTGCTGCGCGAGGTCGTGACCGAGGAGGAGATCGCCTCGATCGTGTCCCGCTGGACCGGCATCCCGGTCACCCGTCTGCAGGAGGGCGAACGGGAGAAGCTGCTGCGGCTGGACGAGGTGCTGCACGAGCGCCTGATCGGTCAGGACGAGGCCGTGCAACTGGTCGCGGATGCGATCGTCCGGGCCCGCTCGGGGATCAAGGACCCGCGCCGGCCGATCGGCTCGTTCATCTTCCTCGGTCCGACCGGGGTAGGAAAGACCGAGCTGGCGAAGACCCTTGCGGCGACCCTGTTCGACACCGAGGACAACATCGTCCGGATCGACATGAGCGAATATCAGGAGCGGCACACGGTCAGCCGGCTGGTCGGAGCGCCACCCGGGTACGTCGGCTACGAGGAAGGTGGCCAGCTGACCGAGGCGGTGCGGCGCAAGCCGTACTCCGTGGTGCTGTTCGACGAGATCGAGAAGGCACATCCGGATGTCTTCAACACGCTGCTGCAGATCCTCGACGACGGCAGGCTGACCGACGCGCAGGGCCGGACGGTGGACCTGCGCAACACCGTGGTCATCATGACGTCGAACATCGGCTCGGCGTACCTGCTGGACGGCGTGACCGCGGACGGGCAGGTCAAGGAGGACGCGCGGGACGCCGTGATGGCGGAACTGCGGCAGCAGTTCCGGCCCGAGTTCCTCAACCGCGTCGACGAGATCGTGCTGTTCAAGCCGCTCACGATGGCCGAGATCGAGCGCATCGTCGATCTGATGTTCGACGACCTGCGGACGCGGCTGGCGGATCGCGGGATGTCGCTCGAGGTCGAACCGGAGGCGGCCCGGTACATCGCTGCGCAGGGCTTCGATCCGGTGTACGGCGCCCGGCCGTTGCGACGGTTCATCGCCCGCGAAGTCGAGACCCGCATCGGTCGCGCACTCCTCGGCGGCAACGTGCTGGACGGAGCGGTGATCCGGGTGACCGTCCAGGACGGCGACATCAGCGTCACGCACGAGAACCCGGCGGAGGTGGCGGCATGAAGGTCGTGACCTGTCCGAACTGTCAACGCCGCAACCGGGTGCCCGCCGCGGCGGAAGGTACGCCCCGGTGCGGTCATTGCCAGCGACCACTGCCGTGGATCGTCGATGCCGGCGACAACGACTTCGCCGAGGTGGTGGAGCAGGCAAGCCTGCCGGTGCTGGTCGATCTCTGGGCTCCGTGGTGCGGACCGTGCCGGCGGGTCAGTCCCGTGCTGGAACAGCTCGCCACCGAGAAGGCAGGCCAGGTGAAGCTGGTCAAGATCAACGCCGACGAAGCGCCCAAGCTGTCGCAGCGGTTTGACATCCGATCCATTCCAACCCTGCTGGTACTGCGCAGTGGAGAGGTTGTCGCAACGCAGATCGGCGCCGCATCGGCACCGGCGCTGCGGCCCTGGCTCGAAGAGGCATTGGCCAAGGAGGCAACCTCGTGACCGGACGGCGCCGATGAAGGAAACGCCAGACCTGTACGGCGCTTATCCGCGGCTGGATGAGGTCCAACTGGCCGAGCTGCAGTCGCTCGGCGAGCGCCGTACGACGAGTTCCGGCGAGGTGCTGCAGCAGGCCGGAGAGCCGGCGGACGAGTTCATCGTCGTCCTTGACGGCACGGTCGCCGTGATGCAGGACGTGGCCTACCAGGAGCGTGTGCTTGCCGTCCACGGTCCGCGTCGCTTCCTCGGCGAGGTCGGCACGCTGACCGGGCAGGCGCTGTTCCTCTCCGCCGTGGCGCAGGAGCCGGGCGAGGTGCTCGTCGTACCGCGCGACCAACTGAAGGACCTGGTCTCGCGGGATCCGCGACTGGCCGACCTGATTCTGCGAGCGTTCCTGATCCGTCGGTCGCTCCAGCTCACCCTCGGCGCGGGCTTCGCGATCATCGGGTCACGGTTCTCCGCCGAGACCCGCCGGTTGCGCGACTTCGCCGCGCGTAACCGGCTGCCACATCACTGGATCGACCTGGAGACCGACGCTGAGGCCGAGCGCATGCTTCGCGAACTCGGCATCGAACGGGACGAGACGCCAGTGGTGATCTGGCGCGGTGAGGTGCTGCGGAACCCGAACAACGAGCGCCTGGCCGCCGCGGTGGGACTCCGCCGTACGCCGCCGGCCCGGTCGGTGTGCGATCTGATCGTGGTCGGCGCCGGTCCGGCCGGTCTCGCTGCCGCGGTGTACGGCGCGTCGGAAGGTCTCGCGACAGTCGTCCTGGACTCCGTGGCCACCGGAGGCCAGGCGGGCACATCGTCGAGGATCGAGAACTACCTGGGCTTCCCCGCGGGTATCAGCGGCGCTGAACTCGCCGACCTCGCCGAGATCCAGGCCAGGCGCTTCGGCGCCGAACTCATGGTGCCGGCAACCGCCGCGTCGCTGGGGGAGCGGGACGGACACCACGTCGTGGTGCTGCAGGACGACGCACGGATCAGCGGTCGGGCGGTGCTGATCGCCTCGGGCGTCCGCTACCGAAAACTTGACGTGCCCGGATTGGACGCCGTGACGTCGACGAGCGTGTACTACGCGGCGACCGAACTGGAGGCGAACCTGTGCCGGGCAGACCCGGTGGTGATCGTCGGCGGCGGCAACTCGGCCGGACAGGCCGCGGTCTTCCTCGCCCAGCACGCTGCCAAGGTGCTGCTCGTTGTCCGGAGCAACGAACTCGGGCAGGACATGTCGCGCTACTTGGCTGACCGGATCGAGCGCACCGACGGGATTCACGTCCAACCGCACAGCGAAGTGCGCGAGGTCCAAGGTGACCGGGCGCTGGAGGCCGTCGTGGTCGAAGACTCGAAGACCGGCGAGCGCCACGTCGAACCGGCGAAGGCCCTGTTCGTCTTCATCGGCGGCCTCCCGCACGTCCACTGGCTGGGCGACCAGATCCTCCTGGACGATCGGGGCTTCGTCCGGACGGGCAGTCAGCTACCAGGCGAGCGGCAGTTGCTCGAGACGAGCAGGGCGGGAGTGTTCGCCGTCGGCGACGTCCGCAGCGGGTCGGTGAAACGGGTGGCCGCCGCCGTGGGCGACGGTGCCCTCGCCGTACGCATGGTGCACGAACATCTCGGCCACACTCGACGATTCGTTGCCAGCAGCAACAACCGACAGACAGCGGGAGGCCACTCATGGCCAAGGCAGTAGACATCAACCAGAGCACGACGAGCGTGGATCCGCATCTGTACCTGGTCAGGCCGGTGCGGCCACGTACACCCGAAGGATGCGAGGAGTGCCTCGAGCTGAACTCGCCCTGGGTGCATCTACGCGTGTGCCTCAGCTGCGGCCACGTCGGCTGCTGCGACTCGTCCCCGCTGAAGCACGCCCGCGCGCACGCGGCGTACTACCGACACCCGATCGTGCAGTCCTTCGAACCGGGTGAGAACTGGCGCTGGTGCTACGTCGACGAGGCATTCGTTTGACCGACAAGACTCCCACCGGCGGACCTGCCGTGACGCAGGAACCGGAGTCGCGCCTCAACCGGGCAGATGCCGAGCGGCTGCTTGCCGGTGGCAACTTCTTCTGGATCGACCTGCAGCGGCCGACGGCCGAGGAGTTCACGATTCTGCGCGACGTCTTCCGGTTTCACCCGCTGGCGCTGGAGGACAGCGAACAGTTCGATCAGCGGCCGAAGATCGAAGAGTACGACGACTTCGTCTTCCTGGTCCTGTACGGGGCGGTACCGGACGACGGCCGCCTCGTCGAGGTGCATTGCTTCTACTCCGAGCACTTCCTCGTCACCATTCGCCGTGACACGGTTCCGGCCCTGTCCGACGTACGGCGCAGGTACGAGGCCGGGACCAAGGCTGTCGAGGACCCCATCTGGCTCGCGCACCGATGCTTCGATGCCCTGGTCGACAGCTTCCTCGCCATCCTCGCGGGTTTCGACGACCGCATCGACGACCTCGAGGACCGGGCCTTCCGCGACGTCACCGACGAACGACAACTCCAGGAGATCTCCACCCTGAAGCGTGCGCTGGTCAGGATGCGCAAGGTAGTCGAGTCGCAGCGGGACGTGTTCGCGAGCCTGGTCGGCGGCGTGACCGAGTTGCCCGGCATGACGCACGAGGCCGAGCGGTACTTTCGCGACACGCACGACCACCTGATCCGGATCAGCGGCCTGATCGACACCTATCGCGATCTGCTGACTGCCTCGACCGACGTCTTCCTGTCGACGGTGTCCAACCGCCAGAACGCCGTGATGAAGCAGTTGACGGTCATCTCGACCGTCTTCTTGCCGCTCAGCTTCATCAGCGGCTTCTTCGGACAGAACTTCGATTGGATGATCACCCACGTCGGTGGCTGGCCCGCCTTCGCTGCCCTCGGCATCGGTCTGGAACTCGTCGCCGTTGCCTTGATGGTCGTCTTCTTCAAGCGCCGCCATTGGTTCTGAACACTCGCGTTCCGGCGCATTCTGCGGTTTGATCCAGTCTGCTAGGGGGTTTCTTCAGCTGTAGTTCGATCTTCGAGGGAGGGGTCCAATGCGCAAGTACGCCACGCGCGCAGCCATCGCGGCAGTGAGCGTCGCCGGGCTGTTGTGGGTCGCAGCCGGAACGGGCACGGCGACAGCCGGCCAGGAGCGGCAGTACGTCGTTCTCTACGCCCAGGGCGGATCTGCCGCGGCCGCGCACGCCGCGATTGCGGCTACCGGCGGCACGGTACTCGACGAGAACACGGCGATCGGGGTCGCCACCATCACCACCAAGAGCGACGCTTTCCTGGCCGCGGCCCGTAGCTCGGCCGCGATCGAGGGCGTCGCACGGAGTACGGTCATCGGCCACGCGCCCGACGACAGCCTTGCCAACGGCAAGGTGAACTTCCCGCGCGACGCTGCGCAGGCTGACCTGCTGGGTGCGACCGCGGGTCGTACGACGTCTGCGGGCGCCGACAAGAATCAGGAGCCGCTGGCCGGGCTGCAGTGGGACATGCAGCAGATCGGCGCCACCGCCGACGGCTCACAGCGCTATGAGCAGGGCAAAGGCGTGCGCGTCGGCATCATCGACACCGGCGTCGACGGCAGCCATCCCGACATCGCCGGCAACTTCGACAAGGCTCTGAGCCGGAACTTCACCACCGACATCCCGGTCGACGCCAACGGCGCAACGGTCGACGGACCGTGCGAGCACCCGAGTTGCGTCGACCCTGCCGACGAGGACGACAACGGTCACGGTACGCACGTCGCCTCCGAGATCGCGTCGCCGGTCAACAAGCTCGGGATCGCCGGCGTCGCGCCCAAGGCGACGATCGTCAACCTGCGGGCCGGCCAGGATTCGGGCTTCTTCTTCCTGCAGCCCACGGTCGATGCGCTGACCTACGCGGGCGATCACGGCATCGACGTCGTGAACATGAGCTTCTACGTCGATCCGTGGCTGTTCAACTGCACCGACAATCCGGCCGACACGCCGGAGGACCGGGCTGAGCAGGCAACTGTCATCCAGGCGATGCAGCGGGCGCTCGACTACGCCTATGGCCATGGCGTGACGCTGGTGTCAGCGGCGGGCAACGGCGCGACCGACTACACCAAGACGATCGTGGACTCGTCGAGCCCGGACTTCCCCAGCGTCCCCGGTGAGGCGCCGTACACGCGGACGATCCCGACTTCGTGTATCTCGATGCCGTCCGAGGGAAACCATGTCCTCTCGGTGACCAGCACCGGTATCTCCACGCGCAAGGCCTACTACTCGGACTACGGCAACGGCTACGCCGACCTGTCCGCGCCCGGCGGGGACGTGTACGACACCGCGGACCAGAAGCGTGACCTCACCAAGGCCGTGCTTGCGGCGTACCCGAAGCACCTCGCCGAGGAGCGCGGCCAGCTCAATCCCGATGGGACGCCGAACACACCGAGCGTCGTTCAGAGCTGTTACAAGAGCGTCTGCGGTTACTACCAGTACCTGCAGGGCACGTCGATGGCGTCACCGCACGCGACCGGCGTCGCTGCACTGGCGGTCGGCCGGCTAGGCGTTCCGGACCGAGTCAACGGCGGCAAGAAGGCTTGGCCGGCGCTCGTCGAGCTGCTCTTGCGCGGAACGGCGACGAACCACGCGTGCCCGACACCGCCGCTGTTCACCTACACCCGTCAGGTCCTGCAACCCAACGGGACCTACCTGACCGTGACAACCAACCACCTGTGCGAAGGCACCCCGACAAACAACGGCTTCTACGGCGACGGCATCGTCAACGCCAAGAGGGTCGCAAGAGGCTTCTGACCACGACCTGACCCGGCGACGAGGCGCGTCCCCAACCGGGCGCGCCTCGTTCCGCCGGTGACGTCAGGCGAGCATGCTCCGGCCCAGCCAGTCGTCGGCGTCCTGGACGCCGGGCAGGGCGAAGAAATAGCCACCGCCGAAGGGGGAGATGTAGTCGACCAGGGGTTCGTCGATCAGGAGAGTCTGTACGGCGACGAACTGACGGTCGAGGTCGGCGTTGAAGCAGATGAAGATCATGCCCAGGTCGAGCTGGCCGTTGGGCTCGACTCCGGCGCTGTAGTTGAAGCCGCGGCGCAGCATCCGCCGGTCGTCGGCGGTGCCGTCGTGCGGGTTGGCGAGGCGGGTGTGAGCTGTCAGCGGCACCGTATTGCCGTGCGCGTCTCGGTAGTAGCTGGGGAGCTGGAGCTCCTCCTGTCCGGCTACACGTTCGCCCGGACGGCCGGACAGCGGTGCGCCGGTGTCGCGGTCGCGGCCGAAGATTCGTTGCTGCTCGTTGATCGAGATCCGGTCCCAGAACTCCACGAACATCCGGATCAGCCGGACCACGTGGTAGGACCCGCCGGTCACCCAGTCCGGTTCGTCGCCGCCGGCCTTGGTCCACACCAGCCGGTCGAGGAGGTCGGGACGGTGCAGGATCTCCTGGTTGGCCGTGCCGTCCTTGAAGCCGAACAGGTTGCGCGGCGTCCCGGTCGGCCGCGGCGGGCTGGTGAAACCCTCCAGCTGCCACAGCACCTGCAGGTCGGCGCGGGTCGCGCGCATCAGGATGCGGAGCGCGTGCAGCACGGTGTCGAGGTGATCGGCGCAGATCTGCAGCAGCAGGTCCCCGTCGTAGCGGTCGGGGTCGAGTGCGTCGTTCGGGAACTCGTCCATCGCGCGCAGCCGGGCTGGTTTGACGTCGGTGAGGCCGTACCTGTCGTCGAACAGGCCGGCCCCGACGCTGACCGTGACTGTGAGACCGTCGGGCACCGTGCCCGGGCCGAGCACGCCGTTCTCGTACGGCGTCGACACGAGACCGTCGTGGCTGCCGCGCCCGGCCGGCGCGTCGCCGCCGGTGACCAGGTAGCGGATGGTCGCCGTGAGAGTCTGAAACAGCCGCTCCAGCGCCGAGCGGTCGGGCGCGGTCACGAGAAACGCGACGACCATCGCCGCCTGCTGCGCGGGGTCGAGAATGCCGGCCTGATGGGCGCCCTCGAACCGCAGAGCGGCGGGAGAGTTGTCAGTCATGGGTGATCGGGCCTCGGTCGCTGGTGGCGTTGCGTGGGTCGATGACGGCCGCCGCGTGGGAGAGCAGTTCGACGCTGTGCTGCACCGCCGCGTTGACCGCCGCCCGCTGCCGGGCTGACAGCGCGGCCAGTCCGACCCAGCCGTCGTCGTGGTGGTGGCTGCGGACCACCTGCTGGGTGAGCCGGAGCTGCTCATCGGTCTGGTTCAGGTACGGGTCCTGCTTGCGCAGGATCGGCCGCAGCGGGTCCAGCGCCTGCCAGACCCCGGTGATGTTCGCGTCCACGGTCGCCAACTCCGTCTGGCTGCCGGCGTCGCCGATCCCGTTCAGGTCCCACTGCAGCGCATCCTCGAGAATCTCGTGAGCCCGCCGACCGATGTCGATCGGCGTGATCGCGTTCGGCAACGCCAGTTCGTCGGTGAGCCGCCCGATCGCCTCGAGCAGCGCGTCGACGTGCGGCACGATCGTCGCCGTCGGGCGGTTGTGCCACAGCATCGCCTCGACCTTGCGGAAGCCTGCGAAATCCGCGTCCGCGAGCCGGTCATTGGCGACGCGCGGCGGGTCGGCGTTGATGTCGTCACCGGTTTCGTCGTACGCGCGGTAGGCGCCGCCGAGCGTCTCGTAGGTGAGGTGAGCGGTCAGCCAGTTGAGTCGGGCTTCGGCCGCGTCGCCGACATGCAGCGCGCTCCTCAACTGTTCGACCTGGTGGATCAGGCTCGGCAGCTGGCCGGTGATCCAGCCGACGTAGGAGTTGATCGGGATCCGCAGGTCGAGCCCGGTCACGGGGACGATCCCGTGCACGTCGTACGGCAGCGGGTCTCCGGTGACGACGACCGGCCGGCTGTACTTGATCGTGTAGTCGGTGATGCAGACCCATCGGTACGTTCCGGGCGGGATCGATGCCGTGACCGCACGGCTGACACCGCGGCCGAAGTGCTCGACCTCGAGGTAGATCCGCTCGGTCGCGGGATCCTCGAGGTAGACCTCCGCGCCGGCGCCCTCGTTGTTGACGAACACGAAGTCGTAGCGACCGGCCGGTCCGCCGAGCCAGTCGTCGATGCCGTACGGCGAGCCGACGGCGAGCTCGATCGGCTCCGGCCGGCTCGACGGCAGTGATGCTGCGGCCGCCGGGACCGTCGTACTACTCACCGAGCCCAGGCTGGGTGGCGTTCGTGAACGGATCGGGTGATGTCTCTGACGCAGCGGTGAACAGCGAGTGGCCCGCCCGGCCGGTCCAGGTCACAGGGTTCCTGACTTTTCAGGGAATGTTCACGAGGCGATGCTCGCGAGGTCCGGACCATTGCCAGTTGACTGTGGGGGACTTCCGCCACGAGAGGCTAGGTAGCAAACCCATGTCTGACAACGATTCGGCATCCGCGGACGGCACCAAGGCGGCCACGGAGCGCACCCGGATCAGCCGACGCCGGCTGATGCAGACCGCGGGCGCCGCCGGCGCCGTGGTCGCCGCCGGAGGGCTGTCCACCGCCCCCGCCGACGCCGCACCGGACGCGACCGGAACGATCGGTACGGCCGGCAGCAAGCCCGGCTCGACGGCGCAGCACTCGCGCCGTACCGGCACGATCAAGGACCTGAAGCACGTCGTGATCGTGATGCAGGAGAACCGGTCGTTCGACCACTACTTCGGCACCCTCGACCTGGCCGGCGCGCGCGGCTTCGGCGACAAGCAGGTGCTGACCTGGCAGAACGGCCAGACGATCTACTACGACCCCAACAGCCGCGCCGAGGGGTACCTGCTTCCGTACCACGCTGACAGCCTGAAGTACAACGCGCAGAACACCAGCGCGCGCAACCGCTACTTCATGGAAGCCGACGTGCCGTGGCACCACGCGATCGCCAAGGCCTACACCATCGGTGACCACTACTTCTGCTCGCTGGACACCAGCACCAGCCCGAACCGGATCATGATGTGGGCCGGCACCAACGACGCGGCCGGCACCCAGGGCGGTCCGGTCATCAACAACAACGGCGACTACGGCTACGCCTACAAGTTCACGACGTACCCGGAGACGCTGCAGGACGCCGGTGTTAGCTGGCAGATCTACGTCAACAACGACACCGACGACGACTTCCTCGGCGACTACACGGACAACACCGTGCGTTCGTTCGCGGCGTTCGACCCGAAGAACGCGAACCCGGAGAACACGCTGCCCCGCAAGGGACTGCTTGCCCGAGGCAACGTGGTGTACGCCCACACCACGCAGCCCGCCGGCATCAAGAACGACACCTCGAACGTCGACTACGTGCTGCGGGACTTCATCGCCGACTGTGCGTCGGGCGACATCCCCGAGGTGTCCTGGGTCGTCGCGCCCGCGGCGTGGACCGAGCATCCGACGTACGCCCCGAACAACGGCGCGGTCTACACCGACCGGGTGATCCAGGCGGTGCACGACAACCCCGAACTGTGGGAGTCGACGCTGGTCATCCTGAACTACGACGAGCCCGACCACGCGAACCGGATCGGTGAAGGCGGCTTCTTCGACCACGTCGTACCGCCGATCCCCGAGGTCGGCACCGTCGGCGAGCGCGCGCCCGGGCTCAAGCCGGGCTTCGGCGGCCGGGTGCCGTTCGTGCTGGTCTCGCCGTGGACCCGCGGTGGCTTCGTCAACTCCGAGGTCTTCGACCACACCTCGACGATCCAGCTGATCGAGGAGTGGACCAAGAGCCTCGGCAGGCCGGCCATCTGCACGAACATCAACGACTGGCGGCGCGGCGTTTCCGGCAACCTGCTCTCGGCGATCGACTTCGGCAACTTCGACACGTCGTTCCCGAAGCTGCCGAAGCCGGCCGACCTGCTCAAGTCGGTCGTCGTCGACGCGAGCCTGCCGCCCGTGCCCCAGCCGGCCGTCGGTGCGCAGGTCCTGCCGACTCAGCCGATCACCGGCAGGGCGAAGCGGAGCCCGCTGTCGTTCCAGCCCAACGGCGTCCTCGTCGAGAACCCCGTGACCGGGGCGGTGACGGCAACCTTCACCGTCGAAGGCGGCCCCAACGGCAAGGCGGTCAGCCTGGTCGGGTTGGCCGACAAGTACGTGCCCGCCCTCGTCGGCGCCGAGCCGCTCGGCATCGGCCAGGACGCGCTGCCCCTCACCGCCGGCAACCACCGGCCGAAGTCGTACACCTGGGACACCAAGACGACGAACGGCAGGTACGCGTTCACGTTCTACGGCCCCGACCACTTCATCCGATCCTTCGCCGGCAGCGTCGTCCTCGCCACCGACCAAGCCTCGGCCAAGCCGCAGGTCGACGTCCAACTGGTCAAGCCGCACGGCCGATCGGCCGCAACCGTCAAGCTCACCCTGTCCGCCGCCGGCCGGCCGGTGATCTACACCCTCACCCCGAACGACTTCGCCGGCCGGACAACCACCATCCAGGTCCCCGCCGGCAAACACCGCACCATCACCTGGCCAACCGAAGACGGCTACTACGACGTAATCATCACCGCAAAGGAGTCCCCAGACTTCACCCAGCGGTACGCCGGCCGCACCGCGCAGAAGTAATCCTTCTACGCCCACCGAGTCGCAGCTGTGCCCGCCTTCCTCCCGGATCGCGGGCACATCAGCGCGTCGTCCCATCCATGGTGGTCGCTCGCGTAGCCAGCCGAATGCGATGGCGCCGTTGGGGTCCATCGCGCCGGGGAAGGTGACGTCCCGTCCGCTCGGGTCTTGCACCCGGAGTACGAGGAACTGGTCGGCGTCTTTGGTGCTGGAGGCAACGGTCAGGTGGGCCGAGGCCGGTCCGGGTCAGCGGCCACTCGATCTCGGCGCGCTGCGCGAACGTGCCGTCCACCCGGCGTAGGTTGAGGAACACCGGTGGCTGGTCGTGCCACCCGGTGTCCTCGTCCTTGAGGAAGTGGCCGAAGAACCTTTTCTGCAGCCGCAGGCCGTAGTCGGTGTAGAACTCGACCCAATGCTGCTGCCCGTGGACCTCGAGCCACTTCTGGTCGGCCGGGATCGCGTTGTAGCCCTCGAATCCGCCGCGAGTGTGCAGGTGGTGCCCCCAGTTCGTGGCAGACAGGGCGGGCACGGTGATCCAGGTGAGGTCGGCCGATCGGTCGCGGTAGTACTTGTCCAACAGTCGCGGTAGTACTTGTCCAACAACGGGTGGGCGACCACGTCTGCTCGGCTCTTTTCGAGCACGTCCGGATCGAGCGTTTCCGGGCCGGCCACTGGTACTCCGGTGACTGGATTGCGTGCGCCGCGGTCGCCGACGCCGTGCTGCATCGCCTCCACCTGCGGTGGGAACCACTGGCTGAGGAAGTCGCTGGGGATACCGCCGTGGTGGGTGAACTCGCGGTACTAGTCGGTCGCACCTTCCCACGGCCAGATCGCCGCGAGATGCGGTGGACGAACCGGCGAGAGCGTCGGGATGCTCGGCCTCCAGGTTCGACCACGCGAACCGGAACGCCTCCTGGAACGACAGACCTTTGGCATACGGACCGTGGGTCATGATCACCGGACCGCGGCCGGCGCGGCCCCACCAGGGGGACAGCGGCAGCGGCGGCGGATACTCTCGATCCGCTGAGCAGATGGAGGTTCGGGCATGGAGCTGCGGCAGCTACGCCATTTCGTCGCGCTCGCGGAGGAGCGCAGCGTGACCGCCGCGGCCCGCCGCGAACTGATCGTGCAATCCGGCCTGTCGAACTCCCTGCTGTCCCTGGAACGCGAGCTGGGCACCGAGCTGTACCTGCGCGGTACCCGCCCGGTGCGGCTCACCGCCACTGGAGAGGCCCTGGTGGCACCGGCGCGCGAGGCGTTGCGTGCCGCGGAGACCGCCCGTCGCGCGGTACAGGAGACCCGGGACGTGCTCGTCGGCCGGCTCCGTCTCGGCATCGCCCTCTCGGCGCAGTACCTCGTTCCGTTCGCGGGCTATCTGGGCGCGTTCCTGCGCGACCACCCCGGCGTCGACGTGCGGATGCGCGGAACTGCCGCGCTGGACATGCTGGACATGGTGGAGAACGGCGAGCTCGACTGCGCCATCGGGCCGGCGCTGGAGCAACGCGGCCGGTTGCGTCTGACCTCGCTGGCCAGCGAGCCGTTGGCGCTCACCTGTCGCAGCGACCACGCGCTCGCCGGCCGTGACCGCGTGACGATCGCTGACCTCGACGGCGAGCGGTTCGTCGACGTACCCCCGGGCTGGACCGCGCGACTGATGTGCGACGCCCTGTTCGCCGGAGCCGGACTGACCCGACGCATCGTTGCGGAGGTCGGCGACTGGGAGGTCCTGCTGGAGCTGATCGCCGCCGGCGCCGGCATCGGGTTCACCCCGGTGGGCCTGCAGTACGAGGTCCTGACCGATCCCGACGGCCCGCTGCGGCACCTTCGAGTCGACGGTGTGCAGATGGATCGCCACCTCTACCTGATCCTGCCGCCACGCGCCGAGACGAGTCCGGTGGCCGCCGCGTTCGCAGCCGGCATGTTGGCCCAGCACCGCGCCGACTGAAGGGTTCCGGCCTCGGGATCTCCAGGAGAGATGGAAGGCATCTCATCCAGGCCCGCGAAGTCCGGCATCGGCTTTCGCAGGCCGGAGGTTCTCAACGAGTGGAAGCACCATTCGCTCGTGAGAGGTTGGAAATGAATACAGCTACAGACTCGTCCCCGGTCGCGGTTGCCGGCGCCGGGCGGCATCTGGCGGGTTTCTGGTTCGTGGGCGCCGCGTTCCTGACGTTGATGGCGTTCGGCACCGTCCCAACTCCGCTATGGCCGATCTACCAGGTCCGGGATCACTTCGGGCCGACGACGGTGACGATCGCCTTTGCCGTGCTGGTCATCGGCACCGGCGCCAGTTTCCGGCTGCTGGGCCACCTTTCCGATCGGCTGGGCCGCCGACGGGTGATCGTCCCTGGCCTACTGGTCGCGATCTTGGCCGACGCGGTGCTTGCCTTCTGGCCCGACCTGCCCGGGCTCATCGTCGGCCGGGTCCTGACCGGTGTCGCGATCGGACTGATGGCATCGACCGCGACTGCCTATCTCAGCGATCTGTACCACGCGGCGCGGCCAGGACGGGACGGATCACCCGTTCCCGCAGTGGTCGCAACCGCTGTCAATCTGGGTGGTCTGGCACTCGGCCCGCTGGCAGCAGGCGTGCTGGCCCAATGGGCGCCGTCACCCTTGCATACGCCGTACGTCGTCTTCGGAGTGTTGATGGCGGGGCTGCTCGTGCTGGTGCTGGCCAGCCCCGAGACCATCGACACCGAGGCGGCGGCTCAAGACCGGCCGGTGCGGTTCGCTCTGCGTCCAGGACAGCGCGCAGCGTTCGGGGCAGCAGCAGCCGTCGGGTTCTTCGCGTTCGCGGTGATGGGATTGTTCTCGTCGCTCGGCGCCATCATCGTGCGCGGTGAGTTGGGCATCACCTCGTACTTCGTCGCCGGGCTCGCGCCGTTCGCTGCCTTCGCCGCGTCGGCCGTCGCGCAGCTCGCGCTCGGTAAGCTCGCCCACTCGACGGTGCTGCTGATCGGCGGGCTGCTGTTCCCGATCGGGCTGGCGCTGACCGCGGTGTCGCTGTACCAGCCGACGCTCTGGCTGGCGCTCACGTCTGCGGCTCTCGCCGGGGCCGGCGCGGGGCTCCTGATCAAGAGCGGTGTGACTCAGGCTGCGATCGCCGCGGTGCCGGCTTCGCGGGCCGGTGTCCTCGCCATGTTCTTCATCATCGCGTACCTCGGCATGGGGCTGCCGTCGATCGCGTTCAGCCTGGTCATCCAGCACGTCGCGCTCCGGCCGTCGATGATCGGTTTCGCCAGTGTGCTGTCGGTCGGCGCCTTCGCCGCCATAGTCACCGCTCGCCGATCGACCGCCGTCACTCGATAGCCCTGCCGGCGGCGGCCGAAGACTCGAGGCCATCACCCACGGGCCGGCCCGTTTCGTCCCGGATCGAGTCCAGGGCTGTGGTGAGGACGGCGTCGAGTATCGCCTTGGCCTGGTCGCCTGCAGGGAGGGCTCGCGCGATCGTGATGGCGCCCACGATCGAGGCGACGAGGGTCCAGGCCTGTTGCGCCTGTTCCTCCTCGTCGCCGGGCAGGGCGGGGGCGATGGTGGCGATCACCTCGACCATCCGGCGGCGGTAGGTCTCACGGACCGAGTCGCTCGCCCGTGCCACGTCCGCGCTGAGCGACGGCATCACGCAACCGTCTGCCGGGTTCTCGCGGTGCAGGTCGCTGAGGTAGACGCGGAGAACCTCGCCGAGCATGCGCCGTCGTACCGCCGGTTCCTGGTCGGCGAGATCGGCGAACTCGATGCCCAGTTGGGTGGCAACGACCTCTTCGAGGACGGCTTCCTTGTTGGCGAAGTTGGAGTAGAGGGCCCCTGAGGTGACCTGGGCAGACGCGGCCAAGCCATCGACCCCGACGCCGTGGAAGCCGCTCTCCTTGAGCGTACGGCCCGCTTCCTGCACGATCGCGGCCTTGGCCTGAGCCCTGTGCTCCTTCGTGTACCTCATCGTTCACGTCCTCCCGATGCGTTGGACATTAGCGTAGCGCTCGTTATGTAACGAGCGCTCCGCCAGGACCCGGTTGAGGCCGACCGGGCGTTGTTGATTTTCCGGATGTTCAGTGATGCAGGAATTCCAAGGTCTGCTGCACGAACAGGGCGTGGTGCTGGAAGATGCCGCCGTGCCCGGAATCGGGGTAGATGCTGAGTCGGGCGTCAGGGAGCAGCTGTGCCAACGCGAAGGAATTGATGGTCGGCAGCATGATGTCCTCGTCGCCGTTGACGACCAGGGCAGGCTGCGTCACGGTCGCCAGTCCGGCCGGTGAGGTGCCCTGCTCCCACTTGGCGAGCGCGGTGATCTGGGCGCCGATCGACTCGTTCGTCACCGGCGTATCGCGGTCCTCCAGGGTGCGCTCGTCGAGCCCGGCTCAGAAAGGCGTCCGCGGCTGCCTGACTGGTCGGTGTCGGCGAGAAGAACAGGATGTGCTTGGGGTGCTTTCCCCGGTCCGACGCTTGCTGGATTGCACTCTGCAACAGCGGGCCGGCGTTCGCACCTCCCTTTCCACCGGCGGGCGCGGTTCCGGCCAGAACGAGGCGCCGGACGAGGTCCGGACGCTTCTGGGCCACGACCTGGGCGACCATGCCGCCCAGGGAGAAACCCACCAGGTCGACCGTTCGCAGTCCGAGAGCCTCGATGAAAGCCACGGCGTCCTCGGCCATGGCCTCGACGTTGTCGGGGGTCGCACCTCCGGATCGCCCAACGCCGCGGTTGTCGAAGGCGATCACGTGCCGCTCGGCGGCGACGCCATCGATCACCGCGGGGTCCCAGTCGTCCAGTACAGCCGTGAGGTGGTGCAGGAATACGACTGGTACGCCGCCTTCGTCGCCCACCTGCCGATAGGCGAAGGGCACTCCGTTGACATCGACCGTGATGGTCGGCGCGTCCTTGTAGCTCGCTGTCATCTCTTCACTCTCCAACTAGTGCAGTCGTAGGATAACGATCGCTATATAACGAACGTTATCCCATCCGGGCGGGATTGCACGAACCCGACAGCAAAGGGGCAGAGATGCGATGAGGATCCAGGTACTGATCGTGGGAGCCGATCCGGTGGCGCTGGTCGCGTCGACCCGGATCACGTTGGCGCCTTGGACTACCTCGAGCGAGTCCTTCCGCGCCCGGCCGGTTGAGGTGGATCTGCAAGAGAGATGGGAGGCATCTCATCCAGGCCCGCGAAAGCTGGCATCGGCTTCGCGAGCAGGAAGTTCTCAACGAGTAGAAGCACCATCCGCTTGCGAGAGGTTTGGAAATGAGTACAGCTCCACGGTCGTCTCAGCTCGCGCACCTGGGAAGCGTGCGTGCACTTGCCGTCGTCATCGCGGCGGTCGCCGCCATCGCCGGCCTGCTCATCGCGGCCGAACCCGGGGCGTCCGCACGGACCGGATCCGCTCGGGCACCATCCGGCCCAGGCCGCGCGGCCCTCACGGCCGTCACGGCCGTCACGGCCCAAGGGGCCTGCTCACTCAACCCGTCACCACCGGCCGGCTTCGTCGAGCGCAAAGTCAAGGTCAACGGAATCGGCATCAACTACGTGCGCGGCGGTCACGGGCCGACCCTGCTCCTGCTGCACGGCTACCCGCAGACCTGGTTCACGTGGGACCACGTGCTGCCCGCGCTCGCGCAGCACTACACGGTCGTCGCACCCGATCTGCCCGGCGCCGGGCTAAGCGATGCTCCCGCCTCCTCCGCCGCCTATACGAAGAAGGCCATGGCCGCCGACATCTACGCGCTCATGGTCAAGCTCGGCCTCAGTCACAACCTCAGGATCGTCGGCCACGACATCGGCACCACAGTCGCCTATCCGTACGCCGCTGCCCATCGCGACGACGTCGTGAAACTCGTGCTCAGCGAGGCCCCGATCCCGGACCCGGTCATCTACACCTTCCCTTCGCTGACTCCGAACGGTCCCGGGCTGTGGTGGTTCGGCCTGTTCGCCGAGCGGAACGGCCTGGCCGAGGACTTGATGACCGGCCGGGAACAGCAGTGGGTGGCCGACTTCATGCCGACGAGCGAAGTCGTCAAGGGCGCCCTCACCCCATGCGACCTGGCGACCTACGCCCACTTCCTCGCCCGACCCGGACACCTGCGGGCAAGCATCGAGTGGTTCGCCACTCTGCCGCAAGACGTCAAGGACAACGCGATCTACCAGCAGACCAAGCTCAGCATGCCGGTTCTCGCGATCGGTGCCTCGGGCAACCTCGGCACGCGTGAGGCCACGTGGGTCCGCCAGTACGCCACCAACGTGACCGGGCTGGTCATCCCGAACTCCGGCCACTGGCTCTACCAAGAACACCCCGCGGAACTCGCCGGCGTCCTCCTTCAATTCCTGCGATAACCCGCCCTGAGGCGGCTGCCGCTGCGCCCAACGGCAGCCGCCCGTACAGAACGATGCTGTTATCGACATGCGACCGACTCTGGTGGCGTTGGCGCGCAGGCCCAGCGCGAGGGACCGTGTGACCGGCAGTTGGTTTGGCGCCTCCGGCGCGGGATGTGCACGCGCCGAAAGAACAGTCGCCGCTGAAGGCGGTGTCCGATGGACCGGCGACCGGAAACAGAACAGGCGTCCGATGGGCCGCCCGAGTTTGTGTCCGAGGGGCACACGCAGTATGCGAGGCAAGCATGGAGGGACGTCGCTTGGCTGCCGGATCGGGGGAGCGTGGCATGCTGGCGGCGTGGAGGACGGGCTGACTGCGGGGCTTCGGTTGCCGTCGCCGGTTGTTGAGATCGACGATGAGCGGTTGAGGGCTGCGGGGGTGCGGGTCCTGCTGAAGCGGGATGATCTGATTCATCCGGAAGTGCCGGGGAACAAGTGGCGGAAGTTGAAGTACAACGTCGCGACTGCCCGGGAGTTGGGGTTCGAGACTCTGCTGACGTTTGGTGGGGCGTACTCGAATCACCTTCGGGCGACTGCGGCGGTCGGGTCGTTGTGCGGGTTCAGCACGATCGGTGTGGTGCGGGGTGAAGAGCATCTGCCACTCAACTCGTCGCTTCGGTACGCCGTCTCGCGCGGTATGCGGCTGATGTACGTCGACCGGACGACGTACCGGGCGAAGACCACAGCGGCTGTGATCGGGGCGCTGCGTCAGGAGTTCGGCGACTTCTATCTGATTCCTGAGGGCGGCAGCAATGCCGACGCGGTTAGGGGATGTGCTGAGTTGCCGTCGGAGTTGGATGCGTCGGTCGACGTCGTGTTTTGTGCGGTTGGCACCGGCGGGACGCTCGCGGGTGTGGCTGCCGGCATGCGGCCGGACCAGCTAGTGATTGGGGTGCCGGTGCTCAAAGGTGGGGAGTTCCTTGAGGGCGACATCGCTGCGCTGCAGGAGCAGGTGTACGGCGCGCGTACCGGGGTGTGGCGGCTCGAGTGTGGTTACCACTTCGGTGGCTACGCGAAGCGGACGTCAGAGCTCGGCGATTTCATCGACGACTTCGAGGTGCGGCACGGTGTGCGGTTGGACTGGGTGTACGAGGCGAAGATGATGTACGCACTGTTCGACCAGGTGGCTCGCAATGCCTTTGCGAGGGGCACGACGATCGTTGCCTTGATCAGTGGGTCTGGCGACGTTCCAGGAGAACCGGAGGCGGTGTCGGCTGACGCCGGTGGAGCAAGCAGCGTGCACGCGACGAAGGAGCGGGCTTAGCGGCGGCGTTTACGAATCGCAGTCGTCCGGAGGGCTCTCGAAGGAAGCGGCGGTAGCCGCGCGAGAGAGGCGGGTGGGGCGCAAGGGCGGAGCACGCGACGAAGGAGCGCGCGTGCCCGGCGCGAGGGGTCGTGTGACGGGCGGTTTGTTTGAGTGATTACGTGGGCGCGAGATGTGCTCGCGCCGGAGGCGCCGAAAGAACAGTCGCCGCCGAAGGCGGTGTCCGATGGACCGGGCCGAGGAAGCAGAACAGGCGGCCCAAAGGCCGCCTGGTTTGTGTCCGAGGGGGGACTTGAACCCCCACGCCCCGTAAAGGGCACTAGCACCTCAAGCTAGCGCGTCTGCCTATTCCGCCACCCGGACGAGTGGTCTGACCGCCGGAGCGGTGCTGACCGGAGAACCTTAGCAAAGACCATGGGTGGAATTCACATCGGGAGGGTGAGGGTGGTGACGGTGGGTGGTGGGCGGGGTAGTTTCGAAGCCTGGGAGAGGGGTGGACATGGATCTGGCGGCGATCGAGGCTGAGCGGGAGCGGATCAGGACGACGTACCTGAAGGAGGGTGGGGCGACGTCGGCACGCGGGCTGCATCACGTGGCGTTGCTGTGTGGGGACGTCGAGCGGACGGTGAAGTTCTACCAGGGCGTGCTCGAGTTCCCGCTGACGGAGATCGTCGGGAACCGCGACTACGAGGGCTCCAATCACTTCTTCTTCGACATCGGGAACGGGAACCTTCTCGCGTTCTTCGACTTCCCCGGTCTGGAGCTCGGCCCGTACGCCGAAGTCCTCGGCGGACTGCATCACCTGGCGATCTCGGTCGAGCCGGCCAAGTGGGCGCGGCTGCGGGGCAACCTGGACGAGGCGGGGATCGAGTACCTGGAGGAGAGCGGTACGTCGATCTACTTCCGCGACCCGGACGGCGCCCGGATCGAGCTGATCGCGGACCCACTCGGTGAGATGTACGGACTCAAAGTGCTCTGAGGTAACCGGGTGGGGCAGGATATGGACCATGCCTGCTGACCGTACGTACGCCGCCGATGCCGAAGTCGTGGAGCTCTGCAGTGAGCTGATCCGGATCGACACCACGAACTACGGCAACGGCAAGAGCAACGGCGAGCGGGTGGCGGCGGAGTATGTCGCGGCCAAGCTCGACGAGGTCGGGATCGAGTCGACGATCTACGAGTCCGAGCCGGGCCGGGCGAGCCTGGTCGCCCATTGGGACGGCGAGGACCAGGATGCGGACCCACTCCTGGTGCACGGGCACCTGGACGTCGTACCGGCCGATCCGAAGGACTGGAAGGTCGATCCGTTCGCCGGGGAGATCTTCGACGGGTGCGTGTGGGGTCGCGGCGCGGTCGACATGAAGGACTTCGACGCGATGGTGCTGTCCGTCGTCCGAGCGAGGCAGCGCGCCGGCGTGAAGCCGCGGCGGCCGGTGCGGCTGGTGTTCACCGCGGACGAAGAGGCCGGCGGCGTGTACGGCGCGCAGTGGCTCATCAACAACCACCCCGAGACCGTTGCCGACTGCACCGAAGGGATCGGGGAGGTCGGCGGGTTCTCGATCACGGTCAAGGACGACCTGCGGCTGTACCTGATCGAGACCGCCGAAAAGGGTATGAACTGGATGCGCCTCAAGGCTCGCGGTACGGCGGGGCACGGGTCGATGGTCAATACCGACAACGCGGTCACCAACCTGGTCGAGGCGGTGACGCGGATCGGTGGGCACGAGTGGCCGTTGCGGCTCACGCCGACGGTCAGGGAGTTCCTGAAGACGCTGGAGGACGTGCTCGAGGTCGAGCTCGACCCCGAGGACATGACCGCGACGCTGGCGAAGCTCGGCAGCTTCAGCCGGATGTTCGGCGCGACGATCCGCAACACCGCCAACCCGACGATGCTGAACGCCGGTTACAAGGTGAACGTGATCCCGGGCGACGCCGAGGCGCACATCGACGGGCGGTTCCTGCCGGGGTACGAGGACGAGTTCTTCGCCACGATCGACGAGTTGCTCGGCGACAAGGTGCAGCGGGAGACGGTTGTCGAGGACATCGCGCTGGAGACCGAGTTCAGCGGCGGCCTGGTCGAGGCGATGAAGGTCTGCCTCGCGGCCGAGGACCCGCAGAGCCGGACCGCCCCGCTGCTGATGTCGGGCGGCACCGACGCCAAGTCCTGGAGCCGCCTCGGCGTGCGCTGCTTCGGGTTCGTCCCGCTGCAGCTTCCGCCCGACCTCGACTTCATGGGCATGTTCCACGGCATCGACGAGCGGGTGCCCACGCAGTCGCTGGAGTTCGGTTCGCGAGTCCTGGATCGGTTCCTCGACGAGGCCTAGTCGGCAACCAGCCCACGGCGTACGGCGATCCCGCCGGCGACCGTGCTGATCGCGATCGTCACCAGTGCGCCGACGAGCAGCGCGGCCGGCTCACCCGGCTGGAGGACGTGCAACGTCGTACCCACTGTCGCCGCAGCGACCGGTACGCCGAGCTGCGCCGCCGACAACGCTGCGATGCTCGCCGGCTGGCGGGTGAGCACCCCGGCGAGATGACTGACGAGCGCGCCGATCCCGAGCGCGAATCCGAGGCCGAGCCACGAAGGATGCGCACCGAGCTCGCGCAGGTCGAGCGAGGCGCCGAGCCAGACGAAGAACACCGGCCCGAGAAAGCCTTCGGTCAGTGCGAACAGCTGCCGGGCCAGTCGCCGCGGTTCCCCGACCGCGGCCACGGCCAGGCCCAGGACGAAACCAGCCAGCATGATCGAGACATGCATCGCCGTGGCCAGACCGGCCAGCGCGAACAGCACCAGCAGGCTCACCCGGAGCTCGATCGTGAACTGCCGATCCTCGGACACGTCGTGGACTCGACGTCGTACGCCGCTGCGCTCGACTCGATTCAGCAACACATAGACCACCGCTCCGGCGGCGATGACCGCCAACGCCCCGAGCGCCGCCCGGCCGGCGTGCCGAGGATCGATCGCCAGCGGGAGCGCCACGATGCAGGCGGCGTCGGCGAGCGCGACCTGTGGCACCAGCTCGACGATCGGCGGCCCGCCGAGTCGGAGCGAGTCCACGATCGGCAGGATCAACGCGGCCGACGACGACGCCATCAGTACGGCGTACAGCGCGACATGCCCGGTGTCGAAGACAGCATCCAGCCCGAACGCCAGCCCGGTGGCGACGATCCCGGTGAGCACGGCCCGGAGCGCACCCGGCTGGAGCGCCCGCCGCAGGCCAGGATCGCGGACCGGCACATGCGTCCCGGCTACGAACATCACCAGCCCGAACCCGATGTCGGCGAGGAACGCGAACCGCTGGTCGGACGCGTCCAGGTAGCCGATCCCGGTCTGACCGAGCAGTACGCCGGCAACCAGTTCGCCGAGCACCACCGGTATGTGCCAGCCGCGCCGCAGCGCCAACAGCGGCCCGAGGAGCCCGACCGCAATCACAACGGCCAGCATGGTGAAGCTCATCGGCCCATTCTGACCCCTCCAGGCCGACGTTCCGCGGAGGTCAGCCCGGAATCATCCAGGTGAGTACCCGCGCCTGCAGCAGCGCGATCAGGCCGACAACCAGCGCCAGCACCACCGACCACCAGAAGGTCAGCCGGAGAAGTTTGCCCTCCTCGCCGGGCCGGCCGATGGCGGTGGCGCCGATCGAGAGGTTCTGCGGTGAGATCATTTTCGCCATCACCCCGCCCGCGGTGTTGGTGGCGCCGGCCAGGATCGGGCTGATGTGCAACTGCTGCGCGGAGATGACCTGCATCGGCCCGAACAGACTGTTGGCCGATGCGTCCGAGCCGGTCAGGAACACCCCGAGCCAGCCGATGTACGCCGAGAACAGCGGAAACAGCACCCCGGTCGTCGCCAGCGCGAGCCCGAGCGTCTGCGTCGCGCCCGAGTAGTTCATCACGAACGCGATGGCCAGGATCAGGAAGATCGTCAGCAGCGCCCAGCGCATCTGGTGCAGCGTCCTGCGGTACGTCGCCACCAGCAGCCCTGGCCGCGCGCCCATCGCGAACCCGGCGATCACGGCCGCGATCAGCGCGATCGTGCCCGGCGAGAACAGCCAGTCGATCGTGATCGTGGCGGCGTACGGCGTGTCCTTGGCGGTGATCGGCGCATGCTGGATCACGTGGTTGTGCAGCCCGGGCCACGGGAACTTCCAGTCGGCCCGGTGCAGCAGCGCGCTCAGGTCCAGCCAGGTCGGCAGTCCCTTGATGATGGACCCGATCCGGGACAGGAAGATCGCCACGATCAGGATGACGTACGGCGTCCACGCGTGCAGCGCACCCTTGTGCACAACGGGTACGGCGTCGGTCCGCGCCGGTACCTGCTCGTCATCGAAGTGCCACGTCGTACTCGGCTGCCAGAACCGTGTCAGCACCCACAAAGCACCCATCGCCCCGAGCGCCGCGATCACGTCGACCAGGCTCGGGCTGATGAAGTTCGACGTGACGAACTGCAGTACGGCGAACGTCAGGCCGGTCGTGAGTACGGCGGGCCACACCTCGAGCATCCGCTTCCACCCGGCCATCACGACGACCAGGAACGCGGGCACGATCAGCGCGAGGATCGGCACCTGCCGGCCGACCATCGCGGAGAACTGGTCGGTCGCGGTGCCCTGGTCGATGCCGAGGATCGGTGCCGTGAGCCGGCCGAGCACGATCAACGGGTTGCCCAGGCCGCCGAAGGCCACGGGCGCGGTGTTGGCCAGCAAGGCGAGCACCACCGCGCGGATCGGCGGGAACCCCAGCGCCGCCATCATCGCCGCCGTGATGGCAATCGGCGAGCCGCCGCCGGCGACCCCCTCGAGCAACGCGCCGAAGCCGAAGGCGATCAGCAGCGCCTGCAGCCGGCGGTCCTCGCTGAACCCGGCCAGCACGCCCTTGATGTGCTCGAACCGCCCGGTCGCCACCGTCACGTTGTGGAAGTACACGGCATGGAAAGCGATCCACGCCACTGACCAAATTCCGAACACGACCCCCATCGCGGCCGAGTCGAACGCCAGGCCGGTCGGCATCCCGTACCCCAGCAGCGCCACGACCAATGCCGTGAGCAACGAAAGCCCGGCCGACAACGGCGCCGACCGGCGAGCGATGCCGAGCGCAACGAGTAGGACGACCACCGGGAGGGCGGCCATCAGTGCGGACAGCCACAACGGCCCGGCCGGTTGGTAGTCCTGGATCCAGCCCACGTCGATCTCCTCACTCGTGACCTGTGCCGCAGTCGGGCGAGGGGGACGCTAACACTCGTCGGCAAACGCTTACAAGACGAAAGTCCGAATGGAACTTCGAGGCCGAAAGGTCCATTTCGGTGGCGCCCGAAAAAGGTCCGAAGGTAGCCTTCGGCAACCACCCTACGAGCGCAGATTTCGCTCCACGAGTACGCCGGTCGACGCGGTGACGACGAAAGGATCCGCCGCGCCGGTGCCATGGTTGTCCCGGATGGTGAGGTTGTGCACGTTGCGCGCGGCCACCAGTACGCCGGTGGCCGCGAAGGTATTGCCCTCGATCCGGATGTTCTCGTGGACGGGCCCGGCGTCGACCGTGTTCC
Source organism: Kribbella sp. NPDC055071 (assembly GCF_053608045.1). Lineage (NCBI taxonomy): Bacteria > Bacillati > Actinomycetota > Actinomycetes > Propionibacteriales > Kribbellaceae > Kribbella > Kribbella sp. NPDC055071. The sequence goes on from NZ_JBSGUS010000018.1 coordinate 179,704, forward strand.
CGGGCGCGATCGCGATCACCGGGTCCCGCGGGCTCGGCCGGCGAAAGGTATTGCCGCGAATGGTCAGGTCGCGGACCGGTCCGGACTCGAACCAGCCGGACGCGTCGCCGGTGATCAGGATGCTGCTCATGTCGATCCCGTCGAAGGTGTTGCCTTCGATCACCGAGGTCCCGCGCGTGGTCAGCAGGACGGCTCGCGTCGCCAGGTTGCGGAAGGTGTTGCCGGCGATCCGGACCGATGGGGTGTAGGTGACGTTCTCAACGGCGTACGCCTCGGGGTCACCGATGACATCGGCCGGGAGATCGGTGTCGAGGGTGATGGTTGTCGTGGTGAGCGACCGTGAGTCGCGGCCGGTAGGCCCTTCGACCTTGGTGACCCGCCCACCGCCGATCGCCCGCAGGCTCGAGCGATGAGTGAGCTCGACCTCGTCGCCCACGTGGTACTGCGGGAACCCGGCCGTCTCGTTGTGCGCATAGCGGAGCATCAGGGTGCGGCCCTCGACGGAGACCACCGGGAGGTAGGTGCCGTGGACGTTGATCGCGTCGTCGTGGGCGCCGTCGAAGGTGTTGCCGACGATCTCGACGGAGCCTTTGACACCGGACAGCTGGACGAAATCGGCGAACGCCGCTGCGACCCGGCCCTGCTCCCGGTCGGCGGCGAATTCGTTGCCAGACACAACGATGTCGGTGCTGAACTGGCCGAGGATGCCGAAGCCGTGCAGATAGCGCGCGGTCAGGCCGGTGACGGCCACGCGCTCCGACTCCCAGATGAACCCGGCCGCGGTGTCCCGCGTGACCTCGCGGACCGAATACACCAGCCCGAGCCCATCGAGTACGTCGTTCGACGCATACCCGATCCGCAGCCGCCGTTCGCCGAGATCCGCGAACGAGACCGCGTCCTCGAACAGGGACGGATAGCTGCGCGTCGCCAGCCCGGCAGCGACGTCGAACACCACCTGTCCGGCCATCAGCTCGGCCGGCCGAAAGCGCCAGTACGGGGCGTCGTCGTACGGGCTCGGCTCGGTCGAGAACTCCACCTGACCATCGCTGACCGCGAACGGACTGCCCGCGGGAACCTGCACCACCCGGTAGCCCGGCCCGGTCTCCAGCACGGTCAGATCGATGATCCGCGGCGCGCTCTGGGCGAACTCGAAGTTCGTCACCGTGACCTGGGCCGACCCCAGTACGGCGAACAGGCCCAGCTGGCCGTGTAGCCGAAACTGGGACCCTTGCCCGTCGATCGTGAGGTCGTCGACGCCGTCCACGAAGAGGGCGAAGCGCTTGAACCGTACGGCGGGATCGGCCCCGGCCGTGTTCGAAAGGTACAGCTCGTGCGGTACGGCCCGATCCGGGAAGAACTCGTAGGTCCCGGTCGGGAAGAGTAGCCGTGTGGGCCCCGGCTGCTCCTTCGCGTACGCGATCGCGGCCGCCACCGCTTCGGTGCTGCCCTCGAGGCCGGATGGATCCGCCCCGAACTCGCTTACATCGATATCAGTCGACACCCGCAGATCCTATAGGATTGCCCGTCGCATGGTGGCTCGAGAGTCTGCCTGATCGTCGCCGCGGATCCAGCCGCCAATTCGGTTGGCTGGGACCGAGACCGGCTCCTACACCGTTCGAAGCCACCCTCCGATGTGACGTTTCCCCTTGTGGATAAAGGGTTATGAGCCATCCAAGATTTTGCATGCACCGGCTGGCGGCGTAGAATAGAACACATGTTCGACGGAGATCTCACCTCGCTATCGACGACCGACCTGCTGGAGTCGGCCGCCGATCACCGCGCCGAGATCAACCGCCTCGAAGCCCGCCTCCTCGAACACGCCCAACTATTTGCCGACCGCCACCACCCCGACACCTGCCCACCTCGCCCCGGCCGTCACCTCGGTCGCGATGCTGCCGGCGGCCGGGAACGCGGAATCGTTCTAGGTGGCGACGGCTGCCCCGAGATCGCCGAGTTCGCTCCGGCCGAGTTCGGTGCCGTGCTCGGGATGTCGACCTACGCGGCCGCGGCCTACATCGGCGAGGCCCTCGCACTCCGGCACAGATTCCCCCGGATCGGCGCCAAGGTCCAGGCCGGCACCGCCACCGCCTGGCGCGCCCGCAAGATCGCCGAAGCCTGCCACGACCTAGACCAGGACTCCGCCGCCACCGTCGACAAGCGCCTCGCCCGCAGCGTCGACACCGTCACCCCACAACGCCTCGAAAACATCGTCAAGGCCGCCCAAGCCCACGCCGACCCCACAGCAGCCCGCGCCAAGGCTCAGCAGAAGGCCCGCGAACGCGGCGTCTACGTCGGCCGCTCCGACGACCACGGGACCAAGTCCATCCACATCCGCACCGCCTCCGGCAACGCGATCCGCTACAAGGCCGCCCTCACCAGCATCGCCGAAGCCCTGAAGATCTTCGGCGACACCCGCTCCACCCAAACCCGCCTGGCCGAAGCAGTCGGAATCAGCGCCGACCCCCGCTACACCCAAGAACTCCTGGCCCAAGCCCAAGAACACCTCCGCACCAACCCCACCCCCACGGCCAGCACGACGGCCACCACCACTCCGCCCACCACCCACCCGGAACCAACCACTGTCCCCACCGACGCCGAGCCCTTCACACCCATCGCCGACGCAGCCACACCCGAGCGCACACCCCTAGCCCCCCACAGTGACCCGCGCCGTCGCACGCCCACCAGCACACGTCCCAGCACAGACAGCGGCCGACACGATGACACGCACACCAGCACACGTCCCGGCACGAGCGGCGAGCACGGCAGCACACGTCCCGGCACGAGCGGCGAGCACAGCAGCACACGTCCCGGCACCGGCGGCGAGCACAGCAGCATGGGCGCCGGATACGGCGGCGCGCACACCACCGCGAATGGTGGCACAGACAGCGGCAGTCACGACGGGGCGCACGGTGGTATGTACCGTGCCGCTGAGCCGGTGACGCCGTCGGCGGTCGACCCGAGCGAAGCCGCTCGTCTGCAGGACTCCTCAAGCCACAACGCCGGATCGAAGCACTGGGCGGACGACGACGAGCTACTGACGGACTGGTACGACGAACCCAGCCTGTACGCCGAGGCTGATCGCGATGCATGCCACCCCAGTGAGCCCGACTACCGAGATCCATTCGACAACCCAAGTCCGACGCCGGTCGAGCCATTCGATCCCGGCCTGTGCGTCGAGCCCGACGACGGCCAACCGATGGACCCCACCGCCCAACGAGCATTAGACGTGCGCCTCGCTCAGATCAAACGCGACGCACACACCCCCAACCACACCCGCTCCGACACCACCAGCCGCGCGGCCGGTACGAGCAGTGCGGCCGGTACGAGCAGTGCGACCGGTACGAGCAGTGCGGCCGGTACGAGCAGTGCGGCCGGTACGAGCAGTGCAGCCGGCCGCCTACGGCCCGGCCAGACCGAGATCTACGTCCACCTGACTGACCACACCCTGGCCACCGGCACCGGCGTACTCCGCGCCGAAGCCATCGGCCCCCTCATCGCCGACCAACTCACCGAACTCATCGGCCACGGCCCCTACACCGTCAAGCCCATCATCGACCTCAACGACGCCGTCAGCGTCGACGCCTACGAGATCCCCGACAAGATCCGCGAACGCATCAAGCTGATCCACCCGGTCGAAGTGTTCCCCTACGGCACCCGAGTATCCCACCAAGGCATCGACCTCGACCACATCCAGCCGTACGACCCCCTCGGCCCGCCAGGCCAAACCAGCACCCAGAACCTGGCACCCCTCAGCCGCCGCAGCCACCGAGTGAAGACCCACGCCCGCGGCTGGAAGGTACGGCGCATCGACCGCAAGACGCTGGAGTGGACCACGCCGCACGGCTTCACATTCCACGTCGACCCCACCGGAACCCACCCAGTCACCCGCACAGACCCGCAGACCCAAGCCTGACCGCTCAATGACTGCTCCATGACCGCTGAAAGGACGAGCCGCGATGTGGATCACCGCCAACCGCCGATCCCGCCTCGGATGGGGCAGAGACCCCCAAGGTTGGGGTCTTGATGATCAGTGGCCCGGTGGGGACGGGAGGTCTAGCGCCTCCGGGACTGGGTGACGCCCGAGGTGAGTAGGTACTGACCGATCGCGTACGTCGACATCGTCAGCGCGCCGCGGCCGGGGAAGTCGCGGCCGGACAGGCGCATCGCGATGAGCGCGTCGGAGATCAGGAACAGCGCTCCGCCGAGACCGCTCCGCGGGTTGTGCCAGCGTGACGCGATGGCGGTTGCCGTGAGCAACAAGGCGTAGGCGCCGACCGGGATCCGCTGACTGCCGAGGCCTGGTGCAAGGACCGCGATGAGTGCGGCCCACAGAGCGGCGTACGCCGCAAGCACGCGCCAGGACCGTTGGGCCGGATCGGCGAGGAAGACGGCCAGGTAGCAGGCGTGAGCCGCGGCGAAGGCGGCGATGCCGGCCAGCTGCAGATCGGTCTCGAGGAGCAGGTCGCCGGCGGCTGATGCCAGCAGGGCGGCCTGGAGCAGCGGGGGAGCGTCGTTCGCCCGCGACCAGGACCAGAGCAGCGGCATCAGCGACACCTTGCTGGCCTGCTTGAGGATCTTGACGTCAAAGGCGACGGCCGCGACTTGCACGGCCGTCGTACCCCAGAACGCCGTCAACAACCGTCGCCCGCGCGCCAACCGCCCCAGGTTCATGGAGCCGAGTCTGCCGTACGAACGGCCGTGAGCCGCCGCTGTTCATGACAAGTTCAACGAGCCGGCCCGTCAGTGCAGGGTGTAGCCGCCGTCGATCACGATCACCGAGCCGGTCATGAAGCTCGAGGCATCGGAGGCCAGGAAGACGACCGTCGGCGCGATTTCTTCGGGTACGGCGTAGCGCCGCATCGGCGCGTCGTCGATCCAGCGGGGCTTGAACTGTGGGTCGTCGACGGGAGCCATCTCGGTCTTGACGTAGCCGGGTGCCACCGCGTTCACGCGGATGTTCAGCGGCGCCCACTCGGCGGCCAGGGACTTGGTGAGCTGATGGACCGCGGCTTTGGACGCGTTGTACGCCGGTTGCCACTGGGGGCGATTCACGATCTGCGCGGAGATCGAGCCGATGTTGACGATCGTGCCGCCGCCCACGGTCTCGAAGTGGCGTGCGGACTCCTGGCTGAGTTTCCACAGGCCGTCGACGTTCGTCGAGAAGACGTCGTCCCACTCGTCGTCGGGTACGTCGAGAGCCGGTCGGTGAAAGCAGGTGCCGGCGTTGTTGACCAGGATGTCGAACTGTCCGGTTGCCGCTAGCGCAGCCTCGATCGCGGCTCGGCCGGATGCTCGGTCGTTGACGTCGAGGCCGAGGCCGATGACAGTCCGACCGGTTGATTCGGCGAGTTCGGCGGCCGCCTGCTTCGATGCCTCGGCGTCTCGCGCTCCGATCACCACGTTGGCGCCGGCTTCGGCCAGCCCGGTGGCGAAGGCGAGACCAAGGCCTCGATAGCCGCCGGTCACCAAGGCTGTGCGTCCGGCCAGTGAGAACTTGTCGAGGACACCCATCAGCGCGACACCAACACAAGAAGCTTCATCACAACATTGTCGCCGAAGCCATGGTCAAGCGGTCAGGTGGAGAGGCAGGGGGCGCTGTTGGGCGCATCGGACCATCGTGGTCAAGGGGTGAGGTTGAGGGTGGTTCGGAGCCGGGGGAGGTGCTGGATCAACGGGCGGGGCGGGGTGGGGGTGGTGACGACGGAAAGGGTGACGCGGTAGTGGAAGGGGGCTGGGGTGAGGTGTTCGCCAGGGCGTAGCTCGGCGGCGAGGGCGCTGCGGGGGACCAGGGCGAGGTGGGAGCGGCGGCGGGCCATGGCGACGACCGTGCTGAGGGTGACGCCGCGGCGCGGGCTCGCGCCCAGGGCGACCAGGCGGGCGTGGATCTCCTCGTCTCCGCGGTCGTAGGTCTTGAACGCGACCGGGTGATCCTTGAGCGGTTGCCGACCGCGGCCAGGTGGACGGGCGCCGGGTGGGACGAACAGGACGAGCTCGTCCCGGCCGACCCGGCGGGCGATCGTCCCGCGGGGCAGGGTCATCTGGTCGGCGATCGCGATGAAGGCGGCGTCCATCGTGCCTTCGGCGACGCGTTCGACCAGGAAGTGACCGTGGTCGACCTGTTGCTCGAGATCCAGGTCGGGCAGGTCGGCGTCCAGGACCGGAAACAGGATCGGAGCCAGGCTCGCGAAGGTCCCGACGACCATGCGCTGACCCCGAGCGGCCGCGCGGGTGGCGTCGTACACCTCCTCGAGGTGGCCGAGGATGTGGTCGGCCCGTCTGCCGAGCTCGGCGCCGGCCGCGGTCGGGCGGGCGCCGCGGGTGTCGCGCTCGAACAGCTTGGTCCCGCACATGCGTTCCAGTCGGCTCAGGCGTTGCGACGCCGACGGCTGCGCGATGCGGAGCTCTCGGGCGGCGGTACCGACCGCGCCGGTCCGGACGATCGCCTGGACCAGCCGCAGATCCTCGACCGCTGGCAATGAGGTCATAGGTCCAGCCTATGGCAACCAGGTAAGTCCTGACAGGTACCCGGAATGCTCGAAACCTCAAAGAATCAAAGGCATGAGAGCCAGGAGCGAAGCCTTCGCATTGCTGGCGGGCGGGGGAGCGGCGGACTTCGCGATGCGGATCACCCAGGTCGCGCTGCCGCTGGTGATCCTGCGGGAGACGGGATCCGTCGCCGCGACCGGGTTGGTCGGCGGTGCAGCCGGCGTACCGGTCCTGTTGTCGCCGTGGTGGGCGCGCAAGGCCCGTCAATGGGTGGACTCGGGTCCGCGGCTGGCGATCGTCGCGGCGGTGTCGACGTTCGCGCTGGCGTCAGTACCGGCAACCGCTCAGCTCGGGTTGCTGACGCCATGGCTGCTCGTGGTCAGCGGACTGCTTCTCGGCTGTGGTGACGCGTTGTCGAGCCCAGGCAGGTCGGCGCTCCTGGCCGACACCGGAGACCGCTGGGGCGAGGGAAAGGCCGTCGTACTGCTCACCTGGCAGGACGGCCTCCGCCGCGTCGGCATGCTCATCGGGCCAACCGTCGGTGCGCTGGCCGTCGCGGCCAACCTCACCAACGGCCTGCTGTGGATCGAGGCAGCCGCCGTGTTCGCCGCGGGTCTGTTGGCCTGCAGTGTGCGGCCGGAGCGAACGCCGAGGGAGGAGGGCACGGCGACGCCGTCGATTCGAGCGAGTCTCGAAGGACGACGCGACGTGCTCTACGGCTGGATCGTTCGGGGCACTGGTTGTGTCACCTGGTTCGCCTTCACCCTCGGCTTGTCCGTGATCGGCGCCGAACGCGGCCGACCCGGGGTCTATCTCGCCGCCGGCATGACCGGCTACGGCGTGGGATCGCTGATCGGTACGGCGATCTCGCTAGCGGTCATCCGCCGTACGAATCCGGTGCCGTTGGCATCGATCGCGTGGGCCTGCATGGGCTTGTGCTGGATCGGCATGGGGATCTGGACGACGCCCGCAGTCATCGCGTCCTTCAGCGCACTGGCCGGCGTAACAGTCGTGCTGGGGATCGCCGCGATCTCGCTGCTGATCACTCGAGAGTCGACCGGGGCCGACCGGCGAGCGTTGTTGTCAGGTCAGGCGGTCGTGGTCAACGCGAGCAGCTCCGCGGGCCTGCTGATCGGCGGACCGATCATCGCCACACTCGGCGCCGAGCACACGCTGCTCGGAGCCGGAATCATCACCGCCTGCGTATCGGTCCTCGTCCTCCTAGCGAGCGAGACGGCTGAGCAGCGACGCCGCCGCACAGATACCAGCAACAGCAGCCACGATCAGTACGCCGAAGTCGAGCCAGTAGTTGGTCGGTTGGCCGATGAGTAGGCCGCGCAGTGCACTGACCTCGTAGGTCAGCGGATTGACGTGGCTGACCACGCGCAACCAGGTCGGCATGATGTCGACCGGGTACAGCGCGTTGGACGCGAAGAACAGCGGCATCGTGATCGCCTGACCGATACCCATCAGGCGATCGCGGCGCAGCACCAGGCCCGCGATCGTCATCGACAGGCATGAGAAGAACGCCGCGCCGAGGACCACGACCACGAGCACCGCGAGGAGCTTCAACGGGTTCCAGGTCAGGCCGACGCCGAGCAGCGCGGCGACGATCAGTACGACGATCGCCTGCGAAATGGTCCGCACCCCGGCCGCGAACGCCTTGCCCGCCACCAGCGCCGAGCGCGGGCTCGGCGTGACGAGGAGCTTGGTGAGGATGCCCGCGTCGCGTTCCCAGATGATCTGGATGCCGTAGAAGATCGCGACGAACAACGCGGACTGCGCGATGATCCCGGGCGCGAGATAGTCCAGGTACGGGACGTTGCCGGTCGGGATCGCGCGGATCCGGCTGAACGTCTCCCCGAAGATGACCAGCCACAGGATCGGCTGGATCGCGCGGGTGACGAGCTCGGTCCGGTCGTGCCGCAGCTTCTGCAGCTCGACCAGGCAGAACGTGCCGATGCGGGAGAACAGCCGGATGGTGGCCCGGAGCCTGGTCTCAGCCCATGCGCTGGGCGGTGCGGCGGGTGCCACGGACATCGCGCAAGGTCCCCTTCTCTGCGGTAGCGAGGCTCTCGCCGGTGTAGTGGCGGAAGACGTCTTCGAGGCTGGCCTCAGGCCCAAGCTCAGCCTTGAGGTCGGTGGGCGTCCCAACGGCACGCAGCTCGCCCTGGTGCATCAGCGCGACCCGGTCGCACAGCAGGTCGGCCTCTTCCATGTAGTGCGTCGTCAGGAGCACGGTCATCCCGTACCGCTCCTGCATCTCCTGGACCCGAGCCCACACGGAGTCCCGAGCGACCGGGTCCAGCCCGACTGTCGGTTCGTCCAACACCAGGAGTGCAGGCCGGTTCACGAGCGCCTGGGCGAGCTCGAGCCGGCGGACCATGCCGCCGGAGTACGTCGATGCGAGCCGATCGGCGGAGTCCGTCAGGTCGACGATCTCCAGCACCTCGGCGACCCGCCCGGCGCGATCACGACGCGGTACGTCGAACAACCGCGCAAACCAGGACACGTTCTCCCGACCGGTCAGCGCACCCTCGATCGACAGCTGCTGCGGGACGTAGCCGAGCATCCGCCGTACGGCCATCGCATCGGTGCGGACGTCGAGCCCGAACACGCGAACCGTCCCGGATTGCGGCGGATACAGCGTGTTGAGCACCCGGAGGGTGGTCGTCTTGCCGGCTCCGTTGGGGCCGAGCAGGCCGAAGCATTCACCTGGTGAGACAACCAGGTCCAGATTGTCGACGGCGAGCTGCTCGCCGAAGTGATGACTCAGCCCGGTGATCTCCACGGCCGGAACGCTCATACGGACTCCTTCTGTAACTCCTGCTCGGGATGCAGCCGCTCCGCGAGTACGCCGAGGACCGGCAAGGCGGCCCGTAAGGCCTCGCGTTCGTCCCCGTCGAGGCCTTCGAGCGCCTGCGTGACGAGCGCCGTACGTCGATCGCGCCAGGCCTCGACCTGTTCACGGGCGGGCTCGGTCAGCGTCAGCCGTGCGATCCGGCGATCGGCCTCGTCCGGCTCGCGCAACAGCAGCCCGCGCTCGGTGAGCTGCCCGACCAGCGTCGACACCGTGTTCGCGACCAGACCCAATTCGGCTGCGGCGTCGGTGACGGAGATGCCCGGATTGCGGCGGACCGTCCGGATCAGCTCGGCCTGCGAGCCGCTCAAGGACGACAGCGCAAGCGGTCGCCCGGCCGTCCGGCGCAGATGCCGCCGCACCAATCCCAACGTCGCCAGCAGTTCCTCGGCGAGAACGTCCGTCGTGTTCACGCACGCCACAATACCTCTGAAGCAGAGATGTTTCAGCTAGTTGGGGTAGGCCGGGCCGGCGACCTGGCACAGCATCGATGGCATGGAGACAACAGAGAGCAACAAGACCGTCGTCAAGGACTTCATCGACGGACTGTTCACCAAGGGGGATCTGAGCGCGGTCGACACGTACCTCGCCGAGGATTTCCTCAACAACGACCCGCCGTTCGGGGTCACGCCGGATCGCGAGGGGATGCGGAGTGCGGCCGTGATGATGCGGGCCGGCTTCCCGGACTGGCACAGCGACCTGCACGCGCTGATCGCGGAAGGCGACATCGTCGTCGAGCGGTTCACGGCCGGCGGGACGCACCGGGCCGAGGTGATGGGGGTCGCGCCGAGCGGCAAGACCGTCAGCCTGCCCGGAATCAACATCTGGCGACTCCGCGACGGCCAGATCGTCGAGCGCTGGGGCCGTCTGGACGACCTCGGTTTTCTCAAGCAATTGGGCGTCGTACCGGCGTAGCATCACCATCATGGGGGCGGCGGATCGCCTGGAAGTGCTCATCCAGCGGTGCTATGTGGGGCTGGACGCCGATGCGTTGCGGGTTGAGGTGCTCACCCGGTTGCGGGGTCTGCTCACGGTGGACGCGGCGTTCTTCGCGACGGTCGACCCCTCGACGGTGCTGTTCACCTCGGTGAGTGTGGACGAGCCGCTCGGTGACGTGACCGAGCAGTTCCTGGCGAACGAGTTCGGGCAACCGGACGTGAACAAGTTCGCCGCGCTCGCCGCCGCCCGCGATCCGGTCAACTCGCTCGGGCACGCGACGAAGGGCGACTGGGGGAGCAGCGCCCGGTACGCCGACGTGATGCGCCCGCTCGGCCTCGGCGACGAGCTCCGTGCCGCGCTGGTGTCGAACGGCCGCTGCTGGGGCGTCATCTGCCTGCACCGGGAGGCGGCCGACGCGGGATTCTCGGAGCGAGACATCCAGCTGGTACGACGCCTCGCGCCGCATCTCGGGGAGGGTCTCAGGCGCGGCCTCCGCTCGGACCCGGTGAGTGCCGCGGACCTCGGGCCTGGCGTGGTCGTGCTCGACACAGCACTCGGTCTGGAGTCGAGTACGGCGGAGGCCGACCACTGGCTGACCGAGTTGGACCCGGAACGCCGTACCGAACTGCCGGTCGCAGTCCGATCGGTGGCGGCGCGGATGAGGCTCGCGCCGGGAACGACTCGGGTGAAGGTCCGGACCCGGGCCGGCCAGTGGGTCGAGCTGTACGCGTCGCTGCTCGGCGATACCGGCCGGACGGCCGTGGTGATCGAACCGATGAGCTCGGCCGGGCTCGGGTCGCTGCTGCTGGATCTGCACGGGCTGACGCCGGCTCAGCAACGGGTGACCGAGCTGCTGCTCCAGGGATTCTCGACGCGGCAGATCGTCGAGCGGCTGTGCCTGTCGCCGCACACCGTGCAGGAGCATGTCCGCGCGGCGTACGACAAGGTCGGCGTCGGCAGCCGCCGCGAACTGGTGACCGCCCTGCTCAGAGGGTCCGCATGACCCGGATGATGCGGCGGCGGAGCCAGACTCTGCGGGTGCCGTCGGGATAGCGGCGCAGGCGGGCCAACTCCCAGCCGCCGTACTCGGCGTGGTCCGTCAGGAGCCGGCGGACCGCGCCGCGCGACTCGGTCCTGGACACTTCGAACTGCTGTAACTCGTATTCGGCCATCGGCGCCTCCAGCACCACTACTTCACGACACATCCTCCAGCGCCGCCACAATCGCCGGCGGCAGGGTGAGCTCTTCCACACCCAGCACGGACTTCAATTGCATCGCAGTCCGGGCCCCGACGATCGCCGACGACACTCCGGGCCGGTCTCGCACCCAGGTGAGTGCCACCTCGAGCGGAGTCCAGCCGAGCCCGTCAGCGGCGCGCGCGACCGCTTCTACGATGCCTGAACCGCGACCGTCCAGGTAGGGGTCGACGAATCTGGACAAATGGTGAGACGCCGCCCGCGAGTCCGCCGGGATGCCGGTCCGGTATTTTCCAGTCAACACGCCGCGCCCAAGCGGCGACCAGGCGAGCACGCCGATCCCCAGCCCGCCGGCCGCGCGGATCGCGTCCGCCTCGGCGTCTCGGGCGAGCAGCGAGTACTCCACCTGGTTCGACACCGGGACGGCGCGACCGGGCCAGGCCTGCTGCCAGGTGACCGCGCGGGCCGACTTCCAGCCTGCGTAGTTCGAGATGCCGACATAGCGGACCTTGCCCGAGCTGACGGCGTGGTCGAGCGCGGACAGCGTCTCCTCCAGCGGCACGTCGTCCGACCAGGTGTGCAGCTGCCACAGGTCGATGTAGTCGACGCCCAGCCGTCGCAGCGAACCCTCGAGGTCCCGCAGCAGAGCACCCCGCGAGGTGTCGGTGATCCGCTCACCCCGGCGGACACTGAACCCGGCCTTCGTGGCGATCACCAGGTCGTCGCGATCGACCACGTCGCCCAGCAGCGACCCGATCAGTTGCTCGCTGTCACCGTCGCCGTACGCCGCCGCCGTGTCGATCAGCGTGCCACCGGCGGCCACGAACGCGGCGAGTTGCTCCCGGGCTTCGTGCTCGTCGGTGTCCCGTCCCCAGGACATGGTGCCCAGGGCGAGCCTGCTCACCGCCAGTCCACTGTGACCGAGATAGCGCTGCTGCATGACCCGAGCCTATTGCGGCCCACCGACAACGGCTCGCTAGGCTCGCCAGTCATGCGACTCGGACTGAACATCGGCTTCGTCTTCGGCGACGAGCACCTCGACCATCTGGCGCTGGTCCGGGAGGCCGAGTCGCTCGGCTTCTCGGTCACCTGGGCGGCAGAGGCCTACGGCTCGGACGCCGCCACCCTGCTGACCTGGATCGCCGCGCAGACGACGACGATCGACGTCGGCGCGGCCGTGTTCCAGATCCCGGCCCGGACCCCGGCAATGACCGCGATGACGGCGGCGACGCTGGACCGGCTCTCCGGCGGCCGGTTCCGCCTCGGCCTCGGCGTGTCCGGGCCGCAGGTGTCCGAAGGGTGGCACGGGGTCCGCTTCGACAAGCCGTTGGCCCGGACCCGCGAGTACGTCGCGATCGTCAACGCCGCCCTGCGCCGCGAGACCGTCGAGTTCCATGGAGAGCACTTCACGCTGCCGCTGCCGGACGGTCCCGGCAAGGCACTGAAGCTGTCCAGCCGGCCGCTCCGCGATCACGTCCCGATCTACCTGGCCGCGGTCGGCCCGAAGAACCTCGAGTTGGCCGGCGAGATCGCCGACGGCTGGCTCGGCATCCTGAACGACCCCGCCTATCTAGGTGAACAACTGAGCCAGATCTCGACGGGTCGCGCGAAGTCCGGCCACGACGGACTGGATGGCTTCGACGTCGTCGCGTCCGTACCGCTGATGTCCGGCGACGACCTGCAGGCCGCGGCCGAACCGATCCGTGGGTACGCCGCTCTCTACATCGGCGGCATGGGCAGCCGGGAGAAGAACTTCTACAACGCGCTCGCGGTCCGGATGGGGTACGCCGAGGAGGCCAAGCAGATCCAGGACCTCTACCTGGCCAAACAGCACCGGGACGCGATGGCCGCCGTACCGCAGGGGTTCATCGACTCGATCTCGCTGCTCGGCGGCAAGGAGCGGATGGCCGAGAAACTCACCGCGTACGCCGAAGCCGGTGCGACGACGGTGGCCGTGACGCCGTTCGCCTCGACGCTGGAGCAGCGGATCGCCGATCTGCGCACGGTCGCAGCAGCCCTCGACCTCGCCGGAGTCGGCAACTGATGACGATCTGGGACTCCATCATCCTCGGCATCGTCGAGGGTCTGACCGAATTCCTGCCCGTATCCAGCACCGGCCACCTGACGATCGCCTCGAAGGCGCTCGGCCTGCAGATCGACGACCCGTCCATCACCGCGTTCACCGCAGTGATCCAGTTCGGCGCGATCGCGGCCGTGGTTCTGTTCATGTGGAAGGACATCAGCCGGTACGCCGTTGCCTGGTTCAAAGGGCTCACCAAGCCCGAGTACCGCGGCGAGTTCGATCACCGGATGGGCTGGTACGTGATCGTCGGCTCACTGCCGATCTGCGTCGTCGGATACGTTGCCAAGGACATCATTTCCGGACCGCTCCGCAGCCTGTGGTGGGTAGCCTCCTCGCTGATCGTCTGGTCGTTCTTCATGGTCGCGGCCGAACGGCTCGGGTCGAAGCGCCGGCCGCTGGAGAAGATCACCCTGGTCGACGCGATCGTGATGGGCATCGTGCAGTGCCTGGCGCTCATCCCCGGCGTCTCGCGTTCGGGTGCGACGATCTCGGCCGGCCTGTTCCGGGGGCTCGACCGGGTCGCGTCGACGCGGGTGGCGTTCCTGCTCGGGATCCCGGCACTGGTCGGCGCGGCGATCTTCGAGCTGCCGGATGCGATGGGCGGGCATGTCGGCGTGGTGCCGCTGCTCGTCGGAACGGTCGTCAGCTTCGTCGTCGCCTACGCGTCGGTCGCCTGGCTGATCCGCTTCGTCGCCAAACACACCACCGAGATCTTCGCCTTCTACCGCATCCTGGTCGGCCTCGTCATCCTGATCTTGCTGGCCACGAGCACAATCACAGCGACCTAGAAAACCAAGGGAAAGCTGAAGAACAAGGGAAAGCTGCGTGAGTTGCTCGGTCGCCGCTTCGCGGCCTGTTGCTGCCTTCGGCGGGGGCGCGGATGGTGGGTTCGCCGCTCGTGTGGTCTGCGCAGAACGACTGTGATGCGGCCGGGCCCTGCAGAGACTGTGGTGTCGCGGTCTCCGGGCTGCGTGATGGTGCCAGTCGCGGTGGTGTGCGTCAAGGGCGCCTTCGGCGTCGCTGCGCGATCTTCGACCCTTGACCCACAC
>NZ_JBSGUS010000019.1:0-137055 GCF_053608045.1 Kribbella sp. NPDC055071
TCCCTGGTCGCGGTGGTGTGGGTCAAGGGTCGAAGATCGCGCAGCGACGCCGAAGGCGCCCTTGAGGCACGCCGCCGCGACTGGCACGATCACGCGGCCCGGAGACCGCGCCACCACATCCCGCTCCGCGCAAACCAGATCAGCGGCGTATCAGCACTTCGCGCCCCCGCCGAAGGCGGCAACAAGACAGCCGCCGCGGAGCGGTGTCCGATCAATACTCACGCGTCGCAAGGATCGTGTTTTACGCCTGAGGGGTGCGTACCACCGGGACGACTGGTACGGAGAGTGACCTAGGCCACTCGGGGATTTCTTCGAAAATCGTTTGTGCATTCCTTCACATGAGTCGTACTGTGATTGATGAAACGAAACCGTTTCGTTCTATCAGCAATCGTTCGATGACACAGGGTGATCATGGTGGAGACAGCCGGGGTGCGGCAGCGGCCGCGGGTCGAGGGTGGCCGCGAGGAGGAGATCCTCGATGCGACCGTCGCGTTGGTGGCCGAGCTCGGCTACGACCGGTTGACCATGGATGCCGTCGCGGCGGCGGCGAAGGCCAGCAAGGCGACGCTGTACCGGCGCTGGACCACCAAGGCCGAGTTGGTCGTCGACGCGATCAGCCGGGCGAAGGGCTGCCCGATGCCAGAGGATGTCGACACCGGCAGCCTGCGCGGCGACCTGGTCTCGATGGCGTGTGGTGACGGTGGTTTCACCGAGGAGCTGCCGATGTCGGTGATCGCCGGCCTCATCACCGCCCTGCACCGCGACAACGACCTGCAGACGGCGTTCCGGGAGCGGTTCCTGGCACCTCGGCAGGAACTCGTCGCAAACGTCTACGCCCGCGCCGTCGAACGCGGCGAGATCGGGCCGGACGCCGATGTCGAACTGCTCTCGATGACGCTGCCCGCGATCATCGTTCACCACGCTTACGTCCTCGGTCTCGAGCCGAACGACGAATTGGTCCTCCGAGTGATCGACCACGTGATTCTGCCTGCGGCGCGGGGGTCGCAGGCGAGCTGACCGGTGAGGGGCCGGTCCGCGATCCAGCCAGTTACACGCAAGAGGGGAAATATTCTTATGTCCGAAGACGTCGTCAAGGCCGATCCGCCGGAAGGCCGGCCGGCCGACACGGTGTCGGGTCCGGCCGCTACGGGTTCCAGCGCCGGTCACGGCCACCGCAACCTCGGCATCGCGCTCGCGCTGATCTGCATGGCGCAGCTGATGGTGGTGCTGGACGGCACCATCGTCAACATCGCCCTGCCGCACATCCAGACCGATCTGGGTTTCAGCAACGCCACGCTGCCGTGGGTGGTCAACGCCTACGCGCTCGCGTTCGGTGGTCTGCTGCTGCTCGGCGGCCGGATCGGGGACATCCTCGGCCGCCGCAAGGTGTTCATCTTCGGCGTCGTGCTCTTCGGGCTCGCGTCGTTCGTCGGTGGTATCGCCCAGAACGAGGGCGTGCTGCTCGCCAGCCGGATCCTGCAGGGCCTCGCGGCCGCGGCGGCCTCGCCGAACGCGCTCGCGCTGATCACCACCACGTTCCCGGCCGGCAAGGAGCGCAACCGGGCCATGGGCGTGTACGCCGCGATGTCCGGGGCCGGTGCGGCCGTCGGTCTGATCCTGGGTGGCGTTCTCACCGAGGCGTCCTGGCGCTGGACCTTCTTCATCAACACGCCGATCGGCCTGATCGTGGCCGTGCTGGCGATCCGGTACCTGGGCGAGTCGGCCCGCCAGACCGGCAAGTTCGACCTGCCTGGTGCGATCACCGGCACGCTCGGTCTCACCTCGCTGGTCTACGGTCTGACCCACGCCTCCACGGACGGTTGGACCAACGGCCTGACGCTGCTGTTCATCATCGGCGGTCTGGCCCTGCTGGGGATCTTCCTCGCGATCGAGTCCCGCTCCAAGCACGCCCTGATGCCGTTCCGGATCCTTGCGAACCGGACCCGTGGGGTCAGCTTCTTCGTGATGCTGGTCGTCGGTGCGGCGATGTTCTCGATGTTCTACTTCCTGGGCATCTTCGTGCAGAACATCATGGGCTACAGCGCAATCAAGACCGGCTTCGCGTTCCTGCCGTTCAGCCTCGGCATCGTGATCGCGGCGCAGGTTGCCTCGACCCTGATCGCCAGGATCGATCCGCGCTGGCTCGCCGGTGCCGGTGGAGTGTTCGTCGCGGCCGGCATGTTCGGATTCAGCCGGCTCGAGGTGGACTCGACGTACCTGACCCACCTGCTGCCGTTCATCCTGCTGCTCTCGTTCGGTATGGGTCTGATCTTCGTGCCGCTCACGCTGACCGCGGTCAGTGGCGTCGCGAACGAGGACTCCGGCGTCGGTTCCGCCGTACTGAACACGGTCCAGCAGATCGGTGGTGCGGTCGGCCTGGCGTTGCTGGGCACGATCTCCACCAGCGCGATCAAGGACAAGTTCGCCGAGCTGGCCCCAGGCCTGCAGCAGGCGGCACAGTCCGGGCAGTCGCCGGAGCAGATCAAGCAGCTGCAGGGCCAGTTCACCGCGGTCGCCACCACGCACGGATTCACCCGCGCGTTCCTGTGGTCGACGTTCCTGGCCCTGGGCGCGGCGATCGTCACGCTGATCGGCCTGTCGGTCAAGGCCAAGGATCTGGGCTCCGACAGCCAGAGTGGACCCGTCCACATCGGCTGACGCTCCGAAGACTCGAAGGGCCCGCTTCCCGGGAGGGGGGAAGCGGGCCCTTCGTTCGTTCCGGTCAGATCCGCTTGCTCATGACGAGCTCCCGGCGTACGCCGTCCGGCATCAGGTCACCCAGCTCGTCGGTGTCGCGGAATCCGTTCCGGAGATAGAGTTTGTACGCCGAATCGTTGCCATCCGCAACGGATAGCTTGAGCACGGTTGCGCCGGTGCTGTGGGCCCACGACTCGATGGCTGCCATCAACGTGTTGCCGATCCCTTTGCCGCGTCCGGCCGGAGCGATCCACATCGACACCAGCTCGGCCGTCGCCGTCTCGTCGTCGGTGAATCCGCCGGCCATGCCGACCGGCGTACCGTCTAGGCTCGCGATCAGCTGACGCGCCCCGGGCACGCTCAGCCGTTGCCGCCACCGCTCCTCGGGCGCGTCGATCCAGTCGGCCAGCTGCGACCCGAAGGCGTACGGCGCCTCCTCGAGCGCCGCCAACCGCAGCTCGCGCCAGAGCCGCCAGTCGTCCGGCCCGACCTCGTGTAGTTCGATCATGCCGACAGCATCTCCCGCGTCCGGCCTACTGTCAGGCGACTTTCTCCCGGCGGGCGCGCAGCGGGGGAAGCCAGTAGAACGGGATCAGGAGGGCGAACGCGACGATGCCGAGGACCGGCAGGATCGCGCCGAGGATCGTGCCGAGCGCGTAGAGGATCGGGCCGAACCGGAAGCGGCGGCTCATCGCGCGGGCCTCGGCGGGCGTGATCTCCGGACCGAGCAGGCGGTGACCCCGGCGGGCGTACTCCCAGATCGCGTTGAACGGGAGACCGCCCGCGACCAGGACCACGCCGTACAGGACGATCGCCGTTCGCTCGGACTCCCCGTTGCGCAACGCGGACGCGAAGACCCCGGCGGTGAACGGGATCAGCACGACCAGCAGCAACAACAGGGTGTTGAGGAGCAGCAGCATCCGGTCCGCGGTGACGATGTGGTCGAACATCGCGTGGTGGTTGGCCCAGATCAAACCGATCACCAGGAAGCTGATCACGTACCCCAGGTACGACGGCCACAGCTCACGCAGCTGGGTCAGCAGGTGATGCGTGTCCTCCGGGACCTTGATCTCGATGACCAGCAGGGTGATGGCGATCGCGAAGACCCCGTCGCTGAATGCTTCCAGGCGGGAGGTCTTCATCACCCCGCCGGAGGTCACCGCGGCGGGAACTTCGAGGAGACCCAGTCGCGGACGCCGCCGAGGCCGTCGCCGAGGTCGCGGAGCAGTTTGGCCAGCGGGTCCTGGGAGCGGGCGAAGGCGTCGGAGTACGACTTGGCCGCGTTCTTGGCTTCCTGCGAGATCGAGGCGCCGTCGTCGTCCTGACGCTTCGGGTAGTCGCCGGACACGATCGTCGTGTACTCGCCCTCGTCGACCCAGCGGCGCAGCTCGTGCGCGCGGATGACGGCAAGCGGGTGCGACTGCGCCTCGAGCAGCAGGAGCTTCAGGACGCTGTCGCGCAGGTCGCCGGCGCTCTCGTACTCGGTGCCCTGTGCAAGGAAAGCCGTGGTGTCGAGCTCGTGCAGTTGACCGCCGCTGGCCAGCTTCATCTGCACGCGCAGCGCGACCGCCGGGTCCTGGACGGCGAGCAGACCGGCGCGGTCGCCGGACAGCTCGGCCTTGCGGGACCACTCGTGCAGGGCGGCGACAATCGCCCGGATCCCCAGCGCGCCGATCGGCATCCACTGGAACGCACCGGTCAGCCGCATCAGCCAGAACAACAGTGACTGGTAGAGCGCGTGGCCACTCTGCGCGTGACCGAGCTCGTGACCGAGGACGAACCGGATCTCCTCCTCGTCCATGCCCTGCAGCAGCGCGCTGTTCACCACGATGAACGGCTGGTCCATGCCGATGGTGACCGCGTTCCAGACCGGGCTGTTGGTCACGAACAACTCGGGGAGTTTGCGAACGTCGAGCGTCGTACCGGCCTCGGTATAGAGGCGGTGAACGTTCGGGAACTGCCGCTCGTCGACGCGGATCGCCGACCCGAGGAACTGCAGCCGGAAGGCTCGCTCGTTGATCAGCCCGGACAGCTTGCGCAGGACGAAGTCGAATCCCTTCAGCTGCCGCAGCGCCACCAGTGCACCACGGTCCGCCGGGTGCTCCCACGCCCGCGAACTGATGTCGGTCAGCGTCGCCCGCTGCCGCGTCGGCCGGTCGTCGTTCTCGCTCATCCGCTCCCCCTGCCCAGTCGATTGGTCCCCCCAACCTAGCTCGTCTCCGGGGTCGCGCCCACCGGTACGGACCAGTTCATCCGCAAGTGCGGGACACGGCTGCATGCCCTAGTGCACCGCGTCGGAAGTTCCCTTGCGCTACCGGCGCCCAGGCACGCACCTCGCGGCAGCGGAGGAACAGCCACGATGGAAGAGCATCGAGGCCGCTCCTCCGCCACCGCGATGCACGCACCTGAACACCGCTATCGCTAACGGAACTTCCGACGCGGTGCACTAGCCTGACCCGCATGAGTGAGGTTGACGGGGTATGTCGTGAGGTGGACCGGCGCGACGAGAAGTCGCGCGCCTGGGTGTCGGAGGCGATCCGGATCGTCGACGCCGACGCGAACCGGAGCGCGGACACTCACCTGCATGTGTTCCCGATGCCGGAAGGCACCGGGGTAGACCTGTATCTGAAGGACGAGTCCGTGCACCCGACCGGCTCGCTCAAGCACCGGCTGGCCCGGTCGCTGTTCCTCTATGCGCTGTGCAACGGCTGGATCACCGAAGGCACCACGGTGATCGAGGCGTCCAGCGGGTCGACGGCGGTCAGCGAGGCGTACTTCGCCCGGCTGCTCGGGCTCCCGTTCGTCGCGGTGATGCCGCGCTCGACCAGCCCCGAGAAGGTCGAGCTGATCGAGTTCTACGGCGGCCGCTGCCACTTCGTCGAGCGGTCCGGCCAGATCTACGGCGAGGCGAAGCGGATGGCCGAGGAGACCGGCGGCCACTACATGGACCAGTTCACCTACGCCGAGCGGGCGACCGACTGGCGCGGGAACAACAACATCGCCGAGTCGATCTTCGAGCAGCTCCGGCTCGAGGATCACCCGGTACCGACCTGGATCGTCGTCGGCGCCGGGACCGGAGGTACGTCGGCAACCATCGGCCGTTTTGTCCGTTACCAGCGTCACGACACGTCCGTCGCCGTCGTCGACCCGGAGAACTCGGCGTTCTTCCCCGCGTTCGAGGCCGGCGACGACGACTTCTCCACCGGCCGCCCGTCCCGGATCGAGGGCATCGGCCGGCCGCGGGTGGAGCCGTCGTTCGTCCTCGGCGTGGTCGACCGGATGATCTCGATCCCCGACGCCGCCTCGATCGCCGCGATGCGCTTCTGCTCCCGCGTCACTGGCCGGCTGGTCGGTGGGTCGACGGGCACCAACCTCTGGGGCTCGCTGCGGTTGGCCGCGGAGATGCGTCGTACCGGCTCCCGCGGATCGATCGTCACACTGCTGTGCGACAGCGGCGAACGCTACGGCAACACCTACTACGACGACGCCTGGCTCCGCACGAGCGGCATCGACATCACCCCGTACCTGACCACCCTGGAAACCTTCGCCACCACCGGCCGCTGGTCCGAACCCGGCGAGTAGCTTCGCCCGGCACTCTGGTGTTGGCGGGGTATCAGGCTCCGAGTGCGAGGCCGGCGGCTAGGCCGATGGCGTAGAGGAGTTCGGTTTGGCCGGTGGCCTTGAGGACGGGGATGAGGGCTGGGCCTACGGCGTCGCTGGTGACTATCCGGATTGCCTTGATCGCGAGGGGGAGGGCGATGAAGGCCAGCAGGGTCCACGGAGTCGCCAGGACCGACACAGCCGCTAGGACGAAGGCCAGCGCTACGAGAGCGGCGTACAGCTGGCGGGAGCGGGGAGCGCCCAGTACGACGGCCAGGGTGCGTTTGCCGGTGACGGTGTCGGTGGGGATGTCGCGGAGGTTGTTGGCGACCAGGAGCGCGCATGCGATCGAACCGACCGACACGGCGCCGGCTACGGCCGACCAGCTCAGCTTCTCGGCCTGGACGTACGTCGTGCCTAGTACGGCGACCAGTCCGAAGAAGAGGAACACACTGACCTCACCAAGGGCCCGATAGCCGTAAGGCTTCTTCCCGCCGGTGTAGAACCACGCTCCGACCAGTGAGGCCGCTCCTGCGATCAAGAGCCACCAGTTGGACGTCGCACAGAGCACAATGCCCAGTACGGCGCCAACCCCGAAGCAGGTGAACGCTGCGGTCTTCACCTGTCCCGGAGTGGCGACCTTGGAGCCGACCAGCCGCAGTGGGCCGACACGGTTCTCGTCCGTCCCGCGGATGCCGTCGCTGTAGTCGTTGGCGTAGTTGACCCCGATCTGCAGGGCAAGCGCGACGCCAAGAGCCAGCAGCGCCTTCCACCAGACGAAACCGTCCAGGTACGCAGCGGCACCCGTTCCGACGAGGACTGGGGAGATCGCTGCGGGGAGCGTGCGCGGGCGGGCGCCTTCGATCCACTGGGCAAGGGAGGCCATGAACGGCGATTCTGTCAGCCACTCCGCGGACGTCCGCAGGGAGGGCCGTACGCTCGGACTGACATGTCTACTCTGCGACTGGTCCCCGGTACGCCGGATGCCGTGCTGTCAGCGCTTACCGGCGTACTGGATGGCAGCGGTACGCCGTTCGCGCCGATGCCGTCCGAGCCTGCGGAGGCGGCTCGCTTCCGGCAGGCTGCCGCACCGGATGAGCCGTTGGAGGACGACTGTGCGGTGGTACTGACCACCTCCGGGTCGTCTGGTGAGCCCAAAGGTGTGTTGCTGTCGCGTGCGGCGTTGGTCGCCTCTGCAGTCGCCACGCACGACCGACTAGGCGGACCGGGCCAGTGGTTGCTCCCGATGAAGCCGTACTTCGTTGGTGGCCTACAAATCCTCACTCGCTCGGTTTTGGCCGGACAGACGCCTGTAATGCTCAAAGACAGCCTCACCGCGGCGGCCGCGTCGATGACGGGAGTACGCCGGTACACGGCGATGGTCCCGACGCAGCTGGCGCGCTATCTGGAGACGGATCTGGACGCATTGCGGTCCTTCGACGCGATTGTGATCGGTGGTGCGGCGACGCCGAAGGCCTTGAAGGCACGGGCGGCGGAGGCCGGCGTCACGGCGATTCCGTCGTACGGGATGACCGAGACGGGCAGTGGCTGTGTGTATGCGGGTGTGTCGCTCAGTGGTACGTCGATCGGGCTGGATGAGGGACGGATCCTGATCAAGGGCAGCACGCTGTTCTCCGGATACCGGCTGCGGCCTGAGCTGACTGCTGAGGTGATGCGGGACGGGTGGTTCCGGACCCAGGATCGCGGCGAGATCGTGGCCGGGCGGCTGCGGGTGATCGGCCGCGTCGACGATGTGGTGATCTCCGGTGGCGTCAATGTCACGCTGACGACCGTCCAGGCTCGTTTGCTCGAGCACCCGCGGGTGAAGGACGCCGTCGTACTGGGTGTGCCCGATGCGGAGTGGGGGACGCGCGTCGTCGCGTTCGTGGTCGGTGAACCGGGCAAGCGCGAGTTGCGTGACTTCGTGGCGGAGACGTTGCCGCGGACGTGGGCTCCTCGCGAGGTGATCGGGCTGGACGCGTTGCCGATGCTTGCCTCGGGCAAGGTCGATCGCCAGGCGCTGCGGGACGGCGTGCGGTGATCACGTACGCGATCGGGCTGAAGAACAAGTTCCGTGGCATCACCGTGCGCGAGGGCATGCTGTTCGAGGGGCCGGCCGGTTGGGCCGAGTGGAGTCCGTTCCTGGACTACGACGACGCGACCTGTGTGTCCTGGCTGCGGGCGGCGCGCGAGGCGGCCGTCGACGGATGGCCGGCGCCGGTGCGAGACGTCGTACCGGTGAACTGCACTGTGCCCGCGGTCAGCCCGCTGAAGGCAGCAGAGATCGTCAAGGCGTCAGGCTGCCGCACAGCGAAGGTGAAGGTGGCTGAGCCGGGCCAAACGCTGGCCGACGATCTCGAACGAGTAGAGGCCGTCCGTGACGCGATCGGCACCGGTCAGGTCCGAATCGATGCCAACGGCAACTGGACGGTCGACGAAGCCGTCCAAGCACTGCGCGAACTCGACCGCTTCACCCTCGAGTACGTCGAGCAACCGTGCGCCGCCGTGGAGGACTTGGCCGCCGTACGCCGACGCACTAGCGTTCCTGTCGCCGCCGACGAGTCGATCCGCCGCGCCGAAGACCCCTTGCTGGTCAAGAAGCTCGAGGCCGCCGACATCGCCGTACTCAAGGTTCAACCCATCGGTGGAGTCCGGGCCTGTCTCGACATCGCGGAACAGATCAGTCTCCCAGTGGTCGTCTCCTCTGCCCTGGAGACCTCGATCGGCATCGCGGCCGGCCTCGCCCTCGCCGGCGCGCTCCCGGAGCTGCCATACGCCTGCGGCCTGGCTACCGTCTCGATGTTCACCCAGGAAGTAGTCACCGACCCCCTGCTGCCGGTCGACGGCTTCCTGCCGGTCAAACGCCTCCAGCCGGACCCTGTGCTGCTGGCCGCGGCACGTGCCGATGCGACCAGGACTGCCGTGTGGGAAGAGCGCATGACCCGAGTACGAATGAGGAGTGCCGAATGAACCCGTCCACGGCGTTTGCCACTGTGGTGGTCGATGAGCTGATCCGGAACGGGGTTCGAGAGGCTGTGGTGGCGCCGGGGTCCCGGAGTGCCCCGTTGGCCCTGGCTTTAGCTGCCGCCGATCGCGAGGGGCGGCTGCGGCTGCACGTGCGGATTGATGAGCGTACGGCGGGGTTCCTGGCGATCGGGTTGATCCGGGGGACTGGTCTGCCCGTGCCGGTGGTGACCACGTCGGGTACGGCGGTGGCCAACCTGCACCCGGCTGTCTTGGAGGCGTCGCACAGTGGGTTGCCGCTGATCGTGTTGAGTGCGGATCGGCCGCCGGCGTTGCGGGGGGTCGGTGCGAACCAGGCGACCGATCAGCTGAAGGTCTTCGGCTCTGCGGTCCGGCTGTTCCACGAGCTGGGTACGCCGGTCCGGGAGGTCGGCCAGGTCGCGTACTGGCGCTCACAGGTCGCGCGGGCCGTGGCCAACGCGGTGGGTGCACGGTCTGCGGATCCGGGGCCGGTGCAGCTCAACTGCCCGTTGTCGGAGCCGCTTGTACCTACGGACGGTCCGGAGTGGCCGGAGCGGTTGGACGGGCGCAGCACTGGGCCCTGGACCGCTATCCACGCCGCGGCTGGGCAGCCGTCCGCTGTGTCACCAGGTCCTAAGACTGTTGTGGTCGCAGGAGATGGCGCCTCGCAGGCAGCGCGGTTGGCGGCCGAGGCGGGCCACTGGCCGCTGTTCGCGGAGCCGTCGAGTAGGGCCCGGATCGGCCCGTCGGTGATCTCGGCGTACCGATTGTTGCTGCAGGCAAACGCTATGGCCGGGGAGATCGAGCGGGTGCTCGTGTTCGGTCACCCGACGCTGTCCCGGCCGATCTCGAAGCTGTTGGCGCGGCCGGACGTCGAGGTGATCGTGGTCGCGCCGACCGGGTTGTGGCCAGACCCGGCGCGTCGGGCGGCGTCGGTGGTGACGGGCCTCGAGGTCACCGGACCCGATCCAACCAACTGGTTGGACAGATGGCAGCAGGCGGATCAGTCCGCCCGCCCGGAGATCGAGAAGGTACTCGCGGACGCCCTCAGCGGCCCCCGGGTCGCGGCCATCGTGGGTGAGGCCGTTGGCGCCGACGGCATGCTGGTGGTCGCCTCCTCGAACCCGATCCGCGACCTCGACCTTGCACCGGTCGTCCCGATCCGGACCATCGCGAACCGCGGCCTGGCCGGGATCGACGGGACGATCTCGACCGCGGTCGGTGCGGCGCTGGCGAACGCGGGTCCGACGTACGCGCTGATCGGTGACCTGGCCTTCCTGCACGACAGCAACGGTCTGATCATCGGCCCGGACGAGGCCCGGCCGGATTTGCGGATCGTGGTCGTCAACGACAACGGGGGCGGCATCTTCTCCACTCTCGAGCAGGGTGACCCGACCCACGCCACCCACTTCGAGCGCGTCTTCGGCACGCCGCACAATGTGGACCTGGCCGCACTCTGCGCTGCCACGAGTACGCCGTACCAGCTGGTGGAGACGGCCGACGCACTCAGAGCCGCGTTGACGCCGACCGTCGCCGGGATGGACGTGGTGGAGGCGCGGATCCCGCGCAGCGGTCACCGGCCGTTGTCTGAAGCTCTTGTTGCCGTCCTGAAGGATTAGGCGGCCGCTACCGGCTCTTTGGCCTTCTTTTTCAACGGCTGCAGGGTGCGCAGGTGGTTGAGCAGCGGCAGGACCGCGGCGATGATCAGCGCGGTCGTGGTCAGGATCGGGATCGTCGCGCCGCGCAGTGACGAGTTGAGTGGCGCAGCGATGGTGAAGATCAGACTGACCGCGGTGATGATCGTGATCAGCCGGCGTCCGGGCCGGGCGACCGCGAGGAACGGCAGGCACCACAGGAAGTACCAGTCGTGCGCGCTCGGACCCAGCACGACCACTGCGAGCAGTGCGATCCCCACTGCGCGGGCGGCGTGGTGGATCGACGAGCGCAGACTCAGTACGGCGATCAGAGTGAGCGCGACGAGCATTCCAACGAGACGGACGATCGCGAGCGCCTGTTGAGCGGCGGAGTCGTCACCCAACCACTCGAGTACGCCGGAAGCCGCCATACCGATGAGGTTCGCGATCGAGAAGGGTGAACGGACCAGACCGGGTACGTCGAGCGCACCCATCCAGCCCGAACCCACTCCGGCCAGTTCACCAATTGTGACCAGGGTGAGCACCGAGACCGCGCCCGCAATGACCAGACTGGCGAACCGCAACGCCCGTCCGGCCAGAGGGCTCATCACTGCGGCAATGGCGATCACCACGAGCCCGCCCGGTAGCTTCACCGCAGCCGCAGCGCCCGCTACGACTGCCGCCGTACCCCAGTGGCCGGTGAGGGCGATGGCGAACGCGCTGCAGGCCAGACCGAGCATCAGCACGTCGTTGTGGGCCGCACCGATGCCGTGCGTGATCAGCATCGGGTTGAGCACCACCAGCCAGAGTGCGAACGTCGGGTCCACGCGGCAGGCGGTTGCGATCCGCGGGATCGCCCATGCGATCAGCACGAACCCCAGCACGGCGAGCAGGCGGTGCGCCAGCATCAGGAGGTACGGGTTCATGGTCAGGTGCGCGAGGAGACCGCCGTACGCGAGAGGCAGTGGACCGTACGGCGCGGGTGTCTGCATCCACATCGGGTCGACCGCTTCGATGATGTGGCCGGACAGTACGCCGGGGCCGACGTCGTACGGGTTGTAGCCCTTGGCGACGAGTGCGCCCTGCGCCGCGTAGCTCCATGCGTCGCGGCTGAACAGCGGCGGGATCAGGAGCAGCGGTGCGCTCCAGCACGCCGCCATCCGCAGCAGCGGCGGCTTGATACCGACCATCACCTGCCGGCCCACGGTCAGCCAGGCCCAGGCCATCAGCCCGAGCCCGGCGACCATGAACGAGAGTCCGACCATCCGGCCGAGCAACGTGTGACGAAGATCGCCGGTGATCGGCAGGGTGGCAACCCACGAGGACTGGGGCACCACCGACGTCACCAGGCTGGCCAGGGCGACGACGATGGAGCCGACCAGCCCACGGACCATCGGCGAACGCATGTGCAGACCGTAACGGGTCAGAGCGACACCAAAATGAACAGCGCGTAGCGTCAGGCCCTTTCCTGACAGGCTCAGGCACTTTCCTTACGGAAGGTGCGGGCTCCGACGGCCAGGCCGATCACTGTCAGCAGGACCACCCAGAAGAGCCCCCACAGCGACGAACTGCTGCCGATGTCGCCGCGGAACAGCGCTCGAACGCCGTTGACGACGTGCTTGAGCGGGCTGATGTCGGACAGTCGCTGCAGCCAGGTCGGCCCGATCTGCATCGGGAGCAGGATGCCGGACAACAGCAGCAGCGGCATCGCGATCCCGTTGAGCAGTGGTGCCAGTGCGTCCTCGCTCTTGGTGATCAGTGCGACCGAGTACGACAGTGAGGCGAACGTGGCGCCAAGGAGGGCGACGATCACCAGCGACAACAGCACGCCGGCCCATGGCGCTCTGAGACCCAGCGGGAGAGCGGCGACCAGCAGCAGGATCGACTGGACCACGAGCACGACGACGTCGCGCAGTACTCGGCCGGCCATCAAGGCGATCCGGGACGCCGGTGTGACTCGGTCTGCCTCGATCACGCCGGCCCGGTACTCGGCGATCAGTCCGAAGCCGACGAACATCGCGCCGAACATGCCGAGCTGGACGATCAGGCCGGGGATGAACACCTGGTAGGCGTTCGTGGTCGCGCCCTGACTGATCTGTGCGGTGATCGGCTTCAGCAGCGGGCCGAACAGGAACAGGTACATCAGCGGCTGGCTGAGCATCAGGATCGACCACATCGGATTGCGCAGCGACAGCCGCATCGCGCGGTGGAACACGATCCAGGTCTCTGTCAGCACCTTCATGCCGCGGACTCCTCTTCGTTCTCAGGTGCAGCGCCGGCGTCCTCTTCGCGCAGGGACCGCCCGGTCATGGTCAGGAACACGTCGTCCAGCGTCGGTCGGTGGACCTCGACACCGTGCAGCTCGATGCCCTGGGCATCGATCGAGCGGAGCAGTCCCGGCAGGATCGAACCACCCCGCGGGATGCGGAAGCCGACCACGTCGCCGTCGGTCTCGACCTCGATCGCGCCTTCCAGTTCACGGACGATCTTGCTCACCGCGGGAGCTTGAGTGGCGTCGGCGAGGCTGATCCGGACCGCGTCGCCGGAGACCTGCTGCTTCAGGGCTTCCGGGGTGCCGGAGGCAACGATCTTGCCGTGGTCGATGACCAGGATCCGATCGCAGAGCGCGTCCGCCTCGTCCAGGTAGTGCGTGGTGAGGAAGATCGTGGCGCCGCGATCGCGGAGGCCGCGGATGTGTTCCCACAGGTTCGCCCGCGCCTGCGGGTCGAGGCCCGTGGTCGGCTCGTCCAGGAAGATCAGCTTCGGGTCGTGAATCAACCCCATCACGATGTCGAGGCGACGCCGCTGCCCACCCGACAACGTCTTGCACTGCCGCCGCCACAGACCCGGCAGATCCAGCTCCTCGAACAGCCGCTGACCGTCCGCGATCGCCTTGGCCTTCGGTACGCCGTACAACCGCGCGTGATCCACGACCTCGTCGCCGGCCACCGCCTCGGGCAGCGTCGACCCACTCTGCGGCACGTAGCCGATCCCGCGCCGAACCCCCACCGGATCCTTCGCCAAGTCACAACCGGCCACGCTCGCGGTCCCGCTGGTAGGCGTGATCAACGTCGCCAGCATCCGCATCGTCGTGGTCTTACCGGCCCCGTTCGGACCGAGAAAGCCGACGATCTCCCCGTCGGCCACCGTCAGGTCAACCCCCTGCACGGCCTGCACCGGCCCACGCTTGGTCTTGAAGGTGCGGACAAGCCCGCGTGCTTCGATCATCATGCCCCCAAGTCTGAAGCACTCAACCTTGACTAGTCAATGTTGAATAACCGCTGATTCTTCCCCCCGGCACCCTCCGGCTACCGGCTAGGTGCTTGGGTGCCGCCCGGGCTGCCGGCCTGTTCCGGATCGGCCAGCGCTCGGCTGCCCTGAGCGGCGAGATCGCGGGCTACGGCCGAGGTGCCGGTTGGCGCCGGGAGGGTCTGGCCGGCGCCGGGTCATGTCCGCCGCAGACTCGGCGCGAGCTCGGAGCCCACAGGCCGAGAAGCAGCCGGATCCTCCGGCGAAGTGCGCGATCCGTCGCTAGCCATCTCATGGGATGTCCCATCAGGTTGTCCGTTCTCCCACTGCATTTCGGGGGGAGAACGGACAACCTGGGGGGTTATCCGGCTCTTGTGACGGGTGTGTGGGTTGATTGGTCGCCGCTGCGCGGCGGCTGGTCCGTTTGCCGCCTTCGGCGGGGCGCAGGTGGTGGATTCGCCGGCTCGTGTGGTTTGCGCGAGGCGACTGTGGTGGCGCGGTCTCCGGGCTGCGTGATGGTGCTGGTCGCGGTGGTGTGCGTCAAGGGCGCCTTCGGCGTCGCTGCGCGATCTTCGACCCTTGACCCCCACCACCGCGACCAGGGAAGGATCGCAGCTATTCCGGAGCCGCTCACCCGAGTGGTCGCGCGCTGGATGTGATCACGGGGGGGGATCGTGGTGAGGCTGACGATCCGGTGTGGTCAGGTCGGGTGCGGGTTACGGACGCTGAAGATGAGGGGCTATCCGGCTCTTGTGACTGATGTGCGGATCGCCGGCACTCATTAAGCGGCCGACGAGCACCGGGCCACACCCCGTACAGGCTCGAGTACTCACCCCGGCCGCAACGGACCGCCGGTTGATGAGTGGCGCAGGTCCGCTTCGCGCGTCTTCACCTGTGCAATGCGGAGCTCCAGGCCATCACAATCAGTCGGTTGGCTGGGTGGTAGGCGTGGCGGCTGGGTTGGGTGGCGATTGTGATGGCCCTGGGGATCGGTGTGGGCGGACTCCAGCCACTCGTCAACAGCGGATCCGGCTCTGCTGGGCGAGGTCGTGAGCGTGGATGGGTGCTGAACGGTCGGGTTGGTGAGTGGTGGCGGTCCGCTCTCGCCCGCCAAGCGGCGTTCGGCTGCATACCTGGCCCAGGGCAACGACAGACGGCCGGATATCCCATGAGATTGTCCGTTCTCCCATGGGGATTTCATGGGAGAACCAGCCATCTCATGGGATTGCCCATGAGATGGGGGGGGTGGCGGACGGCGGGTTCGATGAGTCGTGGTGATTGGTTAGGGGCGTGATTTCGAGTCGTGGGTTTTGGCTGCGGTTCTTCGTGTGTTTGTGCCAATATCCACGACTCGAGATCCGGGTGGCGGGGTTCAGGGGTTGAGGAGGGTGCCGTCGATCCAGACTGCTTGGATGTCGGCGGGGGTGCCTAGGGTGAAGATTCGGGAGAGGGTTTCGTCGGCGTCGGTTGCGTGGGTGAGGCCTACTGCCAGGGGGGAGCCGTCGGCGGGGCGGACGAGTTGGGCGTCGAAGCGTTTGCCTACGGACAGGTCGCCTACCTCGGTCAGGCCTAGGGCGTCGGCGCCGGCGGCGGTGGCCAGGTAGAGGAGGTGGGCGGAGCTGAGGGCGAGGCCGTGGTCGCCCAGTAGTTGCTGGCAGAAGTAGGCCTGCAGGCCCTCTTTCAGGAGGGAGAAGCCGGTGCCGGCGCCTACGTCGGAGCCCAGGGCGACGCGTACGCCGTGCTGCAGATGCCGGCCCAGTGGGAACAGTCCGCTGCCGAGGGCCGCGTTGCTGGTCGGGCAGTGGGCGACGGTGGCGCCGCCAACCGCGAGCATCTTGAGCTCGACGTCGGTCGGGTGGACGTTGTGGGCGAGGATCGAACGGCGATCGACCAGGCCATGCCGGTCGTACGTCGTCACGTAGTCGCTGCCCCCGAAGAGGTCGGCCACCGTAGCGACCTCGGCCTCGCTTTCATTGACGTGCGAGGTGAAGAGCGCGCCGGGGATCGCGTCCATCAGGTCGTGACACGTTGCCAGCAGGTCGTCCGTGCAGGACAACGAGAAGCGCGGTGTCACGGCGTACCGGTTGCGGCCGACGCCGTGCCAACGGTTGGCCAGGGCAAGCGATTCGGCGTACGCGCGGACCGGGGTCGTCAGGAGGTCCGGCCGGAGCAGCCGGTCACTCAGCACGAGTCCGCTGGTGATGCGCAGGCCGACCTCGGAGGCGGCGCTGAAGAGTGTGTCCATCGCGTCGGCATAGTGAGCGCCGAACACCAGGGCCGAGGTCGTGCCCGCCGCCGCGAGCCCACGGACGAACTCGGCGGCGACACTTGCGGCGTACGACGAATCGGCCATCCGCGCCTCCTCCGGCAGCGCGTACCGGTCGAGCCACTCGAGCAGTGGCAGCCCGAGTCCGCCGACCGCGCGGATCTGCGGGAAGTGCACGTGCGTGTCGACGAACCCGGGCAGTACGACGCCGTCGGTCAGGTCGATCACCCGCTCGGCCGGATGTGCCTGCCGGAGCTCCAGAAAAGGGCCGCGGGCAACAATGACGCCGTCCGTGACCAGGACGCCGGCGTCGGCCTCGACCCGCAGGCCGCCCCCGGCGAACGGACTTTCCGGAGTATCGAGGAACGTGCCTCGGAAGATGGTCATGCCTTCGCCTCACGCTGAGCCGGCGCAGGGCGACGCGCGGCGGATGGGACCGGCGCGGCAGTGCGCTCGGTGACGAACTGTTGGAGCAGCCAGGCGGCGACGCTGACCGCGATGACCGCTGGTTCTTTCCCGGGGAGATCGGCCAGGCCGATCGGGGTGGTGATGCGATCGATCGCGGCGTCGGAGTTGCCGTCCTCGCTCAGCTTGCGGCGGAACCGGGCCCACTTCGCGCGCGACCCGATCAGCCCGATCGTAGCGAGCTGCTCGGTGCGGATCGCGGCGTCACACAGCGCCGCATCCTCGGCGTGATCGTGCGTCATCACCAGCGCGTGCGTGCCCGGCGGCAGCTCCCCGACGACCAGCTCCGGCAACACAGGCACGTTGTGCACGTGCACCTGCGCGACCGCGTCGGCAACGACCACGAGTCGTTCAGGCGTGAGCTGATCCGGCCGCGAATCGACCAGATGCAGCTCGACGTCGTGCCGCGCCAGGATCCGCGCGAGCTCGAGCCCGACGTGGCCGACCCCGAAGATCGCCACGGAAGGCACCACCGGCAACGGTTCCAGCAACAACCGCACCTCACCACCGCAGCACTGCACACCATGCTGGTACGGCGCTTTGTCCGACAGCGCAACCTCGAGCACCTCGGGTACGCCTTCCCCAGCGGTGATCATGGCCCGCGACCGCTCGATCGCGACCGCCTCGAGATTCCCGCCGCCGACCGTCGACCAAACGTTGTCCACAGCAACGACCATCTTCGCGCCGGCCTCCCGCGGGGCATGCCCGCGGACCGACACCACCGTGACCAGTACGCCGGGCAACCGCTGCGCTCGCAGCCGCTGGACGGCTCTCATCCATTCCATGTGATCCCACCTCGCGCCCGATCGAGCGCCCAATACACAGCTTCCGGGGTCGCGGGCGACGGCAGGTCCACGCTCGTCCCCGGCGGACCGAACGCGGCCGCAGCCTGCCGCAGCGCCTCACGGACAGAGAACGCCAGCATCAACGGCGGCTCACCCACGGCCTTCGACCCGTACACCGCGCCGTCCTCATGCGCCTTCTCCAGCAGCCGGACATTGAACACCTCCGGCATCTCCGAGAAGCTCGGCAGCTTGTAAGTACTCGCCGCCTGCGTCGCGAGTCGCCCGCGCCGGTCACCCGAGCTCTCGTCCCAGCGCAGATCCTCGAGCGTCAACCAGCCCGTCCCCTGCACGAATCCACCCTCGATCTGACCGATATCGATCAGCGGACTGAGACTGTCGCCGACGTCATGCACGATGTCGACCCGCCGCAAGGTGTAGGCGCCGCTGAACCCGTCCACCTCGACCTCGGCCGCGGCAACGCCGTACGCGAAGTACTTGAAGGGCTCGCCGCGCATGGCGTTCGCATCCCAGTGCAAGCCCTCGGTGCGGTAGAAGCCGGCCGCCCACAGCTGCACGCGCTGCATGTACGCCATGCCGACGATCTCCTCCCACGGCACGCCGTCGCCGGACAGTCCGCGCCCGACGCCGTCGACAAATCGCACGTCACGAGGACTGATCCCGAGCCGTCCGCCCGCGGCCTGTTCGAGCCGTTCCCGGATCTGTTCGCACGCGTTCTTGATGGCCGCGCCGTTCAGATCTGCGCCGGCCGAGGCGGCGGTCGCCGAGGTGTTCGGCACCTTGTCGGTCCGCGTCGGCGCCAGCCGCACCCGCGCCAACGGCACGCCGAGCGAGGTGGCGGCGACCTGCAGCATCTTCGTGTGCAGACCTTGGCCCATCTCGGTACCGCCGTGATTGATCAGCACCGACCCGTCCTTGTAGACGTGGACGAGCGCCCCGGCCTGGTTGAACGCGGTCAGGTTGAACGAAATCCCGAACTTCACCGGAGTCATCGCCACTGCCCGCTTCACGTGCGCATGCTCAGCGTTGAAGCGCTCGATCTCCGAAGCTCGCCGTACGACGTCGCCGCCGTCGATGACCTGGCTCCAGCACGACTCCAGCCGGTCGGCGTGCCGGACCGGCTGCCCGTACGGCGTGGCGTCGCCCAGCCGATAGAGATTGCGCCGGCGCAGTTCGAGAGCGTCGTACCCGAGGAGTGGCGCGCACCGCCCGAGGATGTCCTCGATCACGAGCATGCCCTGGGGCCCGCCGAACCCGCGGAACGCGGTCTGCGAGGTCTTGTTCGTCTTGGCAATCTGCCCGTCCACCCGGATATGCGGAATCTCGTACGAGTTGTCGATGTGACAGATCGCCCGCGCCAGCACGGGTTCGGACAGATCCAGGCTCCACCCGCCGTCTGCGGTCAGCGTGGCGTCCAGCGCGACCAGCCGCCCGTCGTCGGAGAATCCCACCGTCCACGCGCTGTGGAACCCGTGCCGCTTCCCCGACATCGTCATGTCCTGCGTCCGGTTCAGCCGCAACCGCACCGGCCGACCGGTCAGCGTCGCGCCGAGCGCAGCGATCGCGGCGAACCCATGCGGCTGCATCTCCTTGCCACCAAAGCCGCCGCCCATCCGCAAGCACTGCACGGTCACCGCATGACTGGCCAGACCGAGCACGTGCGCGACGATCTCCTGCGTCTCGGACGGATGCTGCGTACTGCTCTGCACGAAGATCTGACCGCCCTCGTCGACCAGCGCCAGCGCCGCGTGCGTCTCCAGATAGAAGTGCTCCTGCCCGGCGAACTCGAACTCACCCCGGAACACATGGGCCGCCCCCGCCAACGCAGCATCCACGTCGCCGCGCTCCAGATGTCGACCGATCCCCTGGAAGCTCCCGGCCGCAATGGCCTCGCGTACACCGACAAGCGAGGACAGCGGCTCGTACTCGACCTCAACCGCCAACGCACCAAGGCGCGCAGCCTCCAACGTCTCGGCGAGCACCCAACACACCGCATGCCCGTGGAACATCACCACATCCGGGAACAGCGGCTCGTCGTGCTTCACCCCCGCGTCGTTCACCCCGGGCACGTCGTCGCCGGTCAACACCCGCACCACGCCAGGGACGTCGTACGCCGGTTTCACCCGGAGCGCCGTGATTCGCGCGTGGGCGTGCGGTGACTGGACCGGCCACGCATGCAGGACATCGCGCGTGCGCTGGACGAGGTCGTCCGTGTAGAGCGCCGTCCCGGTGACGTGCAGGGCTGCGCTCTCGTGCGGCATCGGTACGCCGACAACCGCCTGCGCCGGCCGTTCGGACAACGAGCTCATGCGCCGACCCCCTGTGCGTAGAACCGGAGGAGCGATTGGCCGAGCATGGCCGACCGGTACGACGCACTCGCGCGGTGATCGTCCATCGGCGTACCCTCGCCGGCCATTACTCCGGCCGCCTCGCGGACAGTGGTCTCGTTCCACGGCTGACCGATGAGCGCAGCCTCGGTCGCGCGGGCGCGGAGCGGGGTCGCGGCGACTCCACCGAGGCCGATCCGGGCCTGCGTGACCACGCCGTCCGCGACGTCGACGGCGTACCCGATCGCGACGCTGGAGATGTCGTCGAAGCGGCGCTTGGCGATCTTGTGGAACGCCGTCATTGGTGCCAGGGGCAACGGAAACACGATGGTTTTGATCAGCTCGTCGGCTGTCCGAACGGTCTGCCGATACCCGGTGAAGTAGTCAGCGAGCGGGACCACTCGCTCGCCTCGTCGCGACGCGAGCACGAGTGATGCGTCGAGCGCGAGGAGTGCCGGCGGCGTGTCTCCGATGGGTGAGCCGGTGCCGAGGTTGCCGCCGATCGTGGCGCCGTTGCGGATCAAGCGGGACGCGAACTGCGGGAACAGTTGGGCCAGCAACGGCACCCGCCCACCGAGCTGCCGCTCGATCTCGGTCAAGGTCAGCGCCGCGCCGAGCCGGACCTCGTCGGGACCGAAGGAGAACTCACGGAGCTCCGCCAGCCGGTCCACGGCGACGGTTAGCGGCGGCCGGGAGCCGAAGAGGTTCACCTGGACGCCGAGGTCGGTGCTCCCGGCAACGATCTGCGCATCCGGCCGATCGGCGAGCAGCCCCAGGACGTCGTCGAGCGAGGCCGGTCGGACGAACTCGGCCTCGCCTGTCACCATCCCGGTCGTGGCCGGCGGAGGTGGTGGCGAGTCGCGGCGGACGGCGAGGGTGTCGTTCACGGCCGGCTCACCGAGGGCGTAGGCCGCGTCCTTGATCGGTCGATAGCCCGTGCAGCGGCAGAGATTGCCGCTGAGCGAGTGGAGGTCGAACCCGTTCGGACCATGCTCGTGGTCCTCAACGACCGGAGCACGACCAGGACGGTAGTACTCGGCGGCCATGCTGCAGATGAAGCCTGGTGTGCAGTAGCCGCACTGCGAACCACCGCGGACCGCCATCTCCTGCTGGACGGGGTGCAGGGCGGCCGGCGTACCCAGTCCCTCGGAGGTGATGAGCTCCTGGCCGTCCAGCGAGGCGATCGGCAGCAGGCAGGCGTTCACCGCGACCCACTCGGTCGGGGCGTCCGTACCGGGCCGCGCGACGAGCACCGAGCAGGCGCCGCATTCACCCTCGGCACAGCCTTCCTTGGCGCCGGTGAGGCCGCGGTTGCGGAGCCAGTCCAGGGCGGTGGTGTGGACGGAGACGTCGCCGATCGCGGTGTCCTCGCCGTTCACCTTGAGAGCGGGTGCGCGCAGCGCTTGTGTGGTCATCGGTTGCTACTCCAGCGGGTTCTCGCACTGTGGATCGGATTGGCGTCGGAGACGAAGTCGTCGAAGCGGTAGCCGGCGATCTTCGCGATCTCGAGGAGCGCGGCGGCATGTTCCTGGTTCTCGCAGTTTCCCAGTCGCTCGCGCCCCTGCTCGACAATCCGGTCGAACGACTCGGCGTCGCGGACCGAGATGACCAGCGGGAAGCCGAACCGCTCCTTGTACGCCGAAGTGATCGTGGCGAGCTCGTCGCGGTCCGGGTCGGCCAGGTACGTCAATCCCTTGTCCGACTGGTCGCGCAGCGACGCTTCGCCACTGAGGCCGTCGGCAACGAACTGCGAACCGAGCTGCGGGTACGCCTCGATCAGCTCGCGCTGCTCGTCGTGCGAACCGGAGAACAGCGCCTCCTGGAACGAACGTCGCAGCGCATGCGTGTCGGCGAAGGGCCGCATGTCCCACGCCCGCTCGACCATCCAGCGCGGCCCCTGGAACAGACCGGCGAACGTGTAGACGAACTCGTCGCGGCTCATCGTGTTGACCTGGTCCAGCCGGATCGAGTCACCGGGCTGACCGGCCACCGCGGGTCCGTAGTCCTTGCCGACGTGGTGGAACACGATGTTCAGACCGATCGCGGTCAGGCTGCCGAGCGTGATGCCACTCCCGAAGATGATCTCGGCCCACCCCGGCACGGCCTGCGAGACCTGCGGTTGCGCGGTGACATACATGGCCAGACCGACGCTGGTCGCCACGATCACGACGTTCCGGTGATCGTGGAAGTCGACCTTGGTCAGCGTCTGGAAGCCGACGACGGCCACGGTGGCGAACATCGCGAGCGCCGCGCCGCCCAGCACCGGATGGGGGATACCGGCAACGACCGCGCCGGCCTTCGGGACCAGGCCGATCAGGATCATCAGCCCGCCCGCGGCCGCGACCACCCAGCGGCTGCGGACCCGGGTCAGCCGGACCAGGCCGACGTTCTCGGCGAAACACGTGTAGGGGAAGGAGTTGAAGACGCCGCCGATCGTGGTGGCCAGGCCGTCGGCGCGCAGCGCGCGGGCGATGTCGTCGCGTCCGATCCGCTTCTCGACGATCTCACCGGTTGCGAAGACGTCACCAGTCGTCTCCACCGCGGTGATCAACATGACCACCACCATCGAGATGATCGCCGCGATCGAGAACTTCGGCCAGCCGAACTGGAACGGCGTGGTCACGCCGACCCAGGCCGACTCACCCACCGAACCGAAGTGCGCGTCCCCGAACGCCCACGCGACCAGCGTGCCGACGACCAGTCCGGCCAGTACGGCGATGGTCGCCATGAAACCCTTGAACACGCGCTGGATCAACACGATCAGCGCGAGCGTCCCCAACGCATACGCCAGGTTCTTGCCGCTGGTCGGCGCGGCCGTGGGGCCGGCGCCACCGACGGCATCGCCGGCAGCGACCGGGAGGAGCGCGAGGCCGATGATCGTGATCACCGAGCCGGTCACCACCGGCGGGAAGAACCGGATCAGCTTGCTGAAGAACGGCGCGATGAAGAAGGTCGCGAGTCCGGCGACCAGGACGGCGCCGTAGATGACGAGCAGGCCTTGGGTCCCGCCACCGGCCGCGAGACCGATCGCGATCATCGGCGACACCGCCGTGAACGTGACGCCTTGCAGCAGCGGCAACCGCACACCGACCTTCCAGAACCCGACCGACTGGATGATCGACGCGATCCCGCAGGTGAAGAGGTCGGCGTTGATCAGGTGGATCAGTTGCTGGGTGTTCAGGCCGATCGCGTTGGCCAGCAGGATCGGGACGATCACCGCGCCGGCGTAGAAGGCGAGGACATGCTGGGTGCCGTACACGAGCAGCTTCCCCGGCGGCAGGACCTGATCGACAGGGTGGCGACTGGTGCGGTTCGGTCGCAGGGTGGCCTTCATCGGGCACGCTCCTCGGCGTTCGGCAGTACAGCTTTGAACCTGCACGCCAGCATCGGCTCAGCGACGCCCCGATTGCACCCGATAAACCTCCGAAGTTGAACGGCCGATGAACCCAGCACTTTGGAGGATCACACAATCAGAGCGATTTCAGCGCCAGGAACACGTCGACCCGGTCCTCGAGCTGCGACAGATCGCGGCCGGTCAGTTGCTCCACGCGTTCGATCCGGTAGCGAACCGTGTTCACGTGCAGATGCAGCGATTCCGCCGTCCGCGCCCAGGAGCCCGAACAGGCGAGGAACTCCTGCAGCGTGGCGAGCAGGTCGGCGTGCGTCCGGCGATCGTGGTCGAGCACCGCGCCGAGTACGCGCTGGGTGTAGGTGCGCCGGATGTCGTCGGGCAGCGTCGCGAGCAGCAGGACATGCGAGGCGACCTCGTCCGAGGTGACGACGGAGACCGGCGCTCGCCCGGCTCTGGCCGCACGTTGGGCGAACCTGGCTTCTTCGAGAGCGCCGGCGAGTGCCTCGATGCTGGTCTCGCCGCTGATCCCGACCGAGAGCCTGGCGTGATGCAGACCCGGAGCGAGCCGCCCGAAGGCCCGGCGCAACCGCTCGGGCAGCCCGGGTACGAACGGGAGGAATCCGACCAGCAGGCCGTCGCGACCGGCCGCGACGACAGCCGGCCCGACCATCAGGGCGACGTCCTCGAACAGGCTGAGAGCCACCTCGTTCGGACCGTCGTCGCGCAGTTCGGCGACCGCCACCACCATCGGCCGGTCCGCGTGGGACCCGGCCTGCCGGAGACGTGCGGCAACGTCCGTATGCAGTGCGCCGGACTCGACCAGCGTCAGCGCATCCGCCACCAGCGGTCGCAGTGCACGGCGTCCTTCGTCCCGGCGCGCACGGTCCAGCGCGGCGATCGCGCACAGCTCCTGCACCGCCTCGACATGGTCGCGAGACCACTGCGCGTGGTTGCCCTCGATGACCAGCACCCAGGCCGTGAGCCGATTGCCCAGCCCTGATCCGACCGGGAACAGGCTGTACGGCGTACCGTCCGCATCGGCCAACGCAGGGGTGCGATCCGCGGTCAGGAATCGCCGGGTCACCGCATCCAGCGTCGCGTCGTCCAGCTCGCCAGGACCGGGTACGACGTGCCGGCCGGTGGCGGTGATCACCCGGCAGTCGTGGCCGATCTCCGCCGAGATCCGGGCCGCGAGTTCGTCGAGGCTCCGGCCCGCCGCGATCGACGACAGGAGCTGACGTTGACGGACCAGGCTCGCGGACAGTCGGGCGCCGGTCTCGGCCGAGCCCTTGGCGGCGACGTACTCGGTCACGTCCGCGAACGCGATCTCGATCGGCACCTCGATCAGCGTGACCTCATGCCGCCGGCACGCCTCCAGCAGGCTGGCTGGAACGTCGCCGAGCTGCGCCTTCCCGGCCAGAACCGTGGTAGCGCCGCGATCGGCCAGCGAGGCGACGAACACCTCGCTGTCGGAGGGCCCGCGATGCCAGACCAGCCCGGTCAGCACCACCTCACCACCGTTGAGGTAGCGGCCCGGGTCGAGCAGATCGGTCGTCACCAACCGCCCGATCGGCCGGTCCAGCGCGCTCCCGGCCGAATGCAGCAGCCGTAGCCCCAGCTCGGGCGCATCGAGCAGCTCCGACAAGAGCACGGCCAACCTCCTTTAGAGGAACGTACAACGCGCGCCCGCACACGAGACAGCGATTCCGACGATCGGTGCGGCTTCTTGCCCGTCAGCTTGTCCGGACGCTTGACGCTCTCGACGCGACCGTCTTATGGTCATTTCGCAGAACAGAATTGAAATTCCGCAATACGGAAAAGAGTGTCGAATGAGCGACCCGCTGCGCTACACCGTGAACTGCTCGCTGCTGTTCATCGAGTTGCCTCTGCTGGAACGGCCCGCGGCCGCTCGGCGCGCCGGCTTCAGTGCGGTCGAGTTCTGGTGGCCGTTCGTCGAGGCCGTGCCGCCGGACCGCCAGGTCGACGCGTTCGTCACCGCGATCTCCGACGCCGGCGTGCAGCTCACCGGCCTGAACTTCTTCGCCGGTGACATGCCCGGCGGCGACCGCGGGCTGGTGTCCTGGCCGAAGCGGGCGAGCGAGTTTCGCGACAACGTCGACGTCACCGTCGGCATCGGCGAACGCCTCGGGACGGGCGGCTTCAACGCCCTGTACGGCAATCGCGACGAGACGAGTTCCGAGCGCGAGCAGGACGAGCTCGCGGTCGAGAACCTCGCCCTGGCAGCGCGTGCCGCGGCCCGGATCGGCGCGACCGTGCTGGTCGAGCCCGTCAGCGGCGCGGATCGGTACCCGCTGCGGACGGCGGCCGACGCGCTCACGGTGATCCATCGCGTCCACACGGCGTACGACGTACCGAACGTCGGTCTGCTCGCGGATCTCTACCACCTCGCGGTCAACGGCGATGACGTCGACCGGGTCATCGCGGACCACACGGACCGGATCGCGCACGTACAGATCGCCGATGCGCCGGGCCGCAACGAGCCTGGCACCGGCTCGCTGCCGCTCGATCGCCAGCTCACCGCCCTCGCCGCGAACGGCTACGCGGGCTGGGTCGGCCTCGAGTACAAGCCCTCCAGCAGCACCGCCGAAAGCTTCAGCTGGCTTTCCTTCGATCGGGAGAACAACGAATGACGAATATCGCCTTCATCGGGCTCGGCATCATGGGCAACCCGATGGCCATCCACCTCGCGAACGCCGGTCACACCGTGGCCGGCCTCGATCGCAGCCCGGAGCGGACCCAAGCGCTCGTCGACGCCGGCGGCCGCGCGGCGGAGTCGATCAGCGACGTGGTCAAGGGCGCCGACGTGATCTGCGTGATGGTCCCGGACTCTCCCGACGTACAAGACGTCCTCGAAGGAGAGGACGGTGTCTTCCAGCACGCCGAGACCGGCACGCTGATCATCGACTTCTCCAGCATTCGACCCGACGTTACCCAGCAGCTCGCCGAGCAGGCCCGCGCGCTCGGCTTCCGCCTGCTCGACGCCCCGGTCTCCGGTGGCGAAGCCGGCGCGAAGAACGCGGTCCTCTCGATCATGGTCGGCGGCGAGGCGGACGACTTCGCCGCCGCCAAGCCGCTCTTCGAGGTCGTCGGCAAGACCGTCGTTCACGTCGGCCCGAGCGGTTCGGGCCAGACGGTCAAGGCCGCCAACCAGCTCATCGTCGCCGCCAACATCCAGGCCGTGGCCGAGGCCGTCGTCTTCCTGGAGGCGTACGGCGTCGACACCCGGGCTGCCCTCGAGGTGCTCGGTGGTGGACTCGCCGGATCGACGGTCCTGAACCAGAAGAAGGAGAACATGCTCACGCGCTCCTTCGAGCCGGGCTTCCGGATCGACCTGCACCACAAGGACATGGGGATCGTCACCGCGGCCGCGCGCGAGGCGGGCGTCGTCGTACCGCTTGGTGCTCTGGTCGCGCAGTTGGTCGCATCGGCGCGCGCGAACGGCGATGGTGGTCTTGACCACTCGGCATTGTTGCGGGGCGTGGAGCGCCTGTCCGGGCTGCGTTCGACTGATTCGGCGATCGCCTGATGGCCCGGATGCGCGCGGTCGACGCCGCGGTCCTGATCCTGGAGAAGGAAGGGTCCACGCAGGCGTTCGGCCTGCCCGGCGCGGCGATCAACCCGTTCTACAGCGCGATGCGGCAGCACGGCGGGATCAAGCATGTTCTCGCCCGCCACGTCGAAGGCGCCTCGCACATGGCCGAGGGGTACACCCGTGCTCGCGCCGGCAACATCGGCGTCTGCATCGGTACGTCGGGACCCGCCGGGACCGACATGATCACCGGCCTCTACTCCGCGTCGGCGGACTCGATCCCGATCCTGTGCATCACCGGTCAGGCGCCGGTCGCGAAGCTGCACAAGGAGGACTTCCAGGCCGTCGACATCTCCTCGATCGCCAAGCCGGTCGCGAAGTGGGCGGTCACGGTGATGGAGGCCGCGCAGGTACCGGGGACGTTCCAGAAGGCGTTTCACCTGATGCGCGAGGGCCGTCCGGGTCCCGTGCTGGTCGACCTGCCGCTGGACGTGCAGCTGGCCCAGATCGACTTCGACATCGAGACGTACGAGCCGCTGCCGGTGGCCCGACCAGCAGCGACACGGGCGCAGGCCGAGAAGGTCCTCACGATGCTGGCGTCGGCCGAGAACCCATTGATCGTCGCCGGCGGCGGGATCATCAACGCGGACGCGGCCGACGTGCTGGTCGAATTCGCCGAGCTGACCGGGATTCCCGTCGTACCTACGTTGATGGGCTGGGGTGCGATCGCGGACGACCACCCGCTGAGCGCGGGAATGGTCGGGCTGCAGACCTCGCATCGCTATGGCAACGCGA
The DNA here is from genome assembly GCF_053608045.1 of Kribbella sp. NPDC055071. NCBI lineage: Bacteria > Bacillati > Actinomycetota > Actinomycetes > Propionibacteriales > Kribbellaceae > Kribbella > Kribbella sp. NPDC055071. The sequence goes on from NZ_JBSGUS010000019.1 coordinate 27,724, forward strand.
CCCTGCTCGCCGCCGACCTGGTCCTCGGCATCGGCAACCGGTGGGCGAACCGGCACACCGGCGGTCTGGATGTGTATCGCGGCGACCGGAAGTTCATTCACGTCGACATCGAGCCGACGCAGATCGGCCGGGTTTTCGCGCCGGACTACGGCGTGGTGTCCGACGCGCGCGCCGCGCTGGAGGCCTTCGTCGAGGTCGCGCGCGAGTGGGACGCGGTGGGCAAGCTGCCCGATCGATCCGCGTGGGCCGCGGAGTGTCAGGAACGGCGTACGACGTTGGAGCGCAAGACGCACTTCGATGTGGTGCCGATCAAGCCGCAGCGGGTGTACGAGGAGATGAACCGGGCCTTCGGACCGGAGGTGCGCTATGTCAGCACGATCGGTCTGTCGCAGATCCAGGCCGCGCAGATGCTGCACGTCTACCGCCCACGGCACTGGATCAACGCCGGCCAGGCCGGCCCGCTCGGGTGGACCGTGCCGGCCACCTTGGGCGTCGCGGTCGCGGATCCGGACAGCACGGTGGTCGCGCTGTCGGGTGACTACGACTTCCAGTTCCTGATCGAGGAGCTGGCGGTCGGGGCGCAGTTCAACATCCCCTACATCCATGTCGTGGTGAACAACTCGTATCTCGGCTTGATCCGGCAGGCGCAGCGCGGGTTCGACATGGACTTCTGCGTGCAGCTGTCGTTCGAGAACATCAACAGTCCCGAGGTCAACGGGTACGGCGTCGACCACGTCAAGGTCGCGGAAGGCCTTGGCTGTAAGGCTTTGCGGGTCTCCGAGCCGGACGGGATCCTGCCTGCGCTCGAGCTGGCGAAGAAGCTGATGGCCGAGCATCGGGTGCCGGTGGTGGTCGAGGTCATCCTCGAACGCATCACGAATGTCTCGATGGGCCTGGAGATCGACAACATCGTCGAGTTCGAGGACCTGGCCGACGGACCGGCCGACGCGCCGACCGCGGTGTCGCCGGCGGCGTTCGCCCTGCTCGATTGATGGCGCTCAATTGATGCGGGTGATTGTTGCCTCTGACAAGTTCAAGGGCAGTCTGGCGAGTGCTGAGGTCGCGGCCGCGGTCGGCACGGGCGTACGGCGAGTCCGCCCGGAGACGACTGTGGTCGCGATCCCGGTGGCTGATGGCGGTGACGGGACGTTAGCGGCAGCCGTGGCTGCTGGGTTCGAACTCGTGCCGGTGACGGCCTCGGGTCCTACCGGAGAGCCTGTCCAGACGGGGTATGCGCGTCGTCGTCAGGTTGCCGTGGTTGAACTCGCGGACGTGTCGGGCTTGGTGCGGCTGCCTGGTGGCCGGTCGGCGCCGATGACGGCGACGTCGTACGGGACCGGTGAGGTGATCGGTGCTGCGATCGATGGTGGATGTACTCGCGTGATCCTTGGGATCGGCGGGAGTGCGTCGACCGATGGTGGTGCCGGGCTGATCTCCGGGTTGGCCGGATCTCTCGACCTGGGGGCGCTGCGACGACGGCTCGAGGGGGTGGAGATTGTCGTCGCGTGTGATGTCGACAATCCGTTGACTGGGCCGATGGGTGCCGCGGCTGTGTATGGGCCGCAGAAGGGCGCCGACCCTGGACAGGTAGCTGAGCTGGATGCGGCGCTGACGGCTTGGGCTGACCTGGTGGCGCGTGAGACCGGGCGGGATCTGCGGGATGCGCCGGGTGCGGGGGCTGCGGGTGGAGTCGGTTTTGCGGCGCTCGCAGTGCTTGGGGGCGAGCTGAGGCCGGGGATCGAGCTGATGCTGGAGCTCGTCGGCTTCCACGAGCAGATGGTGGGTGCCGATCTGGTGGTCACGGGCGAGGGTGCTCTCGACGAGCAAACGCTTCACGGCAAAGCCGTTGCAGGTGTAGCGGCGGAAGCTCGAACCGCCGGGATTCCGGTGGTTGCGGTGTGTGGGGTCAACCGGCTGTCGCAGCATCAACTGAAGGCTGCGGGGGTGCGGGCGGCGTATGCGTTGACGGAGCTCGAGGCGGATGTAGGGCGGTGTATTGCCGAGCCGGTGCCGTTGCTCGAGCGGCTTGGGGAACGGATCGCGGTGGAGCACCTTACGATGAACGGAACTGAGAGGGGACTGGCATGAGCGCGCTGGACCTCGTGGTTCGGGCTCGGCGGGTGGTGCGGCCGACCGGTGAACAGGCCGGTGCGATCGGCGTGCGTGACGGCAGGATCGTTGCCATCGCGCCGTACGACGCCGACCTCGCGGCGGCCACGGACGTTCGGCTCGCGGACGACGAGGTGCTGCTGCCCGGCCTCGTCGACAGCCACGTGCACGTCAACGATCCCGGGCGGACGGAGTGGGAAGGTTTCACCACCGCCACGAAAGCAGCCGCGGCGGGCGGCGTGACCACGATTGTCGACATGCCGCTCAACAGCATCCCGCCGACGTGCGACGTACCGGCGCTCGATCTCAAGCGCAAGACCGCGCAGACGCAGGCGTACGTCGATACCGGCTTCTGGGGCGGCGCGATCCCGGGCAACCGGTCCGATCTCCGTCCACTCCACGACGCGGGAGTCTTCGGCTTCAAGTGCTTTCTCCTGCATTCCGGCGTCGACGAGTTCCCACCGCTCGACCCGCAGCAACTCGAGGCCGCGATGGTCGAGCTCAGTGCCTTCGACGGGCTGCTGATCGTGCACGCGGAGGACGCTCACCGGATCGATCAGGCCCCACCCGCTGATGGCGCCAGCTACCTCGATTTCCTGAACTCGCGCCCGCGGGCAGCAGAGAACGAGGCCGTTGCCAACGTCATCGAGCTCGCTCGTCGGACGGGCTGCCGAGTGCACATCCTGCATGTCTCCAGCGCCGAGGTGCTGCCGATCATCGCTGCGGCACGTGCCTCCGGCGTACGGATTACCGCGGAGACCTGCCCGCACTACCTGACCTTCACCGCGGAGGAGATCCCCGACGGCGCGACACAGTACAAGTGCTGCCCGCCGATCCGCGAGGGCGCCAACCGCGAGCAGCTCTGGGACGGGCTGAAAACGGGCGTGATCGATCTGGTCGTCTCCGACCACTCACCGTCGACGATCGACCTCAAGCACCTGGACACCGGTGACTTCGGCACCGCCTGGGGCGGCATCGCGTCCCTCCAGCTCGGCCTCTCCGCGGTCTGGACCGAGGCCCGCCGCCGCGGTTTCACCCTGAACGACGTGGCCCGCTGGATGTCCGCTGCCCCGGCCGCACAGGTCGGACTGGCAACGAAGGGCCGGATCGACATCGGATCCGACGCCGACTTCTGTGTCTTCGCCCCCGACGAGACCTTTGTCGTCGATGCGCACACCCTGCAGCACAAGAACGCGATCACGCCGTACGACGGGCGCACGCTGGACGGCGTCGTTCGCGCCACGTGGCTCCGCGGCGAGCCCGTCGACATCGACGCCGGCCCGCGCGGCCGTCTGCTGACCCGAGGAGCATCACGATGAGCTACTACGCCCCGAAGGGTGGGCTGCCCGCGCAGACCGACCTCACCACCGACCGCGCGGTCTTCACCACCGCGTACGCCGTCATCCCGCGCGGCACCATGCGGGACATCACGACCAGCCGGCTGCCGTTCTGGGACGACACCCGGCTGTGGGTGATCGCGCGGCCGCTGTCCGGGTTCGCCGAGACGTTCTCGCAGTACATCGTCGAGGTCGCGCCGGGCGGTGGCAGCGACCGGCCGGAGACCGATCCCGGTGCCGAGGTGGTCCTGTTCGTTGTCGAGGGCAACGTGGTACTCACGGTCGCCGGTGAGAAGCACGCGCTTTCGCCGGGTGGGTACGCGTTCCTGCCGCCCGGCGGGGACTGGACCTTACGCAACACCAGTGATGCGGTGGCCCGGTTCCACCTTGTTCGTAAGGCTTATGAGCGGATCGAGGGCATCGACGTACCGGCTGCTTTCGTCACGAACGAGGGTGACGTCGAGGGTCGGGCAATGCCGGACACCGACGGCCGGTGGAAGACGCAGCGGTTCGTCGATCCGGACGACGTACGCCATGACATGCACGTCAACATCGTCAGCTTCGAGCCGGGTGGGGTGATCCCGTTCCCGGAGACGCACGTGATGGAGCACGGCCTGTATGTCCTCGAAGGCAAGGCCGTCTACCTGCTCAACAAGGACTGGGTCGAGGTCCAGGAAGGCGACTTCATGTGGCTACGCGCCTTCTGCCCGCAGGCCTGCTACGCCGGCGGCCCCGGCCCCTTCCGCTATCTCCTCTACAAAGACGTGAACAGGCATCCGAGGCTCACTCTGTAAGGCTTTTCTGGAAGAAGACCCGGCTGATGCCGCCTCTGCTGGGGATCCGGCCGAACTCTTTCCAGCCGTGCCGCGCGTAGAAGTCCGGAGCCTGGAAGTCGATCGTGAACACGAAGCCGCTCACGCACCCGCGGCGCCGGGCCTCGGTCTCGGCCTGCTCGAGGACGCGGCTGCCGAGACCCGAGCCGCGCAGCGAGTCCGGCAGGTAGAGCAGATCGACGAACCACAGCCCGAGCGAGGTGCGGCCGGACAGACCGCCGACGGTCCGATCCCCCTCCTTCACCAGGACAGCCAGCGACTGTCGATCCTGGATCCCGGCGGCCGTGAGGTTGAACTCGTCCAGCCCGGCCGAGATCACGGCGACGTCGGCATCACTGGGCTCATCGGTCAGTACGACATCAATGGTCACGCTCAGGACGTTAACCGACCCTGCCGACATTTCAGGCCGAGACGATGACCGGCCGGTGGGGTGTGGGCAGCGGGTCGGTGACCAGGCGGGCGTGGCGTTCTACGTCGTACCGGGTGCCGTCGTACGCGAGGCGCTGGCGTTCGACGCCCTCGGAGAGGAAGCCTGCGGCGGAGGCAACCGCGCAGGAGGCGGCGTTGTCGACCTGGTGGCCGAGCTCGAGCCGGTAGAGGCCGGCGTCGTGGTGCGCCCAGTCGGCCAGGGCGCGGAGTGCGTCGCGAGCGACGCCGTGGCCGCGGGCGTCGGCGACGGTCCAGTACCACGTCCAGCCGACCTGATGCCGGTCGATGTTCGTCACGGCCACGCACCCGATCGGGTGATCCTCGGCGTCGGCAACGGCGTACACATGTCCGTTGTCCAGGTCGGCGACCCGCCCGATCCAGTCCACCGCGGAAGCCCGGTCCACCACCCCGACCTGCATGCGCATCTCGGGATCCTGGTGCGCTGCCGCCAACCGCAGTGCATCAGACGTCCGCCACCGTCGCAGCCCCAGCTGCCCAAGCGCGTATCCCATCCATCGAATCTACCGCCGGATCCGGCTCCGCAAACCCGTTCCGGCGCGTTCCGGTCGAGACCGGTGTCCATCGACGAGGCGTCACCTCAGCAGGTCGGGCAGGATGGTCCCCATGGGATATCTGGACTTCAGGGATCAGGTCGTCGTCGTGACCGGGGCCAGCAGCGGGATCGGGGCCGCGGCGGCGGTCGGGTTCGCCGAGACCGGCGCGACGCTGGCGCTGCACTACCACCGCAACGAGGAGGGCGCGACGCACACCGTCGGCGCGGTGCAGACGGCAGGCGGTACGGCGTCCTTGCACCAGGCAGACCTGGCTGACTCGAAGTCGGCGGACGCGTTCATCGACGACGTACTCGCGCAGCACGGGCGGATCGACGTACTCGTGAACAACGCCGGCGACCTGGTCCACCGGTCGCCGATTGCCGACGTACCGGACGAGGAGTTCCACCGGATCCTGGACGTCAACCTGACCTCGGTGTTCGCGCTCAGCCGCCGGATCGTGCCGGTGTTCCGCGGACAGGGCGGCGGCGCGATCGTCAACGTGACCTCGATCGCCGGTCGGCACGGCGGCGGTGGCGGATCGGTCGTGTACGCGACCAGCAAGGGTGCGGTCAGTACCTTCACCCGTGGTCTGGCCAAGGAGCTCGCCCCGGATGGGATCCGCGTGAACGCGATCTCGCCGGGCGTCATCAAGACGCCGTTCCACGAGCGGCATACCGGCGACGAGCAGCTGACCGCGATGATCGCCACCATCCCGATGGGCCGGACCGGTACGCCGCACGAGTGTGTCGGCACCATCCTGTTCCTCGCCTCCGACCGGATGGCGTCGTACGTCACCGGTCAGATCATCGAGGTCAACGGCGGCCAGTTGATGCCGTAGGCGAGGCCGCCCGGATGACGAGGTCACCCGGGCGGCCCGGCCGTCACCGCGACAGGGTGCGGAAGCGGTGTGCCGACAACGGCAGGAAGATCGCGATCAGCACCAGCGGGGCGATGATCGCGGCAATCTCGGCGTGCGTGCCGATCCAGGTCGCCGTCGACGAGGGATCGGGGTTGCCGAAGAGCTCACGGGATGCGGTCGCCGTCGCCGACAACGGGTTCCACTGGGCGATCGTGCCCAACCAGGCCGGCATCGTCGAGGTGGCGACGAAGGCGCTGGACAGGAACCCGACCGGCCAGACCAGGACCTGCACCATCGTCACGCTCTGCGCGTTCCGCACGCTGAGCCCGATGAAGATCCCCACCCACAGCAAGGCGAACCGCAGCAGCAACAGCAGCCCGAAGGCCGCCACCGCGGACGGCAACCCTTCGTGCCACCGCCAGCCGAGGACGAGCCCGGTCCCGGCCAGCACGATCAGCGTCACCACCGAGTCGAGCATGTCCGCGATGCAGCGGCCCAGCACGACCGCCGCCGAGCTGATCGGCAGCGACCGGAAGCGATCCGTCACGCCCTTCGACGCGTCGGTGGTGACCGCGGTCATCGTGCCTTCCAGCCCGAACAGCATCGCCAGCGCGAAGATCCCCGGCACCAGGAGTTCGTAGTACGACGAACCTTCCGGCGAGACCATCGCCCCGCCGAGCAGCCCGCCGAACATCAGCAGCATCAGCACCGGGAAGGCCCAGTTGAAGATGATCAGCGCGGGCTGCATCCGCCAGTGCACCAGCGTCCGGCGCGCGATCGTCCAACTGTCCGCCAGCGCCCATCCGACGGTGGTCATACCGCCACCTCCGGTCCGGTCAGCTGCAGGAACACTTCGTCCAGCGTCGGTCTGCGTAACGTGATGTCCTCCGGTTCGATATTTGCCTCATGCAACGAATTCGCCATCACCACGAGTGCCCGCGTCCGGTCCTTCACCGGCACGCTGATCCGTTCCGCGCTGACCCGGATCTCCCCGTCCGCCAACGGTCCCGCGAGTTCGACGACCCGCGCTACGTCGGCCGGATCGGTGAGGACCAGATCGAGCCAGTCCGAGCCGAGCTGGGTCTTCAGCTCGTCCGGGGTGCCCTCGGCAACGACCTTGCCTGCCTTGAGCATCGAGATCCGGTGCGCCAGCTGATCCGCCTCCTCCAGGTACTGCGTCGTCAGCAGTACGGTCGTGCCGCCGTCGACCAGCTGCCGTACGGCGGACCACACCTCGAGCCGCCCGGCCGGGTCCAGACCGGTCGTCGGCTCATCCACGAACAGGACCGCCGGCGCCACGATCAGGCTGGCCGCGAGGTCCAGCCGCCGCCGCATCCCGCCGGAGTACTTGCTCACCGCCTGACCGGCCGCCTCCGTCAGGCTGAATCGCTCCAGCAGCTCGTCGGCCCGGCGGCCGGCGGTTGCGTGCCCTAGATGATTGAGGCGGCCGAACATGACCAGGTTCTGCCGCCCGGTGAGGATCTCGTCGATCGCGGCGTACTGGCCGACGAGTCCGATCCGCCGCCGGACGTCGGCTCCTTGGCGGCGAACGTCGTACCCCGCGACTGTCGCCGTACCCTCGTCCATTTCGAGCAGTGTGGACAGGATCCGCACCGCTGTTGTTTTGCCGGCGCCGTTGGGGCCGAGCAGGCCAGTCACCGTGCCGGCCGTGACCTCCAGGTCGAACCCGTTCAGACCTGCCCCCTCGGTGCCGCCTTTGTAGTGCTTCCGTACGCCGACAGCCTCGATCACACGTTCCGTAGCCACTTCCCACCTCTCGCCCGGGTTGAGTCGTAGAGTGTACCGTACACCGTACGGCTCAGGTACGATCGGGTCAACGACGACCGGCTGGAGAATGTTCCCCGTGACTGGAAAAAAGGTGGCGGCGCCCGATCCGGCGCGCAGTCTGGCGCTGCTGTGGGGCAGTCACACCAAGCCCGGCCGCTCCGGCCTGACCGTCCGCGCGATCGTGGACGTCGCCGTCGAGCTGGCCGACGCGCAGGGGCTCGAGGCCGTCTCGATGCGGATGATCGCCGAGCGGCTGAAGGCCGGCACGATGTCGCTGTACACGCACGTGCCGGGAAAGGGTGAGCTGACCGACCTGATGTTCGACCGCGTGTACGGCGATCTGTACGCCGATGTCGACGAGCCGGCCCGTCAGGCCGGCGGATGGCGCGGGGCGGTGGAGTTCATTGCCCACCGCAACTGGGACGTCCTGACCAGGCATCCGTGGATCCACGAGGTCCCGACGATGCGGACGGCGCTGGGTCCGAACATCACGATGAAGTACGAGGCGGAGCTACGACCGCTCGACGGCCTCGGTCTGACCGATGTCGAGATGGACTCCACCCTGTCCCTGGTTCTCACCCACGTCCAGGGCACCGCTCGCGCGGGTGCGGAGCAACTCCGCACCCAACGCGACTCCGGCCTGACCGATGAGGAGTGGTGGCGTCAGATCGCGCCCACCCTCACCACCGTCATGGCCGGCACGGCCCAACACTTCCCCACCGCCGGCCGCGTAGGCACCGCGGTCGGCGAGCACTTCCAATCCACCCTGGACCCAGGCCACGCCCTGACCTTCGGCCTCACCAGGATCCTCGACGGCGTCGCGCTTCTGATCCAGGAGCGCAAGAACTAGCCGTTGAGGAGATCTTCGAACGGGGTGGGGTTGGCGTAGGGGTCGGTGTGGGTGGGGGCGTCGTGCTGGAGGGCGGCGACCAGTTCGGTGGCCGCTTGGGTGATGCGGGTGTGGAGCTTGGCGGCGTTCGGACCCCAGTCGGTGGAGGCGGCGTAGACGCCGGTCGCGACCGGAAGGGCCTTGAGGTAGGCGAAGAGCGGTCGGAGGGCGTAGTCCAGGACCAGCGAGTGCCGCTCGGTACCGCCGGTGGCGGCCAGGAGGACGGGCTTGCCGGCCAGCGCCTGGTCGTCGAGTACGTCGAAGAACGTCTTGAACAGACCCGAGTACGACGCGCTGAAGGTCGGGCTCACCGCGATCAGGGCATCGGCCGACGTCACCGTGTCGAGGACGGTCTGCAGCGACGCCGTCGGGAAGCCCGTGAGCAGGTTGTTCGTCAGGTCGTGGGCGTGATCACGTACCTCGATCAGCTCGATCCGCGCCGTGATCCCGCGGCCGGCCAGGTCGTCCTTGACCGCGGCCGCGAGCTGGTCGGCGAGCAGCCGGGACGACGACGGTGTCGTCAACCCGGCCGTCACCACGGCGATCACGCGGTCACGGTTCGCCGGCGCGCTCATCGGGTCGGCTCCTCGACGACCTCGGCCTCGAGGGACTCCAGGTCGTGCGCCCGCTCGGCCGCGGCCTTCAGCGACTCGTGCGTCGGCGCATCCGGCACGTGGGCCGGCTTCTTCGCCGCAAACTCCTTGCGCAGCACGGGAACCACCTCTTCGCCGAGGATGTCCAGCTGCTCGAGCACCGTCTTCAACGGCAACCCGGCGTGGTCCATCAGGAACAGCTGCCGCTGGTAGTCCCCGACATCCTCCCGGAAGCTCAGGGTCCGCTCGATCACCTCTTGCGGGCTACCGACCGTCAACGGCGTCTCCCGGGTGAAGTCCTCCAGCGACGGCCCGTGTCCGTACACCGGCGCGTTGTCGAAGTACGGCCGGAACTCGCGTACGGCGTCCTGCGAGTTCTTGCGCATGAACACCTGACCACCCAGTCCGACGATCGCCTGGTCCGCGGCGCCGTGACCGTAGTGCTCGAAGCGCGTGCGGTACAGCTCGATCATCCGCTTGGTGTGCGACATCGGCCAGAAGATGTTGTTGTGGAAGAACCCGTCACCGTAGTACGCCGCCTGCTCGGCGATCTCGGGCGACCGGATCGAGCCGTGCCAGACGAACGGCGGTACGCCGTCGAGCGGCCGTGGTGTCGCCGTGAACCCCTGCAGCGGCGTACGGAACTTGCCTTCCCAGTCGACCACGTCCTCACGCCACAACCGGCGCAGGAGGGCATAGTTCTCGACCGCGAGCGCGATGCCGTTGCGGATGTCCTGACCGAACCACGGGTACACCGGACCGGTATTGCCACGGCCCATCATCAGGTCGACGCGACCGTCGGCGACGTGCTGCAGCATCGCGTAGTCCTCGGCGATCTTCACCGGATCGTTGGTGGTGATCAGGGTCGTCGCGGTGGACAGGATCAGCTTCGACGTCTTCGCGGCGATGAATCCGAGCATGGTGGTCGGCGAGGACGGCACGAACGGCGGGTTGTGGTGCTCGCCCTGCGCGAACACGTCGAGCCCGACCTCTTCGGCCTTCTGGGCGATGGTGATCATCGCCTTGATCCGCTCGCCTTCGCTCACGGTCTTGCCGGTCGTCGGGTCCTCGGTCACATCCCCGACGCTGAACACACCGAACTGCATCCGTCCTCCTGGTCTAGATAGTTCATAATTAAACTACTCTGTCCACCAGAACGCCAATCGCCGGTGTGTCATTCCATCCTCTCCCGGGCAGCAGTACGAAGGCCCGCGATCCGGTGGATCGCGGGCCCTCGGTGTGCGTGCGCGATCAGGCGGCGTTCAGCGTCGCGACCTGGTCGGGGGTGAGTTCGAGGTCGAGTGCGGCGTACGAGTCGCGGACGGTCTCCGGGCGGCTGGAACCGGGGATCGGGATGACGTACGGCGACTTCGCCAGCAACCACGCGAGCGTCAGGCGCTGCGTGCTGACCCCGAGCTCGGTGGCGAGCTGGTGGAACGCCGGGTGCTTGCTGCCGAGCTCTCCGGCGTTCGAGATGCCGCCGAGCGGTGCCCAGGGCAGGAAGGCGATGCCGAGCTCGTCGCACAGCTCGAGCTCCGGCTCGCTGGACCGGAATGCCGGCGAGAACTGGTTCTGCACCGAGACCAGGCGGCCGCCGAGGATCTCGTTGGCCTGCTTGATCTGCTCCGGGTTCGCGTTCGAGATGCCGGCCATCCGGATCTTGCCCGCGTCGAGCAGGTCGCGGATCGCGCCGATCGAGTCCGCGTACGGCGTCTTCGGGTCGGGCCGGTGGAACTGGTACAGCCCGATCGCGTCGACCCCGAGCCGCTTCAGCGACGCGTCGGCCGCCTCGAAGATGTGCTTCGGTGAGCCGTCCAGGGTCCAGCTGCCGTCGCCGGGACGCAGGTGGCCGCCCTTGGTGGCGACGAGCACGTTCGAGGTGTCACCGCCGTACGACGCCAGCGCGCTAGCGATCAGGGACTCGTTGTGACCGACGTCCGTCGCGGTCAGGTGGTACGCGTCCGCAGTGTCGATGAAGGTGATCCCCGCATCGAGCGCGGCATGAATGGTCGCGACCGACCGCTCCTCATCAGGGCGGCCCTCGATCGACATCGGCATGCCGCCGAGTCCGATCGCGCTGACCTCAACTGCACCGATCCGACGCGTGTGCTTCGTTTCTGTTGCCATACATCCACAGTCCCGCGCGCCCCTCAACTATTCCAACAGCAATAACCGAACACACTCATCACCCCAACTACTGAATGCCGGATCATCCCGCGGTCGCGGTGAGCTCCTGGGTGCCGATGACGGACAGTAGCTGGAGGGATCGTTCAGCCGGGGACCCGGGCGGCGCGGTGTACAGGACGAGCATCTGGTCCTCGTCAGGGATTGCGAGTACGTCGCAGTTCACGGTGATCGGACCGACCTCGGCGTGCTCGAACATCGTGCAGAGGGTCGGCTCCGCGGCGACGTTGTGCGCGGCCCAGAGGCCGGCGAATTCTTTGCTGCCGGCAAGCAGTTCGCCGATCAGCCCGTCGACCTCGGGGTCGTCGGGGTAGCGAGCCGCGATCGTGCGCAGATGACTCACGGCGTCGCGGGCGAACAGCCCCGCGTCCTCGACCGAAAAGAGCCGGTCGGCGCTCGGGCCGAGGAAGGCGCGCCGGATCAGGTTGCGGTCGCGCCGCGATCGGACTGAGAAGTCCTCCAGCAGCGCGGCGGCCAGCGGATTCCAGGCGATCACCTCGTACGTCGCCGACAGGACCAGAGCCGCGGTCACGGGCAGCCGCTCGATCAGGTCCAGGATGCTCTGCCGGACCACCCGCGACGGTCCGGGTGGGGTCGACGTGGCGCCCGCGAGCCGATGCAAGTAGTTGCGCTCGGCATCGGACAGCCGCAGGGCGCGGGCCAGCCCGGCGAGCACCTCGACCGACGGATGCGGAGCGCGCGCCTGCTCGAGCCGCGTGTAGTACTCGGTGGAGATGAACGCCAGTTGGGCGACCTCTTCCCGGCGGAGTCCCGGCGTACGGCGGCGTCGTCCGGGCGGCAGGCCGACTGCCGCCGGGGTGAGCCGCTCCCGACGGCTGCGCAGGAAGGCGGCCAGCTCAGGCTTGTCCATACCATCCAGTCTGCCGACTGCCACGGAATTAACCAGGTACTCCTGGTGTCTGGCTACGCAGCGGAGTCGCGGCAAGGCTCGACAGCATGTCCAAACTGCTCCAAGACAAAGTCATCTTCCTCACCGGCGCCGGACGCGGAATCGGTGCCGCGGCGGCCCGGCTGTTCGCCGCCGAGGGCGCCCAGCTGATGCTCGCGGCGCGCACCGAATCCGAGCTCGTCGTCGTCGCGAAGGAACTCGACGCCGCCTATGTCGTCTGTGACCTGACCGAGCCCGATTCGGTCCGCGCCGCCGTCGATCAGACCGTGGTGGAATACGGCCGGCTCGACGGTGCCTTCAACAACGCCGGCGTACCGCAGGCCCCCGGTCCGATGGAGGAGCTGACCCCGGCCGAGTTCGATCAGATGTACGCCGTGAACCTGCGCGGCCTGTGGAGCGCGATGGTGGCCGAGGTGGACGCGATCCGGGTCACCGCCGGCCGCGGGAGCATCGTGAACACGTCCAGCGTGGCGAGCCTGTCGGGCAACCCGACGTTGCCGGCGTACGCCGCCGCGAAACGGGCCGGCAACAGCCTCGGCGAGTCGGCTGCGGTCGCCTACGGGCCGGAGGGAATCCGGGTCAACACGATCGCACCCGGTACGACGCTGACCGAGCTGCTGCTGGCGTGGACAGCGGAGCGCCCCGGCGTCATGGACACGTTGAACTCGCACACGCCGTTGGGCCGGGGCGCCGAGCCCACGGAGATCGCCGAAGCCGCCGCCTGGCTGCTCAGCGACCGGTCGTCGTACGTGACTGGCGCTGTGCTGCCGGTCGACGGCGGCGTCTCCGTCAACGCACGGATCTGACCCTCGGTGGATCGGCCAGGCGGCAGGATGGCTCCATGCAGATTGACGAGCGGGTCCGCCGGGCGCGACCGGAAGACGTCCCGGCACTGGTGGAGCTGATCCAAGGCCTGGCCGAGTACGAGCGCGCGGCCGACGAGTGTCACGTGACCGCGGGCCAACTCCAGACCGCCCTGTTCGGCGACGCGCCCGCGGTCTTCTGCCACGTCGCCGAACACGAGGGCGAGGTAGCCGGCTGCGCGATCTGGTTCCTCAGCTTCTCCACCTGGCGCGGCGTCCACGGCATCTATCTGGAAGACCTCTACGTCCGCCCCGGAACCCGAGGCACCGGCCTGGGCAAGGCCCTACTCACCGCGCTAGCCCAAGAATGCGTCCTCAACAACTACGAACGCCTCGAATGGTCCGTCCTGAACTGGAACACCCCAGCCATCGACTTCTACAACTCCCTAGGCGCCCATCCCCAAGACGAATGGACGATCTACCGCTTGACCGACGAAGCCCTCACAACTCTGGGCTCGTAGGGCCTACTCGCCGCGGAGGTCCTTGAACTCTCGGGTCATGGCGGCGGGGGCTTGGCCGGGGACGGGCGTTGGGAGTTTGCCGGCGGTTCGGATCACGGTGGCGAGGCCGTTGGCGTGGCTGAGGGTGTAGAGGTAGGCGGTGTGGGTGTCCTGGTCGATGGCGGTCAGGAGGGTGCCGGTGCCGCATTGTTCGGCGACCAGGGACTCGAAGATCTGCCAGGTCTTGTCGCGGACGCGCTTGACGACCGGCTTCATCGGCGAGGTGACCGGGATGCGGATCGTGTAGAGCGCGCCGCCGCGGGTGGTCGCCAGGAGGGTGTCGTACGCCGGGGTCTCGCTGATGACTGTCATGGCCTTGATCGAGCTGAAGCCTGTTGCGGAGCCAAGGGAGTGGACACCGGTGTCCCAGTCGTAGCGAAGCAGGACGCCGTCGTTCCGGAGGCCGTACATGAACGAGTGGTAGACGGAGACGTCCGAGGTCGCGAGCTGGGTGAACGACCCCCAACCACCGCTGACCCGATGCTGCAGCACCTCCGGCTGAGCGGCGCCGGGACGGTAGGTCAACGAGTCGAGATACAAACCGGTGCCACGGATCGAGTGGCTGTACCACCGGGCGTAATCGGAGTTCGCCGTGTAGTACCACGTTGCGCTGGTCGTCGCGGGCGGGAAGCCGGTCTCCGGCTTGACCGGAGTGACCTTGGGCGGGCTTCCGTACGTGACGTTCCACCCGCTGAACGTCCCGTCGGCCTGGTCGAAGCCGATGCGCTGAACGCACGGCGCCGCGGCCGCAGTTGTGTCAGCGGTCACGCCGGCGGTTGCCGTCGGCACCGGACTTGCGAGGAGCAGGCCCGCGACCAGAACAGCGGCCAGCCCCATTGGTGTACGCACCACGGTCCCCCAGATAGTCGGCCTCCTTTCAATCACACTTGAGGCCCGACTTTCAAGAGACGCGCGCTGCAACTTCCTGCAGCTCGCCGGCGTTCGCCCGGACCCAGTCGTGAGCCCGGCGGATCTCCGCCGGTACGCCGAGATCGCGGAGGTGCTGCATCGCGGCGTTGCCGGTCCGGGCCTCGGCCTCGATGCCGTCGGCGGCTCGAGACTGCCACCAGAGGATCGTGGGGATCAGGTCCGCGAGGTCGGTCGGGCCGTAGCCGGTGAGGAGCGCTTGCCATTGCGGTACGACGCGCTCAACGTCCCCAAGCTCGGCGTATTGCCAGCAGCTGAAGGCGATGTCGTGAATGCGGGGACCGGGACCGGCGATGTCCCAGTCGATGAAGGCGATCGCGCGGGATCCGTCGGCGGTGTAGACGGTGTTCTTCGGGGAGAGGTCGTTGTGGCAGACAACCTCCTGATCGCCGGCCAACGTCGTACCGGCCGTCAGGTCGTGGAACTCGCGGACGAGCCGGCCAACCGACGTGAGCGTGTCACTCGAGGTGACCGCGGGCTTCCACGGGCGTTCCCACGCGACGTAGCCGTCGATGAAACTCAGTTGCTCTCGGCCCTCATCCACTCCAAGAAACCGCGGTGAACCACTCCACCCGTCCAGCACCCCGAGCAAGGAGTGGACGAACTCGGCCCGGTCGCCGGGCTTCCGCAGTACGGCGTCGCCTCGGCGGACCACCGTGTTGACGAACCCGCCCGGCAGCTCCTCATCCACGCGGCTCAGTTTACGGACGGTTGTGTTTGGCGGCGTACATGGCTTGGTCGGCCTGGTGGAGGAGGGTGTCCAGGTCGGTTGCGGCTGGGGTGATCGGGACGGTGCCGATGCTGGTGGTGACCTCGACGGCGATGTTCGGCAGTGGGCGGCTGACCGCGGCCTCTAGCCGGGCGATCAATGCGGCCAGGTCGTCTCCGGCAATGTCCTCGGCGAGTACGGCGAACTCGTCGCCGCCCAACCTCGCCACGGTGTCGCCGTGGCGGACCGCGGCCGTCAGCCGGTCGGCGATCTCGCGGAGAGCGCGGTCCCCGGCCTCATGGCCGTATCCATCGTTCACCAGCTTGAAGTGGTTCAGATCGCAGAACAGCAAGGCGCCCGGTCGCCCGGACCCGCGCGTCCGGTCCAGGACCGAGCTGAACCGCTGCTGCAGCTTCCGGCGATTCGGCAGGCCGGTCAGCGGGTCGTGCGCCGCGTGGTGCTGGAGCTCGCGCTCGGCGTCCTTCCGTGCGGTCACGTCGTCGATCTGGACCAGCAGGATCCTGGACTGATCAGCGCCCTGCTCGACGATCGCCGCCGTACCGCCGAGCCAGATCTCGTGCCCGGTCGGATGCGTGAAGAGCCGTTCGAACCGGTACCCACCGTTGCCAGCGGCAACGAGCTCCTGGCGGGTCTGCGGGGGCTCCTCGTCGCGGAGGAACTCGGCCATCCGCGCCCCGAGCAACTGCTCGGCCGAATACCCGGTGATCCGGCAGAACGCGTCGTTCACGCGCAGGATGCGACCGCGCTCGGGACCGTCGAAGGCGATCGTCGCCATCCCGTTCCCGGCGCCCTCGAAGACCATCCGGAACGTCGTCTCGCTGGCCTCCAACCGCTCCTTCTCCGCGCGGAGCTGATCGGTCAGCCGGGCCTTGTCGATCGCCAGCCCGGCCTGGGTCGCGAAGATCTCCAGCAGCTCGCGATGGATCGGCCCCGGCCGGCGCTGATCCTCGGGCAGATCGACCGAGAGCATCCCGACCAGCTCACCGCTCGGCGAATGCAGCGGCGCGAACAGGGCGTCGAGCGGATGCCACGCGGCCGGATCATCGGAGATCGGTACGTCGGGAATCCAGCCGACCACCTCACCCTCGGGCAGCCGCTCGTGCGGCACGAAGCGCAGCGCACCCCATTCGTCCGCGATCGCGAACTCCGGCTCGAAGATGTCCGCCGCGCTGACCGCTCCGAGCAGCGCCGCCCGCGCCTCCGCGGAGCCGGCCACCGCGAACACCTCGAACTTGCCGTCCTCGTGCCGCAGGTTCAGCACCGCGATGCCGAACCCGAGGCCGTCGACGACCCCGTCGACGACGGCCTGCAGGGTCTCGGCCAGGCTCCGGCCCGCGCCCATCCGCGCGCTCACCTCGTAGAGGCGGCGCACGGCGGACAGCCGGATCGTTGGCTCGTTGGGCACGGGTCGAGAATAAGCCGATCTCACCAGGTGTGAGCGGCGAATGCGCTCAACCGTTTGCCATCATCAGTACTGCAGTTCGGTCAACCCGCGGTAGCTGCGCTCGGCCGAGGCCCACGCGTCGGTCGGCTTGTCGTGCTCGACCAGCCACTGCTCGACCCCGCCCTCGGACGCGTGCTTGAACATCGCGCCGAAGTCGAGCGTGCCCGCGCCGACGTCCTCCCACGAACCGTCCTCGGCCATGTCCTTCACGTGCAGCGCCGGGAAGCGGCCCGGGTGCTCCTGGAAGTACTTGGCCGGGTCCTGCCCACCTTCGACCGCCCAGTACAGGTCGAACTCGAAGCCCAGCAGTTCCGGATCCACCTCGAGCAGGATGTCGAACCGGATCTGCCCGTCCTCCTCGGTGAAGTCGTGACCGTGGTTGTGGAACAACAGCTTCAGCCCGGCGTCACGAGCCGCCTTACCGGCCTCGGTGAACGCGGCTGCCGCCGTACGGAAGCCGTCGACCGAGCGCAGCTCCTCCGGAACCGACGGTACGACGATCCACTTGCCGCCCAACGTGTGTACGTCGGCCAGGGCGCCGGCCCAGTCCTCGGTCAGCCGGTTGTAGCCGACGTGCTCGAGCACGATCGACAGGCCCGCCTCGTCGGCGAACGACCGGATCTCCTCGGCGCTGTGATCGAACCGCCCACTCACCCCGATCGTGCGGTAGCCGATCCCGGCGAGGCGCTTCAGCGTCCCCGGGTAGTCCTCGGCCAGCGCAGCTCGCATGGTGTAGAGATGCATTCCGATCCCATCGGCGGGAATGTTCATACAGGCTGCTCCTCGGCAACTAGATGACGTGCTCCTGATACCGCGCGTACGCCAGGTCGAAGACCTCTTGGCCGGGCGCGTCCCACAGCTTCTGGTTGAAGATCTCGACCTCGATCGGGCCGCCGTACCCGGCTGCGTCACAGGCGGCTCGCAACCGGCGGAGCTCGATCGAACCGTCACCCATCATGCCGCGTCCGAGCAACGTGTCCGCGGGCAGCGGTACCACCCAGTCGCTGACCTGGTACGACAGGATCCGCTCGCCGGCCCGCTCGAGCTGCCGATAGACGTCCGCGTCCCACCACAGGTGGTAGGCGTCGACGATCACGCCGACCTGCTCGGCGGGGAAATGCTCGGCGAGGTCGAGCGCGCCGCCGAGCGAGGAGACGACACAACGGTCGGAGCAGAACATCGGGTGCAGCGCTTCGATGCCGAGTCTCACGCCGCGTTCCGTTGCGTACGGCGCAAGCTCGGCGAGCCCGTCGCGGACCATCGCCCGGGCGCCGTCGAGGTCACGCGAGCCTGCCGGGAGGCCACCGCTGACGAGGATGAGCACGTCGGTACCGAGGGTTGCGGCCTCGTCGATCGCGCGGCGGTTGTCGGCGATCTTCGCGGCTCGTTCGGTGGCGTCGGTCGCGGTCAAGAAGCCGCTGCGGCACAGTGACGAGACTTTCAGGCCTGCGTCGGCCACGAGGCGGGCGGCGCGGTCGACGCCGTACTCCTGAATGGGCTCGCGCCAGAGGCCGATCCAGGACAGATCGGCCTTGGCGCTCGCTGCGACGACATCCTCCAGCGGCCAGTACTTCGTGGTCGCTTGGTTAAGGCTGTAGCGGTTCACGCGTCGATCCCGCCGACGCGGAGCAGTTGTCGGAATCGGTCGACGGCCAGGTCCGGATCCGTGAGTACGCCGGCCTGGTCCGCGAGGCGGAAGGTTTCGGCGAGGTGTGGGAGGGAGCGGCCGGTCTGCAGCCCGCCGACCATCGAGAAGCCGGGCTGGTGGCCGTTGAGCCACGCCAGGAAGGCGATTCCGGTCTTGTAGTAGTAGGTCGGCTTGGAGAAGATCTGTCGGGCCAGCGGGACGGTCGGTGCGAACACGCGGTCGTAGGTGTCGAGGTCGCCGTCGTCGAGCGCCTTCAGCGCGGCCGCGGCGGCCGGCGCGATCGCGGCGAAGATCCCGAGCAACGCGTCGCTGTGCTGCTCGCCGTCGCCCTTGATCAGCTCGGGGTAGTTGAAGTCGTCGCCGGTGTAGAGCCGGACACCCGCCGGAAGACGCTTGCGCAAGGCAACTTCCCGCTCCGCGTCCAGCAGCGAAACCTTGATCCCGTCAACCTTCGACGCGTTGTCGTCGATCAACTCGACAACAACATCGGCGGCAGCGTCGAGCGAGTCACTACCCCAATAACCATCGAGCGCCGGATCGAACATCGCCCCCAACCAGTGCAGGATCACCGGCCGACTCGACTGCCCCAACAGCCGGTCATAAACCTTCCGATAGTCATCCGGCGACTGCGCAACCGCACACAACCCCCGACTAGCCATCAAAATCGGCTGACCCCCCACCTCCTCAGCAACCCCCAACTGCTGTTCATAAGCCGCCGTCACTGCATCCAACGAGTGGTTCTGTGTAGTGAGCTGGTCTGTGCCTACTCCGACGACGATTCTGCCCGCTGGGGCTTCTGCTGCGGAGCGGCGGATCAGTTCTTGGGTGGCCGGCCAGTCGAGGCCCATGCCGCGTTGGGCGGTGTCCATGGCCTCCGCGACGGATAACCCGAGCGACCACAGGTGGTGGCGGAAGGCGAGGGTGTGGTCCCAGTCGATGGTTGCGGGGGCGCCGGGGGAGTTGTCGGCGAGTGGGTCGGCGACGACGTGGGCGGCGGCGAAGGCGAGGCGTGACACCGGCGGTGAGTAGTTGCTGGAGGCAACTGGCCTACCGATCAGGTGGTAAGTCTCCAGGGCGCCGCCTGCAGTGGGGAGCTTCACGGCTGACCGTCTAGGTCCAGCGCCGGCACCGGGAGTTTGCGGCCCTCGCGCCAGGACTGCAGTCCGAGCTCGGCCAGCTGCACACCCTTGGCCGCCTCGACGAAGTCCCAGGTGAAGGGAGCGTCGTCGACCACGTGCCGCAGGAACATCTCCCACTGCACCTTGAACCCGTTGTCGAAGAACTCGTTGTCCGGCACCGTCGCCCACTGGTCGCGGAACTTCTCGGTGGCCGGCAGATCCGGGTTCCACACCGGCTTCGGCGTCGCGGACCGGTGTTGCGCCCGGCAGTTCCGCAATCCGGCGACCGCAGACCCCTCGGTCCCGTCGACGTGAAACTCGACCAGCTCGTCCCGGAACACCCGGGTCGCCCACGACGAGTTCATCTGCGCGATGATCCCGCCCTCGAGCTCGAAGACGCCGTACGCCGCATCGTCCGCGGTGGCGACGTACGAGTTGCCCTGCTCGTCCACCCGGCTCGGGATATGCGTCGCGCCTTGGCAGTAAACGGATGTGACCGATCCGAAGGTCTGATCGAGCACGTACCGCCAGTGGCAGAACATGTCGAGGATGATCCCGCCGCCCTCTTCCTCCTTGTAGTTCCAGGACGGGCGCTGCGCCTCCTGCCAATCACCCTCGAAGACCCAGTACCCGAAGTCGCCACGCACCGAGAGGATCCGTCCGAAGAACCCGCCGTCGACCAGCCGCTTCAGCTTCCGCAGGCCTGGCAGCGACAGCTTGTCCTGGACGATCCCGTTCTTCAGCCCGGCGTCCCGGACCAGCCGAGCCAGCTCGACCGCGGCCTCCAGGCTCTCGGCGATCGGCTTCTCGCAGTAGATCGCCTTCCCGGCCTCGACGGCGGCGCGAACACCCTTCTCCCGCAACTGCGTCAGCTGCGAGTCGAAGTAGATCTCGACGTCCGGCTCGGCCAGCGCCGCGGACAGGTCGGTGGTCCATCGGGTCAGCCCGTGCTCTTCGGCGATCCGCCGCAGCTTCAGCTCGTTCCGGCCGACCAGGATCGGGTCGGGAATGATCATCGTGCCGTCGGCGGCGGGCAGGCCGCCCTGCGCGCGGATCGCCACGATGGACCGCTCGAGGTGCTGGCGCAGGCCCATTCGGCCGGTGACGCCGTTCATCACGATGCCGACGCGTCGCTCGTTCACAGTTCTCCCTCGACGACAATCCCCGGTACGACGATCCCGCCGTTCGGATCCGAGCCTTGGAAAGGGCTTTCCGAGGCTTGTGACCGCAACCTTAAGTGGGCGGAATCAGCGAGTCAACCTGCAACGGAAAGCGATCTCCAAGTGTGCCGGACCTGGGCGCCACGCCAGCCGCCTTGAGGTGGCTGACCGAGGGCCTCGGACAGCCCGACAGGACGTATACGGCCACTGCCGCATCACGGCAGGCGTCGAGCCGAGAGAATCGGGCGGTAGTGGACGTATACGTCCTGTTCTCCTGCTCGCCGGTGTCCGGCCGCGAGGCGTGGTTTGGGGTGGGCCGGTTGGCATGATGTGCTGGTTGGATGGCGGAGCGGGAGCGGCAGCAGGAGGTTTATCGCACGCTCGACCTCGCGCTGCGGGTCGGCGAGGTGCTGCTGTCGAGTGGGGCGGGTACGGCGGATGCGACCGCGACGATCCTCGGCGTCACCGCGGCCGGTGGGTTGCGTGGGTGTGAGGTGGACATCACGTTCACGTCGATGGCGCTCTCGTACCAGGCCGCGCCCGATGTGGCGCCGGAGACGCACATTCGCCTGGTCCGGTACCGCTCGCAGGACTTCTCCCGGCTGACCGAGGTCGACGGGCTGGTACGACGCTTCGCCCGCGGCGAGGTGACCCGGGAAGAGGCGAGTCGCGAGCTGGCCAGGCTGACGTCCGCGGGTCCGCCGTACCCGCGCTGGGCCGCTGTCCTGGCGTGGGGTGTGATGGCCGGTGGCGCCACGCTGCTGCTCGGTGGTGGCTGGCTGATCACGCTGGTGGCGGTGTTGACGGCGATCGTGATCGATGTGAGCAACCGCTGGTTCCAGCGGCAGCGGCTGCCGGCGTTCTACCAGCAGGTGGCCGGCGCGTTCGTCGCGAGCGCGGTGATGCTCATCCTGTACGCCACCCACGCGCCGGTGAAGCCATCACTGGTCGTTGCCGCCGGCATCATCATGCTGCTGGCCGGGATCGCCCTCACCGGTGCCGTGCAGGACGCGATCACCGGGTACTACGTGACCGCGGCCGCGCGCATCATGGAGGCGATGCTGCTCACCGGTGGGATCATCGCCGGGGTCAGCCTCGGGCTCGCGATCGGGATCAAATTCGGGTTGCACGTGGGCATCGAGGCCCAGACGATCCAGTTGGCGAACCTGCCGCTGATGGTGGTCTCAGGTGCGGTGATGGCGGTTGCGTTCGCGTTCGCGTCGTACGCGCCGCCGCGGGCGTTGCTTCCGGTCGCGGCGATCGGTGCGGCCGGGTCGCTGGTCTTCACGCTGATGGCGCGGGCGTCGTTCGGACCGGCCTGGTCGACAGCGGCGGCGGCCTTCGTCATCGGTCTCGGGAGCTATTCACTCGGTCGCCGGTCCGGCGTGCCGCCGCTGGTCCTGGTGGTCTCCGGGACGGTTCCGTTGTTGCCGGGATTGACCATTTACAAGGGGTTGTACGAGCTGATGGGCCTCGGCAACCTGATCGGGATCGTCAGCCTCGCGACCGCGGTCGCTATCGGTGTGGCCCTCGCGTCCGGCGTCATCCTCGGCGAGTACGTCGCCCAGCCGATCCGCCGCGAGGCCCGCCGCCTCGAGGATCGCTTGGCCGGTCCTCGCCTGATCGGCCCGCGCCGGCCGGTGCGTCCTCGCACCAGCCGGCCACGGCGCCGTCTCAGGCAACCTCCGCCAGGATGACGTCGTCCAGCTGGAGCCAGACGTCCTGGCTATGGCCGAAGAAGCCGGCGTAGAGCTGGATCAAGGATTCCCGGCCGGAGCTGAACTCGACGCTCACCTTGGTGTACTCCGGATGAGCACCGCCGGTCTGCTGTGCGATCGTCCGACCGCGAAGCGTGCGTACGCCGAGCATCGTCTCGGAGTTGTTGTCCGCGGTCCGGATCCAGGCGGACAGGCGGTACCGGTGATAGGGGCGGACAGCAACGGTCTGCTGGAGCTGATGGGTGCCGATCGAGTCGCGGACGAAGGCGTTGTTGGTACCGGAGTGGCCGAGGTTCGTACGGTCGATGCCCCCGCGTCCACTCAGTTGCCACGGCGGCGACGGCGTACCCGAAGTCTGCGCCTCGAAGCCGGGATCCGTGACCAGGTTGGTGACCTGTCCGTCATCGGTGAGCTTGGTGTGCATCAGGAACACGTTGTACGGATCCCACTGCGACATCGTGAAGTAGAGATCCGGGCCGGACGACCACGGATGCATGAACGTTCCGTACAGACCGGGGAAGTCGGTGCCTCGGACAACGACCTGCTCACCGCTCCACGGTCCGGTCAGTGCCGTCGCCGAACGCAGTACGACGGACGCCCGTTGCTCGTCGAGATACATCATCAGCCACTTGCCCAGGTAGGCGTTGTACTGGACCGAGACCTCACTGATCGGCCCGACCGCGATCGGTACGGCGGCTCGCTCCTGAGCCGACCAGGTCCGGCCGTCCCAGTACCGCCAGGCCTTCTTGTCCAGGACCTGCTTCTCCGGGACCCTGGCGAGGTGGGCGCTGCCGAACCGGCCGTTCGGTGTACCGATCATGTAGACGAAACCCTTGTCCTTGACCAAGGCAACCATCTGGAAGTTGTCGTCCCAGGCCTTCGTGTTCTGCCAGCGCGCGGTCGGCGACTTGGTCCAGGTCTCGCCGTTGTCGTCGGAGTAGGCGAAGCCCGAGTAGTTCGTGAACCAGCTACCGGCCGGACCCCAGTAGTTGACGGACATGTACTGCACGTACTGGCGTTTGCCGACCGAGATCCCCGCGGTCGGGATGACGGTGTGCTCGTCGCGGTCGATCTTCTTGCAGCCGAGGAACTCCTTCGCGTGCCCCGGGCGATCCTCGGCGGCCGAGTCGAGCGTCATGCCGTCAGCGAGGTTGTGGTCCTTGCTGCGCAGGAGCAGGTTGCACCGCCAGTCGATCGTGGCCTGGTCGCCGGCACCGCCACCCGGCCCTGTCCAGCCGCTCCCGTAGCTGTCGCCGAACGCCGTCAGGATCTCGCCGGAGCCGTTGTCCCACAGGATCCCGAGGTCGGTCGCCTTCAGCCCGAACCGCGCCTCGGTGTCGTTGATCGACTCCGGCCCGGTGAGCTTGGCCACCCGCTCGGCCGGCGAGGGGATCGCCGAGGCTCGAGCCGGCGACGACTGATCGGCGGGGATCAGCGCCGCCCCGATCAGGAGCGGCAGAACGAGCAAGAGGTGCTTGCGCATACGAAGTCTCCTCACAACGGCTAGCTGCGGGTTCAGTGAGAAATCGATTTCTGACGAAGCTAGCCGCCACGCCAGCACTGGTCAACGGCTGAGCACAGGCCCGACGCTTGACAGTTCTTATCCATCTGGATAAGTTTTACCCATGCGGATAAAACAATCCTCGGACCGGGCCGGGAGTACGGCGGCCCGGCGGGACCAGATCGTGGCGGCGACCATCACCGTGCTCGCCGAGCGCGGCTACGCGGCGACGTCGTACGACGCGATCTGCGCGGTGGCCGGGTTGAGCAGTAAGCGGCTGATCTCCTACCACTTCACGACCAAGGACGAGTTGCTCGCCGAGGTGCTGCGCCGCGTGACGTCCGATGCAGCCGAGGTGATGCGCCCGGCGATCGACCAGGCGGACACCCCGGCCGGCAAGCTCGCGGCGTACATCCGGTCGAACGTCGAGTTCATCGTGGCGCGGCCCGATCACGTCCGGGCAGTGCAGCAGATTGTCTTCGGTGGCGCGCAGGTGCCTGCCGAGGAGGCGGACGGCGCGATCGCGCGGTTGGTTGCACTGTTCGAGGCGGGCCAGCAAACCGGGGTGTTCCGCCGATTCGATGCACTGCTGATGGCGGTCACCCTGCGGGCCGCGATCGACGCCGTGGCCGGTCGCCTGATCGCCGGCGCCGACCCCGAGACCTGCGCGGCGGAACTGGTCGAGACCTTCGACCGGGCGACTCGGGTGGAGTCGTGATGACCACGGAGGTGCAGCCCAAGGCCCGCTGGGGCGCGGTGCTGATGCCGGTGGTGATCGACCTGGTGCTCCCGCTGCTGATCTTCTACGGCCTCCGCCAAGCTGGCTTCGGCGTCGTCACCGCGACGCTGGCCGGATCGGTGATCCCAGTTGTGCGGACGGCGTACTCGATCGTCCGTGGCCGGAAGGTCGATTGGATGGCCGTGTTCATGATCGTCGCGCTGGCCGTCGGCACGATCGCGTCGCTGGCTCTGCACAGCCCACGGATGCTGCTGGCCAAGGACGGCGTGATCACCGCGCTCTGTGGAGCGTGGATGCTCGGAACCGTTGCCTTGGGCAAGCCTCTGGTGCTGGCGATCGGCCGTGGGATCGCGGAGGCCAAGCGAGGCAAGGGCGGCGGCGAGATCTGGGCGAGTCGTTGGGATCGCGAGCCGCGGTTCCGGCACGGGATCCAGCTGATCACGATCGTGTGGGGTGTCGGGCTGGTGTTCGACGCGATTGTCCGGGTGGTGATCGCCTACGCGCTTCCGCTCGACGCCGTGCCTGGAGTGACGACCGCGCAGTGGATCGTGCTGTTCGTCCTGCTCTACGGATTCATGATGATCTACTCGCGGAAGAACGACCTGCTCGCATGAACGACGTACTGGTGGTCGGCGCGGGTCCGACCGGATTGTTGCTCGCCTCCGAGCTGGTCCTGGCGGGCGTGTCGGTAGTGCTCGTGGACAAGGCGCTCGAGCGGTCGGGGCAGTCGAAGGCGCTGACACTGCAGCCGCGGTCCGCGGAGATCCTGCACTCCCGCGGCCTGCTCGAACCGCTGCTCGATCAGGCTGCCGTCGATCAGGCTGCCGTCGAGCGGGTCCGGGGTGGGCATTTCGCCGGACTGCCGGTGCCGCTCGACTACGACGTTCTGGAGACCAGATTCCCTTACCAGGTAGGGATTCCGCAGGTGCGTCTCGAGCAGTTCCTCGAGAATCACCTCGCTGCGCAGGGTGTCGTCGTACGACGGGGTCTCGAGCTGTCCGGTCTTGCGCAAGATGACGACGGCGTCACGGCCAGGTTTGCCGACGGGTCGACGATCCGCGCCGACTGGGTGGTCGGGTGCGACGGCGGCCGAAGTGCGGTGCGGAGACTGGCCGGCATCGACTTCCCGGGCCGGGACGGCAGGTTCACGGCGGTCGTGGCCGATGTCGTGGTGACGGGCGGCAGCCAAGGGTGGCAGTTGCCGTCGCTCGTGCCGCGGGCGGGCGCGGTGATGACGATGCTTCCGCTGGGTGACGGCGTCCATCGCGTCCTCTTCACCGGACCGGAGCAACAGGATCTGCCGCGCGAGCTGCCCGTCGGCTTTGAGGAGGTCGCGGCCGCGTTGACAGCCTGGTACGGCGACGACGTCGTACTGACCGAAGTGCGCTGGGGATCGCGGTTCACCGATGCGGCGCGGCAGGCAGAGCGCTACCGGGCGGGTCGCATCTTCCTGGCCGGGGACGCCGCCCACATCCACTCGCCGACGGGCGGTCAAGGGATGAACCTTGGCTTGCAGGATGCTTTCAACCTGGGCTGGAAGCTCGGCGCGTACATACGAGGTGTCGAGGACTTGCTGGACAGTTACCACGACGAGCGCCACCCTGCAGGAGCCGCCGTACTGTCGAACACGCGGGCGCAGGGTGTCCTGATGATCCCGGACGACGACGTGGCGTGTCTGCGGGCGACGTTCGTGGATCTCTTGAAGGTTCCGGCGGCGAATCGCCGACTCGCGGAGGAGGTCTCCGGGCTCGGGGTTGCCTACGCGCCCGGCGACCATCCCCTGGTCGGGCGCCGGATGCCGGACCTGGAGCTGAGCGATGGGTCGACGGTGGCCGAGCGGCTCCGCACGGGCCGGCCCGTGCGGCTCGACCTGGCGACTCAAGGGGCGCCGGCGGCGCGGGTGCTGGTTCGGCCGGACGGATATGTGCGCTGGGCAACCGACGATCCGGCCGCCGATTTCGCGTGTTTCGGTGCAGCGGGTGACCTTGGTGCGGACGACCCGTTAGAGTTACCGACTGGAAACATCGGCTGATCGCCGGGGTGGCCCGGCGGGCTCGGAGGATCGACGTGGCACTGGGTAGGACGTCCCCGCGGGACCTACCGCTGTTCGCGGACCTGTCCGGTAAGGACATCAGGGACATCTTCCGGGCCGGCGAAGAGGTCTCGGTGCCGGCCGGGTGGTCGCTGATTCTGGAGCAGACCGCACCGGACGCGGCGTACCTGATCCTCAGCGGTACGGCGGCGGTCCGGGAGAAGGGCACGGAGATCGCCGAGCTCGGGCCTGGTGACATCGCCGGCGAGGTCGGGGTCCGGAAGAACCAGTTGCGGACGGCAACCGTGACGGCGAAGTCGCGGCTGCAGTTGCTGCACTTCACCCGGGAGAAGTTCGACGAGCTGACCCGGCGGCTGCCCGCGTTCCGGGATGCCATCGACGCCACCATCGCCGAGCGCCGCGGTGGCTCCTGACCCTCCGCCCGCCGATCTCGCCGCGCTGCAGCGGGAGTTCGAGCGGACCCTGCTGGGTGGGGAGCGGAAGTTCACCCGGATCGAGGTGTCCGAGCGGGCCGGGATCTCGATCGCGCGGGCCGAGCGGATGTGGCATGCGCTGGGGTTCGCGACCGTGCCGGACGACGAGGTCGCGTTCACCGACGACGATGTCGAGGCGCTGCGGTTGGTCGCCGCGCTCGAGGACGACAACTTCATCGACCAGGACGTCGAGTCGTCCTTGGCGCGGAAGCTCGGGCAGACGCAGTCGCGGCTGGCGTCGTGGCAGTCGGCGATGTTCGTGGAGTTCCTGGGCGGGACGAAGCTGTCCGCGGACGAGGCCATCGAGGTCGCAGGGCTGCTGCTCCCGGCGATGGAACGGTTGCAGACCTACGTCTGGCGTCGACATCTCGCGGCGGCCGCCGGGCGAGCGGTGGCCGGGTCGGACGAGCTGGCGCGCGGAGTGCGGGCGGTTGGCTTCGCTGACATCGTCGGGTTCACGCGGATGACCCGGCGGCTGACCGAGGCTGAGCTCGGGCAGTTCATCGAGCGGTTCGAGGGGATGGCCGCGGACGTGGTCGCGCTGAACGGCGGCCGCATCATCAAGTCGATCGGGGACGAGGTGCTGTTCGCCACAGACACGGCGGCTCAGGGCGCGGCGGTCGCGCTCGCGCTGCAGGACGCGGTGAGCGCTACAGAGGACCTGCCCGAGCTGCGCATCGGCGTTGCCTACGGCACCATTCTGATCCGGCTCGGCGATGTGTACGGCGAGGTCGTCAACCTCGCCGCCCGGCTCACCTCGGAGTGCAAACCCGGCCGGGTCCTCGTCGATCGCGAGCTCGCGGCCGCCCTTGACGGTCACGCGGACTATCGCCTCCGCCGGCTCCGGCGCGTCTCGGTCCGGGGCTACAGCCACCTGGTCCCGTACGCGCTGCAGCGGGCTGAGGAACAATAGGTGCGTGCGCGAGATCCTGACCCCTGCTGACCTGATCCGAGCCAGCGGCGGCGATTCGATCATCGCCTGGGCTGCGCAAGGGCTCGGTCCCGGCGTTCGGGCTTGGTACGACGCAGACGCGGTCGTCGTCGCGTCACCGGATCTGTCGAAGCACGACCGGCTCGCGGTCGCCGGGCCGCTGGAGGCTGTGGCGCGGCTGGTGGCTGGGGCAATCGCCGAGGTCGGGCCGAGCTTCCGGCCGTTCGGCGCCGAGCAGTTGGTGCGGGAGGTCGCCGCGCGGGTGCCTGGGCTGAAGTTTGCCGCCGCGTTCGGATGGATGGAGACGGGTGACATTCCGTCTCCGACGACCACGGCGGCCTGGCTCGACGGTGATGCCGGGGTGGAGGCCTTACTGCTCGAGGCGTCGCCTTCGTCGTACGCGTGGCCGGGGCGGACCGGCGTACGGCGATGGGCCGCGGTGAACGGTGATCGCGGCGAGCTGCTGAGTGTCGCGGCCGATGCGTGGAGTGCGCCGGAGGTCGGGTTCCTGGCCGGTGTCGCTACCCGACCCGTTGCCCGAGGCAAGGGGTTGTCGCGGCAGGTGTGCGGCTTCGTGACCGCCGAGCTGGTCAAGCGACACGGGCGCGCGGCGCTGATGGTAGACGGCGACAACGCTGCCGCGATCGCCGTCTACCACAAGCTGGGCTACACCTATCAGCGCGTCGCCGCGGCTCACCTGGACGGCTGAACCGTCAGGGTCACGCCCGGAGTCGGCGTCGGGCCGCGCCCCGAGGTCGGCTTGATGGTCGGCTTCGTGGTCGGCCCGGAACTCGGCGTGCCGCTCTGCTCGGAGCTCGGCTTGGCGCTCGGTGTCGGTGTCGGGGTTGGCGACGTACGGACGGCCGGCGCGGGGGGTGGGACGAAGGGCGCCTTGGTGGTGTCCTTGCAGTTCTCCGCGTCCGTGTAGCCGTTCGGGTCCGAGCTCACCGCGACCAGTGGGAACAGGTTGGTGGTCGCTTCCCGCATTCCGGTGTCACCCTGGCTGTCGTTGGGGTAGCCGTAGTTCGCGATGCAGTCCTGCAGGGACAGGCCGATCGGCCTGCCGTCCTGGTCGTACAACCGAACATCCACTTGCTTGCCCTGGGCATCGAACGGGTAGATGTTGGTGACCGGCGTCCCGTCCAGGGACAGGCCGGGCGGGTTGTACGACGCGGCGCTGGGGTTGCCGTTGTACGAAGGGAGCGTGGCCCCGCTCGCGGTCAGGAGGAGCACCGGGACCGCAACGATCGCCAGCACGTTGAGCGGCACGACGTACCAGAGCCAGCGCCGGTCCTGCTGGGTCTTGCGACCGATCCAGATCGAGACCGCGGCGCCGGCGATCGCACCGACCACGGTGACCGGCCCGAAACCGAACAGCGAGAAGAAACCACCGCCGCCGATCACACCGCGGACCACCCACCAGACCGGCTGGCCGATACCGACCAGTTCCTTGCGCACCGACGGCGGGAGCTGGTCGATGCCGTTGCGGATGGCGCCGGCGCCACGAGCACCCTGCGGGGTGTCGAGGACGGTCCGTGGATCGTTGCCGTGCAACGCCCGGACGCCGAGGAAGGCGGCTCCGAACAGCACCGCGAGCCCGACCACGCCGAAGAACAGGACTACTTCGGGCTGCCAGGACAAGAGTCCGATCACGATGAAGATCGGTCCGACCACGGCGGCGATCAGGCCCCAGCGCAGCGCCTTCCAGCCGTCCTTGCGGTGTGCGTCGCTGACCGGCTCAGGCCGCGGTGGGTAGCCGGCCGCGGTGCGCAACTCGTCCGCATACTGCTGCGGGGTGCCCAGGCGCTCCTGCAGGGCCGCGGTCGTCGGCTGGCCCTCGAACTCGGCAGCGACCTCGGTGAGGTGACCGCTGACGTCGTCGAGTACGTCCTCCAGTTCGCCCGGCGGCAGGTCGCTGAGCTCGGCCCGCACCTCGGCCAGATACGTCGCGACCGCACCGGTCAGAGTGCTGTTCACGCGGCCTCCTCCTCCAGCAGCAGCACCGACATGGTGTCGGCGAAGTGGTTCCAGGTCTTGGTGGACTGCGCGAGCACGTCCAGGCCGGTCTTGTTCAGCCCGTAGTACTTGCGGTGCGGGCCTTCCTCGCTCGGTTGCACGTACGACGTCAACGCGCCGGCCGCGAACAGTCGCCGCAACGTCCCGTACACCGACGCGTCCGCGACATCCTCCAGGCCGGCCGCCCGCAGCCGGCGCAACACGTCGTACCCATATCCGTCGGCCTCGCGAAGCACCGCGAGCACCGCCAGATCCAGCACACCCTTGAGCAGTTGGCTCGTATCCATCAGACCTCCCTCGGTGCACCGGAAGCGCGGACCCCTCAGACCGCACCCCCGGTGCTCTACCGACCACACTACTACACAATGCGCAGTACTACGCAACGCGACACCATCCGTCGAGTCGTGCGTAGTGGTTCGTCCCCCGTTTCGTGAGTCGTGGAATTAGGTTTGGATTCGGAGTCGTGGCGGACCAAGATCCACGACTCGACGAGCGGGCAGGTCTACGTCAAGCCGCGATCGATCGGGTGTGGAGGTCTTGTGCGATACGGGCGACCACCGTGGTAGGTGCATGGAGGAGGTCGTGTGCGGTGATGACACGGACCTGCCAGCCTTGGCGTTCGAGGTTCTCGCGTCGGCGGATGTCGCGCCGCCACTGACGCAGATCGGTCACGTGGTGGCGACCGTCGTACTCGATCGCGATCTTGAGACGGGGGTAGGACAGGTCGGGTCTCGCCAACCACCCGCCGTCGGGGTCGTAGATCACTTGACCGACTTCTGGTTCGGGCAGCCCGGCGAGGACGAGTAGAAGGCGGAGGCGGGATTCCATCGGGGAGTCGACGTC
Organism: Kribbella sp. NPDC055071; assembly: GCF_053608045.1. Taxonomy (NCBI): domain Bacteria; kingdom Bacillati; phylum Actinomycetota; class Actinomycetes; order Propionibacteriales; family Kribbellaceae; genus Kribbella; species Kribbella sp. NPDC055071. The sequence continues at coordinate 58,873 of NZ_JBSGUS010000019.1, forward strand.
ACGCCGGACGAGCGCCGCGGCTTCGCGGGCCCGTCGGATTCCGCGGACGTGGGTTGCCGCTGACGACGTCTCGCGCAGGTAGTCGGGGTCAGCTCCAGCGCGTCGTACCAGCGAATCGCCGGCCGTGACGAGCTCGGTCAAGGTGGAGTACGGCGCCAAGTCGAGAAATGTGCGCGGGGGAGGCGTCAGGAGTACGCCGTTCTCCAGCACAGACTCGAGGTTGCCTACCTCATGAACTCGCAGGCCGGCGACTCGTGGCAGCGTTCGATGTGGGTCTCGCTGGACACTCAGATGCACTTCAGTACTGCCCGGGCCGTCCGCGCCCCACAAGATCATGGCGGTGTGGTGGCTGACCACAGCATCAGGTAGCAGGAGCAAGCCGGCTTCAGCGCGCAACCTCGCTGTCAGTGGAACGTCGGCAGCGACGTACACACTCCCCAGGACGCACTGAAACCCGCTCCCACGGAGCACTCCACGCGGTAGTCCGGCCGCCCGCGCTTGCGCCGCCGTGAACAGTTGCCTACGCGTCCGCACCCACTCCGCCGTGCACACCATCCGACGATTGTGCCGAATCCGGCCGCCTCGCCGTCCCCGTTATCCACAGGCCCCATCGACTCGTGCGTAGTGGTTCGTCCCCCGTTTCGTGAGTCGTGGAATCAGGTTTGGATTCGGGGTTGTGGCGGACCAAAATCCACGACTCAGCGGGCTGGTGGCCGAGGATCCACGGGTTAGTTGGAGGGGTCGTGGAGGTCGGGGCGTTGGGTGGGGGTGGTGATGTTGACGGTGATGGGGTGGGGTGGTGTGGCGGGGGCGGTGACTCGGCCTGAGGCCAGGGGGAGGTTGAGGGTGCTGCCGGCCAGGTCGATGTCGATGGTGGCGCCGGTGTCGTTGGGTGAGGTCCACTCGGTGTCGGACAGCGTCACCGCTAAAGCCAGGATGCGGCCCTTCGGGATGACCTCGTCCTGGGCGCGGAGCGGGACCGTCACCGTGGACCATTGACCCGGGACCAGCGGGGTCGGCTTGCTCAGGGACTTGCTGTGGGCGGCGTCCACCCAGCCGCGGCTGACGATGCCGTGGTCGCTCTCAGCGGTCTGCTTCTCGATCGTGAAGTAGCAGCTGTCGTCGTAGTCGGTGCTCGAGCCCTCGCAGGTGCTGTCGTCGGTGGTCCGGATGCCGGTGTAGCGATCGGCGTCGCCGTACTCGATCAAGCGCGCGGTGACGGGCGTCGTGGCCGAGTCGGACCTGAGCTTCAGCGTGACCGACGGCGAGCCGCTGATCCGCATCGGCGCCTTCAGCGGCGCGGACAGGAACACCTGCCGGCCGGCGACCTCCTCGGTCGGGTCGGCGACGATGTCGTCCTCGGTCAGGTCCGGGTCGTCGGTGATCGTGACGGAACCCTTGCCCGGGGCACCTAGTTTGCCGGCGGCCAGCGACACCGGGGCGGAATGGTTCACGGCCGGCCAGGTCTTGTAGTCACGCCAGACATCCGGCGAGGTCTCGACCGACGCCATCGGCTGCTTCATCACGTTGTTCTGCAGGCCTTGCAGCCAGTAGTCGAACCACGAGTGCAGCTCGTCCACCCACGCGTCGCGCCGGAACTCGAACGGATCGACGTGATCCTCCAGGCCCAGCCACAGCTTGCGGGGCACGTTGTTCTTGGCGAGCGCGGCCCACCACTGGGAGAAGTGGTTGGTCTGCACGTTGTAGTCGCTCAGCCCGTGCGTCATGAAGACCGAGGCCTTGACCTTTGAAGCGTCCTTCAAGTAATCCCGCTCGGCCCAGAAGGCCGTGTAGTCGCCGGTCTCGTCGTCGTCGTTGTCGCCGAGTTCGCCGCGAACCTCGTCACACGCAGGCGTGTCGTGACCGACGTACCCGCCGAGCCACGGCATGTAGTCGTCGGAGTACGGGACGCCGCCGGACCGCGTGTAGTCGTACCAGGACGAGATCGCGGAGATCGGCACGATCGTCTTCAGGCCTTTGACTCCGGTCGCGGCGACCCCGTTCGCGAGGGTCCCGTCGTACGACTTGCCGATCATGCCGACCGCGCCGGTGGTCCAGGACGCCTTGACCACATTGCCTTGCGCGTCGTGCGCGGTGTTGCGGCCGTTCAGCCAATCGATCACGTCGACCACAGAGTCGATCTCGTTCTTCCCGCCGACGTCACCACACCCCGTCGACCGGCCGGTGCCGACGATGTCGACGCCGACCATCGCGTATCCACGGGGGACGAAGTAGTTGTCGTAGTACAACGGCATCTTCTGGATCACGCCGTCGGGGTCGTACGTCTTCTTCTCGCCCTCGTTGCCGCGACCGCAGCAGGAGTAGTACGGCGAGGCGTCCATGATCACCGGGATGCGAACGCCGGCTGCCTGGGTTTCGCTCGGACGGACGATGTCGACGGCGATCACGTCGTCGGAACCGTCGGAGTCGGTGTCCATGGTCGTGTCGACGTACACGGACTCGCGGATCGCGGCCGCGTAGTCGTAGACCGGCTGCGTGCTCTTCGTGCTCGGGTTGATGTGTTCGGGCACTGCGGCGGCGCCTGCTGCGCCGGAAGCCGAAGGCACGGCATCGGTGGCGCCAAGGTCGTCCGGGAGCGGCGCGGCCAGGGCGGGAGCGCCGATGGTCGCGAGGCTGAGCACGGTGGACGAGACCAGGATCGTCACCCTGGCGCGGACGGTCGTCATGGCTGGGAAGGCTAGTCACTCCACGGCCGCAAAGCCAGGTTCAACAACATTTGACAGCCACCTGCCATGACACAGCGTCACAATCGGCCGATTCCGATAGGGTGACCGCCACCACCCCTGGGGGGAGAGCAGGAAGGGTAGGCCAGTGAATCTGCGAGCACCGGTGACATTGCTGGACGTCGCACAGCGTGCGGGCGTGTCGGTGGCGACCGCCTCGCGTGTGCTGAACGGCGGGGACCGCGTGCCCCGGCCCGAGTTGCAGGAGCGGGTGAAGGCGGCCGCGGACGAGCTCGGCTACACGCCGAACGCGCAGGCCCAGGCCCTGGCCAAGTCCTCGACCAACGTGGTCGGCATCCTGGTCCACGACATCGAGGACCCTTACTTCGCGGCGATCGCGAACGGCGTCATGCGCGCCGCCGACGAGCGCAATCTGCTGGTGATGCTGGCCAGTACCTTCCGCGACGCGGACCGCGAGATCGCTTACCTGTCGTCGTTACGGGCGCAACGGGCCCGCGCCGCGGTCATGATCGGCAGCCGCCGTACCGACGCCGAAAGCCTGGCCCGGACGGCGAGCGAGGTCGAGACGTTCCTCAACTCCGGCGCGGGGTTGGCGCTGGTCAGCCAGTCCGGCATGCCCGCCCACACGATCGAGCCGGACAACCGGGCCGGCGCGGCGGCACTGGCCGGTGCGCTCGCGGGCCTCGGCTGGCGGAAGTTCGCCGTACTGGGTGGACCGGATGCGCTGGCGACCGCGCGGGACCGGCGGGACGGATTCGTCGCGGGCCTGGCCGAGGCCGGGTTGTCGCCGGTGTCGGTGGAGACCGGTGACTTCACCCGCGATGGTGGGTACGCCGCGGCCGAGGGACTCCTGGATCGGCATGCCGAGGTTGACTGTGTGTTCGCGGTGAACGACGTGATGGCGGTCGGCGCGATGTCCGCGTTCCGGGCGCGTGGCGTCGACGTACCAGGGCGGTTGGGTGTGGCCGGATTCGACGACATCGCGACGCTGCGGGACGTGTGGCCGGGGCTGACCACTGTCCGGTTGCCGTTGGAGCAGATGGGCCGGCGGGCGTTGGAGCTCGCGATCCAGGGCGGCGAGATCACCACCGAGACCTTCAAGGCCGAAGTCGTCCTGCGGGAGAGCACCGCGCGCGGCTGAAATATGCTCGCTGCGTGCCAGCAGAGCGAGCTGTTTCCGAGATCTTCGATCCGTCCGCCTGGAAGCAGGTCGACGGGTTCGACCTGACCGACATCACCTATCACCGGGCGGTGGACGCCGGGGTGGTGCGGATCGCGTTCAACCGGCCCGAGGTGCGCAACGCGTTCCGGCCGCAGACCGTGGACGAGTTGTACCGGGTGATGGATCACGCCCGGATGTCGAGCGACGTCGGCTGCGTGCTGCTGACCGGCAACGGCCCGTCGCCGAAGGACGGCGGATGGGCGTTCTGTTCCGGTGGCGACCAGCGGATCCGCGGCAAGGACGGGTACAAGTACGCCGAGGGCACGACCGCGGACAGCATCGACCCCGCGAAGGCCGGGCGGCTCCACATCCTCGAGGTGCAACGGCTGATGCGCTTCATGCCGAAGGTCGTCATCTGCGTTGTCCCGGGCTGGGCCGCGGGTGGCGGACACAGCCTGCACGTCGTCGCGGACCTCACGTTGGCCTCGGCCGAACACGCGCGCTTCAAGCAGACTGACGCCGATGTCGCGTCGTTCGACGGTGGGTTCGGCTCGGCGTACCTGGCGCGGCAGGTCGGGCAGAAGTTCGCGCGGGAGATCTTCTTCCTCGGCGACGAGTACTCCGCGGACGACGCGTACCGGATGGGCATGGTGAACAAGGTCGTGCCGCACGCCGAGCTCGAGACGGTCGCGCTGGAGTGGGGCAAGAAGATCTGCGCGAAGTCACCGACGGCCCAGCGGATGCTGAAGTACGCCTTCAACCTGATCGACGACGGGCTCGTCGGCCAGCAGTTGTTCGCCGGCGAGGCGACCCGCCTGGCCTACGGTACGGACGAAGCCGCCGAGGGCCGCGATTCCTTCCTGGAGAAGCGTCCAGCCGATTGGTCGCCCTACCCCTACGCGTTCTAGGACTTGTTCCATTTCTGCGTCTGGGTGCCGGTGCAGGTGTGGATGGTCAGGTTGGCGCCGTTGTCGGTGGAGGCGGCGGTGACGCACTTGCGGGCGCCGGGGTTGATCAGCTCCTGCTTGCTGGTCAGCTCGAACTGCTGAGCCACCGAGCCGTTGCAGTTGACCAGCTGGATCTGGGTCCCGTCGGCGGTCGCGGCGAAGGCCAGGTCCATGCACATGCCCATCGACCGGATGGTGCCGTCGGGCATGAACGTCCACTTCTGGTTCGCGCTGCCGGTGCAGTCCCAGGCGATCAGCGGCGTCCCGTCGTGGCCGACGCCGTCACCGGCGCCCTTGACGTCGACGCAGCGCTGAGTGCTGGCGGCGCTCTTCAACTCGGCCGGTGCGCCAGACCCACCGCCCTGCACGTTCGGGCGGGTGTCTGTGCTCACTCCGCCGGCCGGCACCTTCACCGTGGTGGTCGTCCGCGCGGTCGTAGTAGCCGTGGTGGTCGCCGTGGCAGTCGTGGTCGCGGTGACCGTTGCCGTCGGCTGCTTCGGTGCCAGTGGCGGTTGCGCGGTGATTGTTGTCGGCGGCAACGTCACGGTCACGCCCGGCATCACCACGGTCTTCACGACCTGATTCACGTCCGGCCTGGTCGTTGTGGTCTCTGTCACGGTCGAGGTCGGCCCGGGTGTCTCGCCCGGCGTCAGGGTGACGGTCGAGGTCGGGGCGGGTGTGCTCGATGTGCTGAATGCCACATCGGAGGTGTACGCCGGACCCGAGCCACCGCGGGTGATCATCGACGCGCCGATCGCGATCCCGGCGATCAGAGCGGCCACGACGGCGGTCGTCGACCAGGCCCGCCGGTCGGGCAGACGACTGATCCTGGGAACGCCGGGACGCCGCGCGAAAGTCTCCGCGAAGCGGCTGGACGAGCCGGGTTTGGCCGGTCGGCCGGGGTCTCGGGGTGACCGCACGTCAGCTCCTCAGCTGTCCTTCAGAGGGGGCGGAAAGGGGACGGCGAATCGAGAATCACCCGGCGACCCCGTCCGCGTCAAACCACGGGTCGGTAACGGGCTGCGATTACCGAAAGAGATGGCACTGTTGCGCGGTGTTCACCATACGTTCTTGCGATGAGAGCGTTCTCAATCTATTTTGACGATTAAGCAGGTTCTCCGCCGAGTCGCCCAACGAGGGAGATCCATCATCGACGAGCGCACTCGCCGGACCACCGTCATCGACCTGTGTCTGGCCGAACGGGAAAGCCTCCGCCGGTACGTCACCAGCATTCTCTCCCGCGACAGCTATGCCGTCGAGGACGTGGTCCAGGAGACGCTGCTGCGCGCCTGGCAGCTCTCCGATCGGATCGACTGGCAGGACCGCCCGGTTCGGATGTGGCTGTTCCGCGTCGCCCGCAACCTGGTCATCGACCACCATCGCCGCGACGGCCGGGCCGTACCCGTCGGGCTGGGCGCGACCGAGCTCGAGCAGCCGGTCAGCGAGCCCGATCCGGCCGAGCAGGTGATCGATCGTCAGGTCCTGGTCGATGTGCTCCGGGGGCTGTCTCCGGCACATCGTGAGGTGGTGGCGCGCGTTCATCTGCTCGGGCATGCGGGCGAGGAGGTCGCCGCGGTGCTCGGCGTACCGGTCGGGACCGTGAAGTCGCGGGCCCACAACGGCGTCCGCCTGATCCGCGCCCGGCTCGATCGCGGAGACTGGGCCGGAGCCGCCGCGTGAACATGGGGTCCGCGGGGTCGGGAGTGCGGGTCCTGCTCGGGTACATCGGACTGGGATTGCTGCTGGTGATCCTGCTCAGCCTGCTGGTTCGCCGCCTTTTCGGTGGCTGGAAGCGGATGTTCGGCCGGATCGGCCGCGAGACCAAGCGGACCGTGCGGGCCTTCACCGAGCCGATCGCGGCCCGGCGTCGGTATCGCCGCCGGCTCCGGCTGCTCACCCAGGTCCTGCAGGACAGCAAGGGCTGGATCGAGGCGGAACGCGCGATCGTCGCCGCAGCCGCCGTCAGCCCGCGGATGACGCCGTACGCCGTTGCCCTCGGCAAGCAGCGGATCGGGGTCTTCGTTGCCGGCGGCTCCGAACTCGAGCCGCCCGAGCCCTGGAGTGCCGAACCGCAGGATCCACGCCTGTGGTGGATCGATCGCAACCACGTGCCGGAGAGTCCGTCGGTGCGGGAGTCGCCGCTGCTGGCCTGCATCGGTACGGACGCGGGTGGCGCGACGGTGATCATGCTCGATCTCCTCTCCGGGCCGCGCACCCTGTCCGTGTACGGCGTCGACCGGACCGCGCAGGCGGTGGTCCAGGCGCTGGCTGCCCAGCTCGATGTCAGGCTGCCCGTCGGCGCCGTCGAAGTTGCCGAAGGCATCCACCCGCGACACGACGGGATGCCGCTCGACGAGGCCTCCCGGCGGCTCGGTGCCTGGTTCGTCGTGGGTCGCGGGCCGCTGAACGGACAGCTGGCGGCCGGGCGGCGGATGGTGACGCTGGGGGTTGCCCGCGGCACCAGCCGGCTGCTGGAGGCGTTACCCGACCAGAGCCTGCGGCTGCACGGTGGCGCGTCCTGGCTCCGCATCGATCCGTTGCCGTTGGCAAAGGCCGTGGCGCGGTCGATCCACCGGATGCCACCACACGACTTCGACGGCGGAGCGCCGTTCGACCCGGCCACGAGCACCGACGACCTGGGCGACCTGGAGTTGCCGGCCGGCCCGATCGGCGTCTCGGCCGTCCCGCAGCCGACACCGGCCCAGGGCGAGCCTGTGAACGGCCGGAAGGCGGCATCGTGGAGCTGAGCCTGACCACGGTCGAGGCCAGGTCCGGTGCCCGCGCCGACCGGATCGTGAAGATCCCGCCCGGCCTGTCCGTCGGCGGTCTCGCCGAGGGCATGGGCCTGCCCGGTACGACGCTCTTCCTCGGTCGCAACCGGTTGGACCCGGCCATGCCGCTGTCCAAGTCCGGAGTGCGTGCCGGTGGCGTGATCGGGGTCGGCGGGCCGGTCGACGTACCCGATCTGTTGCAGAAGGCACCGACCGGTCAGGCGCCGGTCGTGGTGGAGTTGCACGCGGTCTCCGGACCGCAATCGGGACGGGTGTGGCGGGTCGGACCCGGCAGCCACGAGATCGGCGCGGATCCGCTCTGCGAGATCCGGCTCGACGGGAACGGCGTACCGGCTCGGGGGCTGTGGATCACGGTCGGACCCGACGGCGACGCGCAGTGGCATCGGACCGAGGAGGTGCCCGGCGAGGTGATCAGCCGGCGGATCGGTCCGCCCGAGGACGACGCCGCGACCAGCGCCATCCGGACGCACGACACCGAGACCGCGCACGAGCGGCCGGGGCGACGGATCGTCGACTCCGCCCAGGTCGCGATCGGTCAGGTGAACGACTGGCCGCCGGACGAGGACCTCGCGGTCGGCCCGGTGCTGCTGCGCCGCAACGGAGTGCTCGAGCCGCTGGCCGCCGTTCGCCTCGCCGACGACGGGTTCACCCTGGACTACAACCGGCCGCCGCGGCTCGCGCCGCACCTCGACGAGGAGCGCCTCCGGCTACCACCGCCGCCGCGGCCGCCGCAGAACCGGCCGTTCGCGTGGCCGGTCGTGCTCGGACCGATCGTGCTCGGACTCGTCATGGTCGGGATCTTCAAGTCGTACTACTTCCTCGTCTTCACGATGCTCAGCCCGGTCATGATGGCGATGAACTTCTTCTCCAGCCGTCGGACCAACCGGGCCGAACACATCGAGGCGAGGCGTCGCTACTTCGGCCGCAAGGTCGCGCTGGAGGAGGAGATCGCGGCGGCCGTCACGCGCGAACGCCTGATCCGCAACGTGACCGCGCCGGATCCGGTCCGCATCGCCCAGCTCGCGACCAGGCCCGGCAGCCGTTTGTGGGAACGCCGTCGCAGCGATCCGGACTACCTGTTGCTGCGCGTCGGCACCGCGGACCAGTCGTCGTTGAAGATCCTCGACGACCAGAGCCGTGAGGACAACCATCAGCAGATTCGCTGGACCATTCCGGACGCGCCCATCGCCCTGCCGCTGCGCGGACACGGCGTGGTCGGCCTGGCCGGTCCGGCCGACACGATCCGCGGACTCGCCCGCTGGATGGCCGTGCAGGCCGCCGTACTTCACTCACCGCAGGCGCTGCGGATCGTCGTACTCGCCGAGGCCGAGCATGCGGCGGAGTGGGAATGGGTCCGCTGGCTGCCGCATCTGCGCCCGGACCATGCTCCCGCGGCAGTGCTGATCGCGAACGACGAGACCACGACGAACGCCCGGATCAGCGAGCTGGTGTCGCAGGTCCAGAGCCGCCGCCGGCTTGCGGAGACCTCGTCGAGTTCGACGGAGGTCGTCGACACCGAGACCGTGGTGATCGCGGACGGTTCGCGCCGGCTGCGCGACGTTCCCGGCTTCGTCCAGGTGCTGGCCGACGGGCCGTCGGTCGGGGTGTACGCCGTCTGCCTCGATCGCGACGAGCGGTTGCTTCCGCAGGAGTGCAGCGCCGTGGTCGCGGCGGAGGCCGAGACGCTGACCGTACGGCGGCCCGGGATCCCGGACCAGGAGGACGTACGGGCCGACCTGGTCACGCCCGAGTGGTCCGAACAGATCGCCCGCGCGTTGGCGCCGGTCCGCGATATCAGCCCGGATCAGGACGCGGGTCTGCCGCGGACGACCAAGCTGCTCGAGCAGCTCGACCTCGACCCGCCGACCGCCGACGAGCTCGTGTCACGGTGGCAGCGCAAGCCCGCGAGTACGTCGTTCGTCCTCGGCGCGGACTTCGACGGCAAGTTCACCGTCGACCTGGTCGTCGACGGCCCGCACGGACTGATCGCCGGTACGACGGGATCCGGGAAGTCGGAGCTGTTGCAGACCCTGGTCGCCTCGCTCGCGGTGGCGAACCGGCCGGACGAGTTGACGTTCGTCCTGATCGACTACAAGGGCGGTAGCGCGTTCAAGGAATGCGCGGGGCTCCCGCACACGCTCGGGATGGTGACCGACCTCGACTCGCACCTGGTCCAGCGCGTGCTGACGTCGCTGGACGCCGAGCTGCGGCGGCGCGAGCGGATCCTGGCCGCGGCGGACGCCAAGGACCTGCCGGACTATCACAACAAGCGGACCGTCGATCCGAAGCTCCGCCGGCTGCCGCGCCTGCTGCTGGTGATCGACGAGTTCGCCGCGATGGTCAAGGAGATCCCGGAGTTCGTGCCCGGCCTGATCGGGATCGCGCAGCGCGGCCGATCGCTCGGCATCCATCTGATCCTGGCCACGCAGCGACCGGCCGGTGTCGTCACCGCGGACATCCGGGCCAACACCAACCTGCGCATCGCGCTCCGCGTCACCGACCAGACCGAGAGCCAGGACATCGTCGACGTGAACGAGGCGGCGTCGATCAGCCCCTCGAATCCCGGGCGGGCGCTGATGCGGCGTGGCCCACGGATGGCCGACCTGTTCCAGACCGCGTGGGTCGGGGCGGAGCGGACCGAGGTCGCCGAGCCCGATACGCCGGTCGACCCCGATCAGGTGCAGGTCACCGAACTGCCGTGGACCGAGCTCGGCAGGCCCGTCGAGGAGGTAGCCGCGCCGGAGCCCGACGAGAGCTCACGGACCGAACTTCCGGCGACCGACCTGCTCGTCCTCGTCCAGGCGTTGCGCGCGGCGGCCGATCAACTGGACGACTTCTCCCCGCAGCCGCAGCCGTGGCAGCCGGCCTTGGCGGAGCAGGTCCTCCTCGACGACCTGCCCGACACCAGCGAGCAGCAGATGTTCGTCCCCTACGCGCTCGAGGACATCCCCGCGCTGCAGGAACGGCGGGTCGCCGGCATCGACTTCGCCACCTTCGGCCATCTGTACGTGATCGGGTCGCCGCGATCCGGGCGGACGCAGGTCCTGCGGACGATCGCCGGTTCGGCGGCCAAGCGGCTCAGCGTCGCCGACCTGCACATCCACGGCATCGACGCGGCCGGTGGTGGGCTCGCTCCGCTGGAGACCTTGCCGCATTGCGGTGCGATCGTGTCGCGGCACGACATGGAACGCCTGACGCGGTTGCTCCAGCGGCTGAACCAGGAGCTGACCGAACGGCAGGAGCTGGCCGGCGAGCACAACGCGACCGGCCTGACGGAGCTGCGCACCCTGCTGCCGAAGGCCGAGCGGCCGGCGCACGTGCTGGTCCTCGTCGACGGTTGGGACGCGTTGGCGGCCATCCTTGACGATCACGACCACGGCCAGTTGATGGGACAGCTGACCCGGTTGCTGCGTGAGGGCGGTGCCCTCGGCATTCATTTGATCGGCACCTCGGAGCGGACGCTGCTCGGCGGCCGGCTGGCGGCGCACAACGACCACAAGCTGCTGCTGCGCCAGGCCGACCGGACCGACTACCAGGCCGCCGGGCTACCGAACGCGAAGGTGCCGATGCTGGTCCCGCCGGGCCGCGGTTGGCACGTACTCACGGGAACCGAGACGCAGGTCGTCGTACTGGCCGAGGGTGGTGGCTCCGCCCAGGTGGACGCGATCCGGTCGATCGCGGCCGACGCGCGCAAGCGCGATGCCAAGGTGTCGCCCGCGCGCCGGCCGTTCCCGGTCGCGCCGCTGCCGACGTCGGTCGAGTTCGCCGAGGCCTACGAGAAGGTCCGCACGCAGGACCAGCGGCCCTTGTGGGGTCTGGTCGGCCTCGGTGGCGACGAGGGTGGCGCGCTCGGCGTCGACCTGGCCGGTGTCAGTTCGTCGTTCGCCGTGCTCGGTCCGCCGGGAAGCGGGCGGAGCAACGCGCTGTCCTGTCTCGCGGTGTCGCTGCTGGCCGGCGGGTCGTCGGTGGTCGTGATGACGCCGCGCGAGTCGCCACTGCGGATGCTGCAACGCCATCCCCACGTAGTGCTGATGGAGGACAGCGACCCGGGCCTGGACCAGCTGCAAGCGGTGCTGCAGCAGCTGCCCGGCACGAAGGTCGTGATCATGGACGACGCCGATCTGATGATGTCGCCGTCGGCCGACAAGCTGCTGAAGGAGATCGTCGTCTCCGGCCGCGACGAGGGATTGGGCCTGGTCTTCGGCGCGACCACGGACGGCTTCCAGAGCGGGATGAGCAGCTGGGCGGGGGCCGCCCGGCGGGCCCGGCGCGGTCTGTTGCTGGAGGCAAGAACGCCGAGCGACGGCGACCTGATCGGCGTACGTCTCGGCATGAACATCGTCCGCGGGACCCCGCGGCTCGGTCGGGGCCTGACCACCGGGCCCGGGTCGCAGCCGATCGCCGTCCAGGTCCCGCTGACAGTGCTCCGGCCCCAATAAAAAGGGCTCCAGGCAACCAGCCTGGAGCCCCTGTTCGGCCGGTGGCCCGCTACTTCTTCTCGTTCAGCGCCTTGACGATGCCGCTGTCGAAGTCCTCGGCGTTCGTCTTGATCGAGTCGAACATCGACTTGAACGACTCGATGCCCTGGACCGCCTGGGTCAGGCTGGTGTCGAACTGCTTGTAGGTGTCCCGGATGACGTCACTGGCCTGCTTGAAGACCAGACCGTCGTTGACCAGCTCGTCGACCCGCGTGTGCAGCTCCTGGACCTTCGGAATGATGAATTCGTGGGCGTTGTGCAGCAGGTTCACGACGCTGGTGATCTTGTCGTAGTCGAGGTTGATGCCGTTGTAGGCCATGGATTCTGCGTACCTTCCATCGGGTCGGAGTACGGGTGGTACCGGACATCGGGGGTCAGTTCAGCTTGCTGCCGCCACCGGAGGTGCGCGGCGGCGGGCCTTCCGGGGTGTCGTCGGGGTCGTCGGGCTTGTTCGCGTCGATGCTGGCCTGGGTCTCGACCCACTTGGCCGGGAGATGGTCGGGGTTGTCGGAGCCGTCGGCGCCGCGCGTGTATTCCTTCCAGGTCCCGTCGCTGTTCGTGGTCTTCATCGTGCCGCTGCCGTCGTCGTTCAGGTGGGTGTCGTTGTGCACCGTGCTGCCGTCGGGGTACGTGGTGTCGGTGACGGCGTGGTGCCGGTCGTCGCTGTACGTGGTGACGGAGTAGTACGTCTTGCCGTCGTACGTGACCGTGCTCTCTTCCTTCACGACCTGGCCGGAGTCGTCGAGGGTGAGATGGGTGTGGATGTTGCCGCGATCGGTGGTGATGGTCTGATCGAGCGGCGGGTCACCGGGATCCGTGGCGCTGCAGAACCCCGGGACGTCCTGGCCGGGCGGGATGTTCTCGCACTCGGACTTGTGCTCCTGGTAGTACTCCCAGTTCGCCTTGTCCCGGTTGTAGTTCCCGAGCTTCAGGTTGTTGCCGGTGATCGACATCCCCTGGCTGAGCTCTGCGTCGAACTGCAGGAACGCCTCGCCGACCGAGCCGAACGAGTCGGCCAGCTCCTTGATCTTCTTCTTGGCCCGGTCCATCGTGTTGCCCGCGTTGTCGTGCAGGTCATAGACGGCCGAGTAGATGTCGAAGGCGCCGAGGATCGACGAGCTGTCCTCGGTCGCGAGGGTGCTGAAGATGCTGCCGTTCAGCGTCGGGTCGATGGTGTCCGAGAGCGCGGTCAGATCGCGCTTGGCATCGTTGAGCATGTTGTAGTCGATCTTCAGCCGGTCTCCCACAAACCCCTCCTGACAGCCGACGGTTCCGTACTGACCACGCCAGGGCACCTGGTTCGGTTCATTTCGATCTGAACCCGGAGGGCCGGTCCCGCGTGGTCAGTACGGAGGACCCCTCGGGGCCGCCATGGACGGGGTCAGCTGGGGCACAGGACCGAGGAGGGCTGGATGGGGCGGCCGACCGACTGGGACGCGATCGGACTCGACGCGGACCCGACGCCCGGTGAACCCGCCACCATCGGCGAACTGGCCACGGTCCTGTCGGATCTCGGCGGCAAGGCGCGCAAGATCTCCGACGCGATCAACTCGGTGATGAACACCAACAACGACGCCGTCTTCGTCGGTGCGACCGCGGATGCGCTCCGCGGCAAGGTGGACGGCAAGCTGAAGGACCACATCGAGGACGTGGCCAACGCCTTCGAGACCGCGGGTACCGCCTTGACGGAGTGGCGCGGCGTGGTGGAGGAGCAGCAGCGGATCGCCGACGCCGCGCTGAACGCCGGCCGCGGACTGGCCGAGGACGACCCGGAGCGGGAACACCAGAAGAACCTCGCCAAGCAGGCCGGAACCGACCAGAGCGACAAGGCGTCCGGCTACGCCGCGCGGATCAAGAGCGTCAACATCGACCTCCCGGTCTCGTCCTGCGAGCTCTTCTGGGAAGCGTTCAAGTGGCTGGCGATCATCCTGATCATCCCGGCGCTGATCTTCGGCGGCCCGATCGCGCTGCTGGCGCTCGGGGTCAACCTCGCGCTGTTCATCAAGGCCGTCGTCGACATGGCCAAGGGCGACGGCAGCTTCCTGGACGTGTTCCTGGCCGGCCTGGGACTGATCGCGCCGACCACCAAGGCGCTACCGATCTTCAGCATCATGTCGGGGATCGGCAAGGGCATCAGTTCGATCGTCAAGGGCGTCGCGAACGGCTTCCGGAACGTCTTCACCAAGGACTTCCTGCTGACCGGGCTGACCGGCCTGCGCGGACTGCCGATCGTGGCGACCATCGTCAAGTTCGCCGACACCGGCCTGACGGTGATCAAGAACATCCGGACCTTCCCGATCCAGGTCGTGAACCTGACCACCAACTTCGGCGCGTTCACGCTGAGCGCGATCACCAAGCTGGGCGTTGGCTTCGACAAGCTCACCGTCGCGATCGGCTCGGGACTGAGCGCCGTGGGCCGGGGGATCGGCAAGTTCGTCGTCGGGACCGGCCAGTTCATCGGTACGCACTTCGGCGGCCTGCAGTGGACCCGGATCTTCCTGCCGGTCGCGGCCGACGACCTCCGGGCGTTCCGGGCGATGCCCAACATGACCGAGTTCGAGGCGTTCACGAAGGCGCTGAAGGTCGGCGTGATCGGGCGCGGATTCGCCGGGCAGCACGTGTTCGGCCTGCCCACTAAGCTCCCGGACGAGGTCATCGGCGCGGTCGGCCGCGGGGTCAGCCAGGTCCCGGTCCCGCCGCCGGCCCCGTCGTTCGGCCGGGCCTTCCTCGACCACCTCACCGCGCCCGAGGTGCGGATCCCGGCGATCCACATCAACAACCTGGGCCTGGCCACCGAAGGTGGTTTCAAGGCCGGCAAGATCTTCACCGCGACCGACGAGATCCACATCGATCCAGCCGGGATGACGCCCGACAAGATCGGCTTCAGCGCCGTCCCCGAGACCCACCTGCAGAACGGTCTGCACGTCCCGGAGACCACCGGGCTGGCGGGCAACCTGAAGACCGACCTGCCCGCGATGCACATCGGACAGCCCGCCACGGCCGGCGTCAACGGGATCAAGGGGCTGGTCGACGGCCTGCCGACCACGGGGAACTTCGCCTCGCCTGCTCTGCACGGTGTGACCGGCAACCTCGCGGTCCCGGTGTCACCGACCTTCACTCACGTCGATGCGAGCGTGCACGTGGCGGCGCCGGCGACGAGCAACGTCGGCTCGATGCATATCGCGGCACCGCCCGCGAGCACCGTCAACGACCTGGTCGGTGGCAGCCTGCGGGCCAACGTGCCAGCGATCTCCCCGCACTTCGCGACCTCGATCGGCGACCAGATCACGCACGGCTTCCAGGCCGCCCACGCCTGGAAATCGCTTGATGAGATCGCGCTCGGGCCGGCTCCGGCGCACGTCCCGATGCAGGGTCTCGATTCGCCGATGGTGCAGCACCTGAAGGCGGCCTTCAACCTGCTGGACGGTGGCGCCGCCGACCTCAAGCTAGGTGCTACCGGCAACGTTCACCTCCAGGACGTGAACCTGGCCGGGATGCAGAACCTGGCCACCCCACCACCCGCGCATGTTCAGGCGGTCGCCGTACCGAAGACCGACGTACCTCTCCCGCCGTCGACGTTTCACGGGAAGGGCGACCACGCGTTCGGACCGGGCCAGACCGACGTTGCGTTGCAGGGCTTGGCAGACTTCCCGAACGCGGTCGTCAAGGTCGAACGTTTTCACGGGATGACCACCTTCGACCTGCACGGTGGCGGGCCGAACGGTCGCCTGGATTCGCTCGGCGGCGGCGGGCTGCGGTTCACCGACACCTCGACCGGAGTGACGACGCGGTTCGACAGCACGGGGATGGCGATCGATCAGGGCGTGCGGCTGACGAAGGCCGACGGTATGCCGCGGATCGACGACCGGGTCCTGATCCAGACTCCTGACGGAGGTTTCCGGATCACCGCGCTGGACGGGAGCGCGCTGTCCGACAAGCTCGTCATCCAGCAGCTCGACCACGGCGTGGTCCAGGTGAAGGGCCCGGACGGCGCCCAGTGGCACTACGACGGGCAGGGCAAGCTGCAGACCCCGACCAGCGGCAACATTGGCGATACCGACGTGGCCGGCCACGCCGGTGTGTTCCACAAGCCGGGTGATACCGACGCGATGAACGTCACGACGGATCTGCGCACCGCGGGGCCGCTGCCGGCCGTGAAGCTCGACGAGGTCGTCAACTCGAAGGTGACCGGGCTGGACTCGGCGTCGGTCTTCGACGACTTCGCGAAGTCCTTCGACGCCGCTGCTCTCCAGAAGATCGACGGTATGGACGGTGTCACGGTCCATGTGACGACGAGCGTCGACGGGTTGTCCCGGACCGTTCACGTCGGCAAGCCGGGTTTCACCGACGAGATCGTGATCACGGTCCTGCGCGATCCGAAGGCCAACACGGTCCGGGTGGTCTGGGCGGCCGACGGCGTGCACACGTTCGACCGGACCTTCAACGCGCAGCAGTTCGCGCATCTGTCCTCGGACCTGCGCGCGAACGTGCTGCACGGTCATATCGACCTCGAGTCGATGCCGACGCCCGCGAAGTGGTCCGAGGTCGCAGGCAAGGGCAAGGCGCCGGAAGGGACCGGGTGGGAGAACGACTTCCACCAGATCCGTCAGGCGCAGGCCAACATCGACACCCTGGCCGGCGACGTCGAGGTTCACGGTGGCCGGGTGGACGGGCCGTCCACCGGTCCGTCGATCGGCGACCTGGTGCGTGCCGACCTGCACGGGGCCGAGGCCGAGCTGAGTACGGCGAAGAACACCTTCGAGGCCAAGTGGGGCGCGAACGCCGACGACGTCCAGCTCCACCTGGACGACCTGCTGAATCAATCGCTCAAGGAACGGCCACGACTCCTCGGCGGTGCTCCCGGCCAGTTCCCGATCCCCGAGGGCGGAGCGGCGTTCAAGATCGTTGATGGCGGCAACGTCCATTTCACCGGGGCGAAGGCCGATCAGTTCGAGGGCGTGCTGGACGGGCGGGCGCTGACGATCACCGAGTACGGCGCGGACGGTTCCGCCGTACGAACGTTGTCGTACGAGCTGAATGCCCGTAACTGGCCGGTGCTGAAGCACGACCAGCTCACGCTGACCGGTGGACCGTTCGACGGCGACAAGCTCGACATTCCGATCAGCAACGGACGGCCCGACAGTGTGCGGACGACCGACGACTTCGGCGAGGTGCGGGTCCAGTACGCGAACGACACCTTCAAGGTGCCGTCGAGCCAGGGCGCGATGGTCTACGACCGATCGGGTTCCTTCGTCGGGCTCGGCCCGAGTCTGACCCGGGACCTGCCCGACCTCACACCGCCCGCGCACCTCCAAGGCGAGGACCTGGCCCACTGGGTCGCGCAGGCCGAGATCTCTCGGACCCATCTGACGGCGGCCGACAAGTACACCTTCGTCAGCGAGATGATGGTCAAGATCCGCACGTCCACGTTCACCGGCAAGCGCGGCTTCGGCGGGTACGTCCACCCGGAGCTCGCCACCCAGAACCTGCTTCGCGACGTCCGCGAGTTCAACGACGTCGCCGACAGCCTGCTCACCGACGGACCGGTCGGTACGACGACCGTCTATCGCGGGATGGCGATGGACCCACTCGCGGCGCAGTCGGAACACTTCATCGAACGGTTGCCGATGTCGACCTCGAGCGACTGGAAGTTCCAGCCGCAGTGGGCCGAGGGCGCGGATCCGGCCAAGCGGGTCGTGTTCAAGATCGAGGTTCCGCCCTCACACGGGAAGCTGGCGCTGTCGTATCCGGAGGGCTATCACCCGGTCGGCGGCGAAGGGAAGCCGTTCAACGCGGAGCAGTTCGAGGTGACGTTGTCGCCGTCGATCCTGCAGCGCACCGACGAGCCGATCTTCGAGCGCGACGGGCTGACGGTGATCCCGGTCCGGGCCAACCAGATTCCGGACAACTACCTGGACGACCTGATCAACGAGCGCTGGCCGGGGTTGTCCGCGGAGACGGCGTTCGACGACTTCGCGGGTGCGTTCGAGGTCGCGAAGCTGCAGAAGTTCGACGATTTGCACGATGTCACGGCGATCTCGAAGCTGGACCCGGACGGGCTGACGAACCACATCACGGTCACCAAGCCAGGTTTCGGCAAGGACCTGGAGATCACGGTCACTCACGACGTGGCCGGTGACTCGGTCTCGGTGACGGCGAAGATCGGCGACAGGACGACGTTCGAGCACGGGTGGAGCGGGGAGAGCTTCGCGAACATCGCGACCGACCTGCGAGCCGGGACGCTGCACAACAACGACCTGTTCCTCAAGCTCACACCGACGGAGTGGAAGGCGCAGTCGTTCAACGAGACCTGGGCGATGGATCGGGGCCTGAAGGCCGATGTGGTTCGGCGCCCCGGCGACACCGGGCCGATGGTCGACGCGAAGCTGGAGGACCTCGCGCGGATCCAGCAGACGGAGGCGAACCTCACCAAGGCCTCGCACACCTTCGACCTGCACGGCGGGCGGAACGACGGGCCGAGCTCGGGTCCGGTGGTCGGGGATCAGGTCAAGCTGGACCTGGATTCGGCCAAGGCGGATCTGGAGATCGCGAAGGCCGGGTTCAAGCGCGCGCACGATCTGGACTTCGATGTCGTCAGTGCCGAGGTCAAGAGCGTGCAGAAGCGGCCGAAGCTGGACGGGGCCGGCGATTTCCACGAGGTTCCGGCGGGTGGCGTCTCGTTCAAGGTCGAGAACGGCGAGGTTCAGTTCGCCGGGTCGCGCGCCGAGTCGTTCACCGGGTCTGTGAACGGGCGCGACATCACGGTCACCAAGATCGGCTCGAACGGCGAGACCGTGGCGCGGTGGGACTTCCAGCAGGGCTTCGACCGGCCGAACCTGGTCGGGCAGTCGATCCACCTGACCGACGGTCCGCTGGCCGGAGAGGTCGTCAACCTGCGCGGCGGCGCCGGCCGGATGGACGGCACCCTCGGCGACACCGGCTCGTCGACCCGAGCCCTCGGCGACGACGTCTTCGTCACGACGCCCGACGGCGAGTTCCGGTACGCCCGCGACGGCCAGTTCCAAGGCGCAGCCGCCACCGAACACCTCGCACCACCCCCGCCCGCCGCGCACGTCGAGACGCCGCCGCCCGCTGCGGGGCAGGTTGCGCCGCCGCCACCTCCGCCTCCGCCGCAGCTGATGGTGCCGCCGCCGGCGCCGCGGTTGCCTGCGGCGACTAATGCCGGGCATGCGCCGGGGGCCGTCGTACCTGGCGTCGGCAGGCGGGCGGTGGCGCCTGGGTTCGGGAAGACGTTCGACGGGGTGTCGTTCGGGAGCGAGAGCGAGTTGAGTGGGCTCGTGGTCGCGCTGCGCGAGGGCACGGATCGGGTGTTCGCGTTCGTGAAGCACGTGGACACCGACGCGCCGGTGATCATGATCACCAAGGACATGAGCACCGGCACGTACCGCAACCCGAAGGGAATCGCCGGAGCCGACGGCGGCGCCTGGAAGACGCACACGGTCGAGCTGGTCACGTATCCGTCCCACCTGGACGACATCGCGTCGACCGCCCTGCGGCAGGACGCCACGCAGTTCGTGCTGGATGTCTTCAAGGGCCGGATCGGTACGAACCCGCACGAGCCGCTGGAAGCGATCACCAACGGGAAGTTCGCGCTACAGATCACCAACGAGCGCCACGTCCTCGCCCCCGGCAGCGGCCTCCATCTCGACGAGCCGGGCAGTGTCTCGATGCCGTTGGGCGGCCAGCAGCTGACCGTCGGCGTGAAGGCGACCCAGTTCGGGACTGACGCGACCAACGAACTGCGGCTGCTGCGGGACAACCCCTGGTACAAGCCGGAGTTCCGCACCG
The DNA here is from genome assembly GCF_053608045.1 of Kribbella sp. NPDC055071. Classification (NCBI taxonomy): domain Bacteria; kingdom Bacillati; phylum Actinomycetota; class Actinomycetes; order Propionibacteriales; family Kribbellaceae; genus Kribbella; species Kribbella sp. NPDC055071. The sequence goes on from NZ_JBSGUS010000019.1 coordinate 78,766, forward strand.
ACGACGCCCTGCGCAACCTGCCGCCGAACCTGCTCGACGATCCCGCCAAGGTGGAATCGTCGTACACGTATCTGAAGTCGATCATGTCGTTCACCGCGAAGCAGGTGGACAAGCACGGCATCCCGATCGGTGACTTCCCCGGCCGGTCGCCGTTCCCGGGCCTGACCGATCCGGCCGTCAAGAACGAGTGGAGTGTGCTGCCGCGGACGGCGCCGAGCACGATCCTGGACGGCTTGTCGGCCGGCGACCGGGCTCAGGTGCTCAAGCTGCTGCGGGAGACCTCGATCTTCGACGACCCGGCGATCGCCAAGGAGGTCCGCGCGTACATCCTGGGTGGCGGCGAGGTGGCCGGGCACGGCATCAACGACGTCACAATCGCCGGTGAGAGCGCGCTGCTGTTCGAGTTCCGGACCGTGCCGGACGGGCTGAAACACCTGGTGCCGCAGCAGAAAGTCGCGGTCGCGGAGATCAAGGACGCACTCGCCGAGCTCGGTGCGGGCCGAACGGCCGGGGTCGCGAAGATCCAGGACTTCGTCTCCGGTCCGGGTAACCGGGATGCGTTCGCGGACTGGTACCGCGTCGAGTTCCCGAAGGACACCGGCGAGCCACGGCGGTTCGCGGGCTGGAGTACGGACAAGGTCGTCAAGATCGCACCCGCCCAGGCCAAGGCCGAGTGGATCATGACGCACCACCCGGGGATGTGGGACGACATCACCGGCAAGACCGCTCTTGGCATCAACCCGGAGCCGGTCATTGTTCAGATGGTGCACATACAGCCCGAGCGGCAGTTCCCGCTGACCGGGCAGTACGAGCACTTCACCGTGGTCCGACCGAACGCCGGGCGCCCGCAGGTGACCGGACTGGACGCCGGACGCTTCCGCGTGCAGGAGTTGGACGACGGCGGTTTCCGCGTCCTCGGGCCGAACGGCCACATGCAGCGGTACGACGTCAACGGCGTACATGTCGCCGACGGCCGGGTGCTCTCCGACCAGTTCAACGTCCACGGCACCCTGTTCACCGAGCCCGACCCACGCGGTGGCATCCGGCTGGTCGACTTCCAGGGCAAGCCGGTCCCGAACCATCGAGCCGACCTCCTCGGCAACGGCCAAATCCGGATCAGCGACGACTCGATCGGCAGCGTCAGCTGGTACGGCCGCAACGGCATCCAGACCGGGACGGGCATCCGGGTCGCCGATCCGGACCATCTCGGCCAAGTCTTCCTCTACCGCGCGCACGGGATGGAGCCTGGCCTGATCGACGACGCGGGGACGAGGTTGTCCGGCGACGTCACCACGTTCGACGGCGGCTTCCGCGTCACCGAGAACACCGGCATCGCCCGGACCTTCGACGACGCCGGCCTCTACCTGGACCGGCAGATCCCGCTACCGGATCAGCGGATCGTCATCCACGACGCCAACCACAACCTCCTCCTGCACGACCCGGCAGGTGGTACCGGGACTGTCGACCACGTTGCCGGCGGCTACAGAGTCGTTGATGGCGGCAACTATCGGGTGTACGACGGCACCGGGACGTTCCAGGCCCAGGGCCACACCGTCAACCTGCCCGGCGAAACCGGCTTCCTGGAGATCACCGCAACGGGCGCGCGGCGACTGGATGACACCTTCCAGCCCATCCCCGGCCGGGACGTCACCTTCAACGCGGCTACCGGCGAGATCAGGGTCACCAGACCGGGCGGGTACGACGTCTTCAACCTGCAGGGCGGTGTGGTCCGCGAAGTCACGAACCTCGACGGCCACGCGCTCGGCACTGCCGGCGGCCAGGTCACGCGCGAAAACGGTCGCGTCACCTGGACCACGGGCGACGGCAGGGCGATGCCCGCGCCGCACACCGTCACGATCGACGCGGACGGTGGCGTGCGGCTCGAGCTCACCGGGCCGGGGCCGCGGGGTGGCGAGTACCACCAGTTCACCCGGACCGGATCCCTTGCAGAGCAGGGTTTCCCGGTCGTCCAGGGTGGGCGGGCGACGCCGTACACCTATGTTGTCGACCGTTTGAACGGGACCTGGCACCGGGTCGATCGGACGGGTGCGATCGGCACCGGGATCTTCCATCACGGTGGCGTGGATGTGTCGGGTGCGGGCAATGGGCAGATCAAGTTGCTCAGCTCGACCGGCAAGCCGGTGGATGTGTTCGAGCGGCGCTGGCTGCCTGATGGCTCGGTGCTGGACAGCTTCCGGCGTACGGACACCTTGGGCTTCGGGTGGTTCGGTCGCCGGACCGGATGGGCGACGTACGACCAGACGGGTGGTCTGACCGGCTGGGGTACGCGGCATTTCGACAACACCGGGTCGGGGTGGCGCGATGTGGACACTTCCATGCGGACCATCCGTGAGTACCGGGACGGGCTGCAGAAGTACAACGCCGGCACCGGGCATGTGCTGGCGATCAAGCAGGGTGACGGCAACTGGCATTGGTTCCGGTACGACGACCACGGTGGACTGATTGCCCAAGGCAACCGGACGCTTGAGCGCATCGGTGACGGCTGGACCGACACCTTCACGCGTACGGTCGGAACCCGCGTCGAGACCGTGGTCGCGCAGCAGAAGTGGGGCGCCTGGCATCGACCGGAGCTTGCCGACCAGTTCCGCGAGTACACGATGACCCGCGGGATCGACGGCGCGGCGGTCCACGACGGCACATGGCTTCAGTTCGCCCGCCAGGGCAAGGAATCCGGCAGCGCCATGAACGGCGGCAACGAGCTGCTGACCGTGATCCGGCAGGGCGAGCAACGGCCGCCGGTCCTGGTCCGGAACGGACCGCTCTTCGACAATGCCCGTCCGGCCGGGCCGTCGGCGTACCTTCACAGCGACAACAAGTTCCAGCTGTTCAGCTGGAGCAAGGGCGATCAGCACGGCACCCGGTACGTCGGCAACGACGGCGGGCTGGTGGATCTCGATGCAGGAGGCAACTTCGTCCGCGCGTCCGGGACCCTCGGGGACGGCACCAAGATCAAGGTCGGCGACCTCGCGGGTGCACCGCCGGTGGCGCACCCCAGTGGTGGCGTCGGGTGGGAGGCCGGTGCCGATCGTGGGTGGCGGCTGTTCGGCCGCGACGGCTGGCAGGACGTCAAGGACGTGGACGGGAACTGGGTCGTCGTCCGGGAGAGCAAGCCGGGTGGCGTCGTCCGCGAGTACTCGGATCCGTCGATCCAGACGATCTGGAAGGACCGCGACGCGCACGGCAACCTGGTCGGCCATTCGTTCCGGAGCCCCGATCGCGAGGGGGTCTTCATCGAGGCGATCGGCTCGACCACCTCGTCGCGGTGGACCTGGCGCGAGGTCGATCTCAACGGGGTTGCGATCGGCGGTCGTGGCGGCGAGCGGCTCTCGTTCCGGGGGTCCACCGACGACAGGCTCTCGTGGGACGACTCGTTCCGTGATTTCGATGCCGCCGGCAACCTTGTTCGCGACCGGCGGATGCTCGACGGCGGCCGGTACGTCGACTCGTGGTGGACGCCGAACGGCTGGCGCAGCGGCGAGTTCGACAAGTTCGGGAACCCGGTGGCCGGGTCGGTGCACCTGGAACGGATGTGGAGCACGGGCACGGGTGGCTGGCGACCCGATTGGGTCAGGGGCGCGGACTACAGTCGCGACCTGATGCCGGGGGTCGACGGCGCGGCCGCACAGGTGGTGCGTGAAACGCCGCTGCACCTGGATGGGCCGGTCCGGATTCGTGAGTACCAGCTGGAGAACGGGATCACGCAGCTCGGACGGTGGAAGGAGTTCGACCACGGCACCGTCGTACGGGAGCGGATGCAGTTCGGGGACAACTTCCTCGAGTCCGACGCGTGGCACGGGCAGTGGAAGCTGTACGACCGGGACGGGAATCTGCTCGGTGAGCGGGCCGACAACGGTCTGGTCTTCGAGTTGCAGGGCGGGCAGCTGCGGCTGACCGGTAACGAGTACGACTTCCGGGGCGCCCTGAGCGAGGTCCGTGGCTGGGGCCGGCGGGTGCGGGAGCCGCAGCGGATGCCGTGGCTGACCCAGTCCGACTGGACCCTCAACGGCAACCTGGTCACCCCGCCCGGCGGCGCGGCGTTCCGGGAGGCACGGTACGCGCCGGGGTCCAGGTTGATCTGGCAGAAGGCGCTGATCGAGTTCGGCCAGGAGTTCGTGCTCGAGTTCACCGCGAACCTGATCGTCAACGCGATCGTCGCGGCCGCGCAGAACCGGCCGTTCACCGGCAAGGACGCGCTGAAGGCGCTCATGAACGCCGCCGTCAGCGGGGCGATCAAGACCGGCGTCTCCACGGCGTTGCTCGAGACCAAGCTCGGCGGCGAACTGCGCAACCTCAAGCTGGGGCTCGCCAACGTCGACGGCGGTAAGCACTTCAACCGGCGGCCGATCAACAACGACAGGACCTGGTCCAACGAGTGGGCCGGCAACGAAGCTGCGCTGCGTTGGCGCGGCGGCGTCTTCGACTACGGCTTCAACCTGGGTTCGTCCGTACTGGGCGGCTTCGTCAACGGCACGATGAACGCGGCGATCTTCGGGGTCACCAACGCCGATGGGAAGACGGTCAAGCTGTCGGGCTGGGATGCGGTCGGCGACGGCGCGATCAACGCGGTGGCCTCGTTGACGACCGGTGTGAGCACCGGCCTGGTGAAGAACCTGACCACCGGATTCGGCGGGTCGCGGTTCTTCCACCGCCAGGGCGTCGGCGACTTCTTCGTGCAGATTCCGTTCAAGATGTTCGAGAAGTCGATCCAGGGGATCTTCCTGACCAACGCCTACCGGGCCTCGATCAACCCGTCGTGGTACCAGTCGCCCACCTCGAACCTGGTGCTTCCGGGCAGTGTTACGGTGCCGCAGACGATGACGACGAACTCCGGCTTGTGGGTACCACCGGGCGTGCAAGGAGCAGAGTGACCAACCGCTACGTCGCCCCCAAAGGGCGGGGAACCTTCCGCCGGATCTCCGAGGCGCTGCGGGCCGCCGCGCCTGGTGACGTGATTGTCGTGAGCCCCGGCGAGTACGTCGAACAGCTCCGGCTGGATCGGTCGGTGATCGTGATGGCCGAACAGGGCCAGGGCAGCGTGACGCTGACCGGCGTACCCGGGGAACCGACGGTGGTTGCCGAGGGCCTCGAATGTTCGCTGCGTGGACTGGCGATCCGGACCAGCGGTGAGGACAGCGGGAACACCCCGGCGATCGGGGTCGCGCCCGGTGCCGGTCTCCTGCTCGACGACTGTGTCGTGAGCGGCGGGCGGATCCATGCCCGCGGCAACGAAGGTACCGAGCAGGGCTCCGACCTGACCGGGTACGGCGTGACCACGCTGATGCTCAATCGGTCTCGGGTGGAGAAGGGGCGACTGGCCGCCGTACATCTGTCCGGGCGGGTTCGGGCCAAGGCCGACGACACCGTGATCGAGTCGATCGACGGGATCGGGGTGGTGCTGTCGGGCACTGCGTTTCTGGAGGCATCGCGGCTGCGGCTGACGGGGGTCTCCGGGTACGGATTCCGGTTGCGGGGTTCGAGTCGGCTTGATGCGACTGATGGGGTGATTCGGCAGACCGGGATGGCGGGGGTCCTGCTCGAAGACGGGTCGACGGCCGGGTTGATCGACGTACGGATCGACGAGTCTGGCGGCCCTGGGGTGCATGCGGCCGGGACAGCGCGTGGTGAGTTGATGGATTGCCGGGTGCGGAATGCGCGGGCCAGTGGGCTGGTGGTCCAGGATCAGGCCGAGCTGGTGGCGGCCGGGTGCACGGTTGCTGATGCGGGCGCTAACGCCTTGTTGGTCACGGATTCCGCGACTGCAACACTGACGGACAGTCGCCTCGATCGGCCGTCGTACAGCGCTGTGCATTTGACTGGTACGGCGGTTGCACGGCTGACGGACTGTCTCGTCCGCGAAGGCGCGGAGCACGGCGTGCACGCGACCGCGTCGTCGCGAGTTGAGCTGACCAGGTGCGGGATCAACGATGTCGGCCTGACCGGACTGTCGGTGATCGACGCGGCCACGACGGAGGCGGAAGACTGCCGGATCGTCGGCGGTGAGACCGGCCTGCACCTCGAATCCACGGCGGCGACAGGCTTCCGGTCGTCCTCGGTCCGCGGAACCGGGGCCACCGGCATCGAGTTGGCGGGCGCGGGCCTGGTCAGCATCGACGCGGTTCGGGTCAGCGACGCGAAGGCGGCGGGGATCGTGGTCGGCGCCGGTGCGGCGGCGGACATCGCTGCGTCGACGATCGAGGACTGCGCCGGGACGGGCCTGGTGGTGTGGTCGGGCGCGACGCCGACCGTGCGGGCGTTGCGGGTGGCGTCGGTTGCCAAGAACGGGATCTTCCTGGCTGAGAAGGCTGGGGGTAGTTACGCCGACTGTGACGTCACGGGCACGAAGTTCCCGGCGTTGCATTTGAGCAAGGGGTCCGCGCCGGTCTTCCAGCACCTGCGGATTCGGGAGTGCGTTGAGGCGGTCGGGCAGGAGGACGGGGCGAGTCCGGTCTTCGAGGACTGCACGGTCGACGGCGTACCGATGGTTGACGAGACGCCACTCGCGGCCGCCGCCGGCATGGCTTCCATCACCCCGATCGGGGCTTTGGCCGAGAGCATGCCGCCGGACGACGAGACGCTCGAGGACGTGCTGGCCGAGCTCGACGACCAGATCGGCCTGGATCGGGTCAAGCGCGATGTCCAGTCGATGGTGAAGCTGATGCAGGCCGTCCGGATGCGGCAGGAGGCCGGTCTCCCGGCGCCGCCGCTGTCGCGGCACCTGGTTTTCGCGGGCAACCCTGGGACGGGTAAGACCACGGTGGCTCGGTTGTACGGGCGGGTGCTGAAGGCGCTTGGGTTGCTGCGGCGCGGTCACCTGGTGGAGGTCGACCGTACGTCGCTGGTCGGCGAGTACGTCGGTCACACCGGGCCGAAGACGACCGCGGCGGTCACCCAGGCCATGGGTGGGGTGCTGTTCATCGACGAGGCGTACTCGCTGTCACCCGTTGGCATCGGCAACGACTTCGGTGCCGAGGCGATTGCCACGCTGGTCAAGATGATGGAGGACAACCGCGAGGACCTGGTCGTGATCGTGGCCGGGTACGTGCAGGACATGTCGCGGTTCATCGGGTCCAACCCCGGGTTGTCGTCCCGTTTCACCCGGACGCTGATGTTCGACGACTACACGGCCGCCGAACTGGTCGCCATCGTCGAACTCCAGGCCCGCGAACACCAGTACGAGCTCAGCCCCGACGCCCACCGAGCCTTGTCCACCCTGTTCGAGCAACTCCCCCGCGGCGAGGGCTTCGGCAACGGCCGCTCAGCCCGCCAAATCTTCCAAGCCATGACCGAACGCCAAGCCCACCGCCTAGCCGAACTAACCACCCCCACCCCCGCCCAACTAGTCTCCCTGGAATCCGCCGACCTCCCCACCACCGTCTAGCAAACAGCCAGCCAGGGGAGGATCTCTTCCCAATCCGGGCTAAACATCCTCCCAACCCCCTTCCCCACAAGGCGAATCCCGCCACCGACCACGAACCCGACCCCGGCGGCCTCCATTTCATGAGTTATCCCACGAGATGGTTGGTTCTCCCGTGAAATCCCGACGGGAGAACGGTCAATCTCATGGGATATCCCTCGCCGTGACCCGCATGCCACCACACCCGTCCCACCACCCTCACACCGATCCGCCGCCGTGTTCACACCTCGGCGCGCGACCACTCGGGTGAGCGGCTCCGGGATAGCTGCGTCCTTCCCTGGTCGGGGTGGTGTGGGTCAAGGGTCGAAGATCGCGCAGCGACGCCGAAGGCGCCCTTGAGGCACGCCAGCTCGACTGGCACGATCAAGCAGCCCGGAGACCGCGCAACCACATCCTCTGCGCGCAAACGAGATGAGCGCGGATCTGCAGTTCGCGCGCCCGCCGAAGGCGGCAACAGATCAGCCGCGCAGCGGTGTCCGAGGTGTTTGCGACACCAACTCGCTTTACTGCGCTACGCCGTACAGGCGGTCGCCGGCGTCGCCTCCTCTTACTTCAGCTTTCTGTTCTTTCCTTCATTGCGCTACGCCGTACAACCTGTCGCCGGCGTCGCCTAGGCCGGGGACTATGTAGCCTTTTTCGTTGAGGTGGGAGTCGAGGCCGGCGATGACCAGGTTGCAGGGGACGTCCAGGTTTGCGAGCTCCGCCTCGATGCGGGCGACGCCTTCGGGGGCGGCGAGCAGGCAGATCGCGGTGATGTGGTCGGCACCGCGGTCGACCAGGAACTGGATCGCCACGGACAGCGTGCCGCCGGTTGCGAGCATCGGGTCGAGTACGTAGCACTGGCGGCCGGACAGGTCCTCCGGCAGGCGTTCGGCGTACGTCGACGCCGCGAGGGTCTCCTCGTTCCGGATCATGCCGAGGAAGCCGACCTCTGCCGTCGGGAGCAGCCGCGACATCCCTTCCAGCATGCCGAGTCCGGCGCGCAGGATCGGAACGACCAAGGGCTTCGGGGCGGTCAGCTTGACGCCCTGCGCCTCAGCGACCGGGGTCTGGACGGTGACCGGTCCGGTGCGGACGTCCCGGGTCGCCTCGTAGGCGAGCAGCGTGACGAGCTCCTCGGTCAGTCGCCGGAACGTCGGCGAATCCGTCTGCTCGTCCCGCAGCGCGGTGAGCTTGTGGGCGACGAGCGGATGGTCCACGACGAGGATCTGCATAAGTCCGAACGGTACCGGTCGGCGATTCGGCGCGGGAAACCTCGCGCGCTGTCAGACTCGAAAGTGCATTGGATTCTGCCTGCCTCGCCCCCAGGGAGTCGACCCGATGACCGACGCCAAGAGCCCTGAGCAACTAGATCGTCTGCGCCGCCGAGCGGCCTTCCTGCGCGAGCGCGAGGAGGTCCGCGCCCTCCGCGACCGGATCGCGCCGCGCCGGGCCAGGGTGCGGCAACTCCGGGAGGCGATGCGGAGAGCGACGTACCATCACTGACCGTTGGTGGATCTGATACCACGTCGAGATCGCAGAAACCTCCCGTGTACGGCGGGAGTCTGCGACGATGAACCGGTGTCTGATGCCACGGCTGGGCCGATGACCACCGATCTCGACTTCGCGGTCGCCGCTTACACCGAAGACGGGGTCTGGACCGTCACACCGCTGGTGCTGCGCGGTGAGCCCGATCTGTCCACGCTGGTGTCGGCACTGCGGCGGTACCCCGGTGAGGCCGGCGTCCTGGGGATGATCTCGGTCGACGAGGACTTCTTCGTCCTGGTCCGCGTGCTCGGCGGCCGGGCGCGACTGCTCATCTCCGACGTGACCGCGGCGACCGAGTGGCCGCTGGCCCGGCAGGTCGTCGACGAGCTCGACATCCCGCTCGCCGAGGACGACGACGAACAGGTCCCGGCCGGCGACCTCGCGATCCTCGCCGATCTCGGCCTGAGCGCGATGGACCTCGGCGCGCTGTGCGACGACGTCGACCTCTACCCGGAGGAGATGCTCGAGGAGATCGCCGAGACGCTCGGGTTCGGCAACCAGTTCCATGAGGCGATCGAAGCTCTTGGTTAGTCCGGCTCTGACGCGCGAGTTCGCGCGGCTGATGCGCCTCGCCTTGGACGAGGGCGAGAAGGCGCTGCCCGACGTACCGATCGGGGCGATCGTCGTCGACGCCGCCGGCGAGGTGATCGGGCGCGGCCACAACGAGCGTGAGCTGACCGGGGACCCGACCGCGCACGCGGAGGTTCTGGCGATCCGGGCGGCCGCCCGGCACGTGGGTGAGTGGCGGCTGACCGGCTGCACGCTGATCGTCACGTTGGAGCCCTGCACGATGTGCGCCGGCGCGATTGTGCTGTCCAGGCTGGAGCGGCTGATCTTCGCGGCGTACGACGAGAAGGCGGGCGCGGTCGGGTCGTTGTGGGACGTCGTCCGCGATCGGCGGTTGAACCACCGGCCCGAGGTCGTGGGTGGAGTGATGGCCGACGAGGCGGGTGCGCGGCTGCGCGATTTCTTCATTCGTCATCGACCTTGATATTGTCCTCGGCGGTGGCGTGTCCGAGCGGCCGAAGGAGCGCGCCTCGAAAGCGCGTGACGGGCAACCCCCGTCCGAGGGTTCAAATCCCTCCGCCACCGCCAAAAACCGCCCCTCGGGGTGGAAGAGATCCGGAAACCCTGATGCTGTGTGATGCGTCAGGGTTTTCGTCTCTCTGGACCCTTGCTCGCGACGAGAGGGCCCCACCATGGACGTGACGGAGCTTGATCGGATCCTGCTGGCCGGAGCCGCGGTGTTGCTGGTCGCTGTGGTGGCCGTGCGGCTGTCGGGGCGTCTCGGGCTGCCCTCGCTGCTGATCTACCTCGGGATGGGGCTCGTGCTCGGCGAGTCGGGGCCGGGGCACATCCATTTCGAGGACGCGCAGCTGGCGCATGCGCTCGGGTTCGCCGCGCTGGTGGTGATCCTGACCGAGGGCGGTCTCACCACCAGGTGGAACGAAGTACGTCCCGTCATGCCGCTGGGCGTCGTACTGGCCACCGTCGGGGTCGCGGTCAGCGTTGGTGTGGTGGCGTGTGTGGCGCACTACATCCTGGGGTTGGACTGGCAGATCTCCGTGCTGCTGGGGGCGGTGACGTCGCCGACGGACGCGGCCGCGGTGTTCTCGGTGCTTCGGCGGGTCCCGGTCAGACCACGGTTGCGGGGTGCGCTCGAGGCGGAGTCCGGGCTGAACGACGCGCCGACCGTGCTGCTGGTCACGCTGGTCAGCACCGGCGAGGTCGGCGAGAAGGGCCTGCTGTACTTCTCCGGCCTGGTGCTCTACGAGCTCGTGGTGGGCGCGCTGTTCGGGCTCGTGATCGGCTGGCTCAGCGTCGGCCTGATCCGCCGGATGGCGCTCGGCTCGGCCGGCCTGTACCCGCTCGCGGTCCTGTCGCTGGCGATCATTTCGTACGCCGGAGGCTCGGTCCTGCTGCACGTGTCCGGGTTCGCGGCCGTCTACGTGACGTCGTTGGTGCTCGGACGGGCCGAGCTACCGCATCGAGTCGCGACCCGGTCGTTCGTGGACGGGATCGCGTGGCTCGCGCAGATCGGATTGTTCGTGATGCTCGGGCTGCTCGCGTCGCCGGGGCGGTTCCGGCTGAACGACGTACTGGTCGCTCTCGTGATCGGGATCGCGGTCACGGTCGTTGGGCGGTTCGCGTCGGTCGCGCTGTCGGCGGCGCCGTTCCGGCTGCCCTGGAACGAGCAGACCTTCATCGCCTGGGCCGGGCTGAGGGGTGCGGTGCCGATCGTGCTCGCGACCATCCCGCTCGCCGAGGGCGTGCCGCAGGCCGACCGGATCTTCGACGTGGTCTTCGTGCTCGTCCTGCTCTTCACGCTGCTCCAAGGCCCATCCCTGCCCTGGCTTGCGCGCCGGCTCAAGGTCCTCGACGAGAACGCCGCTCACGAGGTCGACATCGACGTGGCGCCGCTCGAATCCCTGGGCGCGGACATGCTCCAGGTCCACGTCCCCAGCGAGTCCCGCCTGGCCGGCGTCGAGATCGCCGAGCTCCGCCTCCCGGCGGGCGTGTCGGTCTCTCTCGTCATCCGCGGCGACCGAGCCTTCGTCCCCGACCGCCGAACCGTCCTCCGTGCCGGCGACTCACTCCTGGTCGTCGCCCCCAGCCCCCTCCGCGAACCCACAGTCCGACGTCTCCGAGCCGTCTCCCGAGCCGGCCGCCTAGCCGGCTGGTTCGGCGAACGAGGCCGCGAACAGCTCTGAACCAGGTTTGCCGGAGGGTGAGTTCTGAACTACCTCACGGCCGCCCAAGCGCCGCGACTCCGCGCTGCAGCAGCCCATTCCTGAAGTCCCATTTGCCTGGCATACCCACTAAATCGGGGGTTCCGGACCCGTTATCAGGGTCACGAACCCCCGATTTGATGGGTAGACCAGGCAATTTGCTCGTCTGTCAGGACCCAGCAACCTGTCTGGCTAGTTGGGGTTTTGGCCCTTGGGGATGGGTTGGGTGGGGTGGACCACGGGGAGGCAGACGAGGGTGTTGGCGGGGACGGCTACCGAGGGGGCGCCTTTGCGGCGGACCGAGGTGAAGCCGGCGCCGATGACGAGGTCCACGGTGTGGTCGGTGCGGCCGTCGCCTACCGTCAGGGCCTTTTGGTTCAGCTGGCCGGCGATGAGCAGGAGCTCGGGGGAGTTGTCGGCGCTGCCGCGGACCGAGACGATGTCGATCTTGTCGCCGTTGGGCTCGGTCGAGACCTTGCGGATGTTGAACCCGCGCTGCTTCAGCGCCTCCGCGACCCGGGCCGCCGAGCCGGCCTTGGCGCCGCCGTTGTAGACGTTCACCACGACGTTCTTCGGCAGGAGTCGGTTGTTCGGCAGCTTCTGCTCGACGCAGGTCGGCTCGGCGCTGCTGTCGATCAGGGACTTCCAGCCCCACCAGCCACCGCCGACCAGGATCGCCAGCAGGATCACCATCGTGATCGGCGTACGCCACTGGATCCGCGAGTGCGGCCGCGGCTGCGGATGGATCGCGGTCATCGGCTCAACCCCCCGTGAGCAAGCATGTGGTCAGTCCACGACCAAGACCCGGGCATGCAGGACCAGGCGCTGCTGCAGCGCCGCCCGGAGGGCGCGGTGCAGACCGTCCTCGAGGAACATCTCGCCCTTCCACTCCACGACGTGCGCGAACAGGTCGCCGTAGAAGGTGGAGTCCTCGTCGAGCAGCGCGTTCAGGTCGAGGGTGCCCTTGGTCGTGACGAGCTGGTCCAGCCGCACCTGCCGTGGCGGCAGAGCAGACCAGTCCTTCGGCTTGAGCCCGTGGTCCGGGTACGGCCGTTCCTCCCCGACGCGCTTGAAGATCACCCCCCGAAGTCTAGCGGGGTCGAAGGTCCAGCGAGAGGTCATAAACGTCACCGGAACAGTCCGGAACAAAGAGTCAACCTTTCGGATGAGTGCGACGTCATACCCAGGTTGTAGGAACGTGAGGTAATAGCATGCGGCCATGGCTGAGACAGGCGACGTCGTCGAGACCGTCAAGCAGGGCTACGCGTTCGAAGGGGCGGCGATCGAGCTCGGTGCGCTGCTGGTCGACGGCGAGCCGAAACCGGAGGCTGCGGTCCGGATCCCACTCGCGATGGTGAACCGGCACGGCCTGGTCGCCGGCGCCACCGGTACCGGGAAGACGAAGACGCTGCAGTTGATGGCCGAGCAGCTGTCCGCGGCCGGCGTGGCGGTGTTCGCCGCCGACATCAAGGGCGACCTGTCCGGTGTCTCGCAGCCGGGTGAGGGCAACGACAAGCTGCTGGCGCGGACCAAGTCGATCGGCCAGGACTGGACCGCGTCCGGCTTCCCGACCGAGTTCTACGCGCTCGGCGGGCAGGGCACCGGGATTCCGGTCCGGGCCACGATCACGTCGTTCGGGCCGGTGCTGTTGTCGAAGGTGCTCGGGCTGAACGAGGTCCAGGAGTCCTCGCTCGGGCTGATCTTCCACTACGCGGACAAGGCCGGGCTGATGTTGCTCGACCTGAAGGACCTCCGCGCAGTCATCCAGCACCTCACCTCCGACGAGGGCAAGGACGACCTGAAGGAGCTCGGCGGGCTGTCCGCCGCGACCGCCGGGGTGATCCTGCGGTCGTTGATCGGATTCGCCGACCAGGGCGCCGAGGCGTTCTTCGGGGAGCCCGAGTTCGACACCGCGGACCTGATGCAGCAGCGCGACGGCAAGGGCCTCATCTCGCTGCTCGAGCTGCCGAACCTGCAGGACCGGCCGGCGCTGTTCTCGACGTTCCTGATGTGGTTGCTGGCCGACCTGTTCCACGACCTGCCCGAGGTCGGCGACGTGGACAAGCCGAAGCTGGTGTTCTTCTTCGACGAGGCGCACCTGCTGTTCAACGACGCCTCGAAGGCGTTCCTGGACTCGATCGCGCAGACCGTCCGGCTGATCCGGTCGAAGGGTGTCGGCGTCTTCTTCGTGACCCAGACGCCGAAGGACGTGCCGGACGACGTCCTCGCGCAGCTCGGTTCGCGGGTGCAGCACCAGCTGCGGGCGCACACGCCGAACGACGCGAAGGCGCTGAAGGCAACGGTGTCGACGTTCCCGACTTCGTCGTACGACCTGGGTGAGGTGCTGACGCAGCTCGGGATCGGCGAGGCGATCGTGACCGTGATGAACGAGAAGGGCGCGCCGACGCCGGTGGCGTGGACCCGGCTGCGGGCGCCGCAGTCGCTGATGGCGCCCGCGTCCGCGGAGCAGCTGACGGCGTCGGTCCAGGCATCGCCGAACAACGCGAAGTACACCGCGGTGATCGACCGGGAGTCCGCGTACGAGAAGCTCGCAGCGGCGGTGCAGGCGGGGGCCGAGCAGGCCGAGGCCGAGAAGCAGCAGGCGCCCTCCGCGCCCGAGCCGAGGCCGCGGGCGCAGAAGCAGGAGAAGTCGATGGTCGAGCAGGTGGTGGGGTCGTCGGCGTTCAAGCAGTTCGCCCGCTCGGCCGGCCGGGAGATCGTCCGAGGACTGTTCGGAGCGGCCCGCAAGCGTCGCTGAGGATCTCTCTTTCTCTTCTCCTCTCCTGTGTTCTTCTTTTCCGAGAACTGCGGGTTCTCCCTGCTGCGCAAGGGAAAACCTGCGGGGGAGCCCGATTGATCGTTGATCAAACGACTGAATCCGGCGGCCGTTGTCGATCGTTTCCAACTCGTCATCGGTCGGCATGCCGTCGCGGATTGGGACGAGACGCTTACTCGTCGTACTGTGGTACGGATGGTTGCGCAGAGTAGGCGAGCGGTCCGTTCCTGGGCGCTGTGGACTTTGACGGTCCCGGCGTTCGCTCTCGTGGTGCTGGTCGACCTGGCCGCGATCGGATCCTGCGTTCAGGTCTTCACCGAGCTGCCGAGCTGGCGCGGACTGGACGTCGTCTTCGCGCTGACCGCGTCGGCGCTGATCTCGGTCGAAGGCGCCCGCCGGGTGGAGAACCGGCGTCGCCGTGGTGGCGCGCTGCACAAGGACCTCGCCCCGGCCTGGATGATCGCGGCCGCGATCATCCTGCACCCGGCGCTGGCGATCCTGGTCGCGGTTCTGCTCCGGATCTGGTGGCGGATCCGCGCCGGCAAGTGCATCCCGTACCGGTGGGCCTTCTCGACCGCGGTCTGCGTGCTCGCGGTCGGCGCCGCGCATGCGGTCTTCGTTTCGGCCCGCGAGCTCACCGGCGACAGCGGGCTCGGCCTGGCCGTCTCGATGGTGGCCGGCGCGCTGACGTACGTCGTGACCGACACCCTCCTGTGTGGGCTGGCGATCTCGCTGATCATTCCCGGCAGCAGCCGGCGGGAGGCGGTCGGCGGCCTGGACGACGTGCTGACGGATGTGACCGCCGCGACCCTCGGCTGCCTGCTCGCCGCGGCCTGCCTGATCAGCCCGTGGTTCGCGTTCGTGGCCATCCCGATCACTCTCACCGCGCAGCGGGCCTTGCTGCTCGGCCAACTGGAGTCCGAGGCACAGACGGATCCGAAGACCAGCCTGACCAGAGTCGACTGGTGGCGTCGCCGTACCGAGGAGATGTTGCGGACCTCGCGGACCCAGCGCGAGCCGATGGCGGTGCTGCTGATCGACATCGACCACTTCAAGGTGGTCAACGATCGGTACGGGCATCTGGTCGGCGACGAGGCACTCCGCGCGGTGGCGACGATTCTGCGTAGTGCGATCCGGGCGAAGGACGTGATCGGCCGGTTCGGCGGCGAGGAGTTCGTGATCGCGCTGCCCGACACCGGGATCGACGAGGCGACCGTGACCGCCGACCGGCTCCGCAACGCGGTGGCCGCGAGCCCCTTGGCCGCGATGTGCGCCGGCGTACTGGACGAGCCCGATCTGGACCCGGATACGTTCCGTCTGACCGTGTCGATCGGTGTGTCGATCTTCCCGTCCGACGGCAGCACCGTCGACGACCTGCTGCTCCGCGCCGACCGGGCCATGTATGCGGCGAAGGCCGCCGGTCGCAACCGGGTCCGGCTGGCCGCCGACGCCGTACCGCTCGCACGCTTCGCCGGCGCGATCCCAGCCTCAACCTCAGCCTCAACCTCAGCGCCCACCTCAGTCCCGGCCGACCCGGTCGCGGCGGCGCCGACCGATCGATCCTGACCTCGGCAGAACCTTTTGCCGGGTCACCGCGTCCTGAGTGATGAGGGCTGCGGACGGAGAGCGAATGGCGGAAGCGGGGAGTCGTGACGACGACTTCACGGCGTTTGTGCTGGCCAGGTCGGGACGGTTGCTGCACTTCGCGCGCATGTTGTGCGGCGACACCGGTTTGGCCGAGGATCTTGTGCAGACCGCGTTGGAGAAGGCGTACCTGCGGTGGGACCGGATCGAGATGGCCGACCCCTTCGGGTACGTCCGGCAGGCCGTGGTCAACCAGCACCTGTCCTGGGTACGACGACGGCCGTGGCGGGAACGGCCTAGCGGCGACGCAGCCGAGCTGGACCTCTACTTCGAGCGGACGCAGGCCGACGAGTCGGGCCGGGTTCATCAGCGGATGGCGATGGGTGCGGCGCTCGCGACGTTGACCCGTCGGGAGCGGGCGGTCGTCGTACTGCGGTATGTCGAGGATCTGACCGAGCGACAGACGGCCGCGGTTCTCGGGGTGGCGCTCGGCACGGTGAAGAGCGCGAACGCGCGAGCCCTGGACAAACTGCGGTCCGCGCCGGAGCTGAGCGGTGTGGGGGAGAGAGCATGAACGACGAACACCGGTCGGTGACCGAGGAAGAGATCCGCGTCGCGTTGGCGCCGGACGACGCCATCGCGCCGCTCGACCCGCATCGGGTCATCGCGGGGGCGCGCCGCCGCCGGAAGGTCCGTGGCGTGGCCACAGCGCTGGTGGCCTCCGCGGCGGTTGCTGTGGTCGCGGCGGCAGGAATCGTGGGGAGCAATCAGCTCCGGGGTGACGTACCTCAGCCGGCCCAGCCCGGTCCGCCCGCGCCCAGCGAGCCGGTCCCGAGAATTCCCACAGCGCCGACGGAGAGGCCGACCCAGACGCCGACACCGACGCCGACACAGACGCCGACACAGACGCCGACACAGACGCCGACACAGACGCCGACACCGACTCCGCTGCGGCCGACTCCGACGACCAATCAGACCCCGGTGCCGCCGCCGGCGGATCCCCGCACTCCGTCTCCTCGGGTCGGCCCGTCGGCTCCGCCTACCGGCACGCCCGATCCGCCGATCCCTCAGTCAGTGTCCAAGAACACGCCGGACAAGGTCCCCAACCCGCCGACCAGCGTTCCCAGCACGCCGCGCTGAGCAAAGTTCTGCTCAGGCAGAACCTTTTGTGCACAAGCCTGCGTCCTTCAGCCCGACCGAACGTCAAATAGGTGCGGAGGGCAACAATGAACGAAGCAGGCCGGAATCGGCGAGTCACCCGGCTGGTGCTGAGTGGGCTCGCGGCCGCGGCGGTGATCGGCGTCGCGGTGGCCGGTACGGCGATTGCCCGCAGCGGGGGCTCGGCGGCCGACGCAGCGGTCCGTGGCGGTCCGGTCGCGACGCCGTCAGTTGCCCAGACCCCACGGCCTGCGCCGACGGACACGCCGACCCGGAGCGCGGACGGACCGACGCCGGTGCCGGCCCCCACGCCGCGGCAGACGCCCACCTGCTACGAGCCGAACGTCCCGCCGACGGCGACGCAACCGCTGCCGGCGACTCCGCAACAGCCGAGGAAGGTGCCGACCGCGACCGCGACCCCGGTCGCGCCGTCCGCCTCGCCGTCAGTGCCGCATCCGGCCCCGCCAACCGACGAGTGCAGCCGGCCGGGCCCGGCGACCGTGCCGCCGACGCCGCAGCCGTACCCGACTCCGCGGCAGACCCCGAGCGTTCCGCCGACGATGCGGCCGCCGACGGCGACGCCGAGCCGTCCGCCGACGCCGCAGCCGGCGCCGACTCGCCCGCCGACGAAGGCGCCGCGACAGACGCCGATGCCACCGACGCCAAGCCCGATCGGTAAGTAGCCCGATCCCCAGGCCATCACAATCGGCCGCTCCGCGCGGCTCGCCGCAGCGGATCCCGCGGAGCGCGTGATTGTGATGGCCTGGAGATCGCAGTGGCCGGTTCAGCAGGCGGCGAAGGTGCCCGCGGCAATCCACGCCTTGGCGGCGTACATGCCGGCGTTCACCCGGAGCCAGACGTTGCTCGTGCCCTGCGATCCCGTCACGCTCTGGCCGGTGGTCTGGCACTCGACCGTCACCTGCGCCGACTTGCCGGCCATCCCGACGACCGCGCCGGAGGAGCTCGCCGAGTTCCGCAGGTTCAGGTAGCCGGACGAAATCGAGACCGTGCCACGGCCACCGTCGCCGGTCCACAGGTAGGTGACGTCCACGAAGCCGTTGTCCGACATCCCCAGCGCGTCCCAGAACGTCCCGTCGGCCAGGTCGATCCCGGCCGGGTTCGCGACCGTCCGGCCGAACTGGTCCTTCCGGCCGTTGTACCCGTCCTGGTACGCCGCCTGCGCCTCAGGCTTGCCCTGCGGTAGATCCTTCCACATCTCCCGGGTGGCACTCGGGTTCCAGTAGTCGTCCTTGGTGTTCCACGGGCCGACGTCCCACACCGGCTCGAACGCACACCGCGACGCCGTACAGACCTTGACCGAGTACGTACCGGACCCGTTCCCGGACAGTCCGCGGCGTGACGGCAGGGCGACGAAGTGATCGCGGCTCACGATCACGTGGCCGTTGGCCGTCGTACCGCCGACCAGGCCCTCGCGGGTGGCGAAGACGCGGGACTTCAGCGGCGCGGCCTGGACGGTCATCCGGCTCGGGTCCGCCTTGTCGGTGGGCTGGACGGTCAGGTCGCCGACCCATGGGTTCGCGCCGGCGGGCGGGGCACTGATGATGATTCGCAGCTGGACCTGGTCGGTGGCGCCGGCGAGTGCCGTCGGCGTACCGGCCGTGACTGCGGTCCACTCGGACCACCTGTCGTTGACCCACGCCCGTACGTCGACTTCCGCCGACGAACTGTCCGGCGTACCGGCTGTGTAGCCGACCACGACAGCTGAGGTGGCGGAGCCGAAGTGGACCGGGGCGAGCTCGGCCAGACCCGAGCGTTGCCTGATCTCGGTCGACCCGATCGCGGCGGGAGCGTCGCCGAGGATGATCCGGGTTCCCTCGAGCTTGACGTTGCTCGAGTCGGCGACGGCAGAGATCGCGACCGGATCCGGCACGGCGGCGGTGCTGGGCAAGGTTGCGGTAAAGATCGCGGCGGTCACGGCCAGACAGGCGGCGAGCGCGGCAGGACGACTGATACGCATGGGTGGAACCTCCGGGGCGGTGAGGCTGTGTGCACCCAATGTGACAAACAAACACTGCCTATGTATAGCCCGTGAATTAATTTCTCCTTTCCGGACAGAACCCGATCGGTCACTCAACGGGTTTGGACCGGTGTGACAGAGGCAGAGGAGATTCGATGACTCGGACCGCGGACGCCGATTTCGAGCGCTTCGTGTTGGCGCAGTCGACCCCCTTGCTCCGCTTCGCGGAGATGCTGTGCGGCGATCGGCACACCGCCGAGGACCTGGTGCAGCAAGCGTTGATGCGGTCCTATCCGAAATGGCACCGGCTGAGCGGTGACCCGTTGCGCTACGTACGACGGGTGCTGGTCAACCGATTCCTCTCCCAGGCCCGCCGGCGCTGGAACAACGAAGTACCCAGCGATCCGGTGCAGAACGATTGGGACCAGCGAGCGGTGGCGGACTTCGCCGGGGAGGTGCAGACCAGGGAGGCCGTGCTCTCGGCCCTGTCTGGTCTCACCGTCCGGGAGAGAGCCGTGGTCGCGCTGCGCTACTCGCAGGATCTCTCCGAGGCCGAGACCGCCGAACTGCTCGGCATGGCACCCGGGACCGTCAAGAGCACGGCCTCCCGGGCGCTGGCCAAGCTGCGTCTGGCACCCGACCTGATCGATACCGGAGTTGGAGGAAACTGATGAGTGACGAGCAGCGCCTACGAAACGCTCTCGCGTACGACCTGGAGCCGTGGCAGCCCGACAGTGCCGACCTGATGCGGCGCGGCACGCGGTTGACCTGGGTTCGCCGTGGACTGGCGGCGGCGGGTGTCACCGCCCTGGCCGGGACCGTTGCGACGGTGTCCGCCGCGGTCGGGGGACCTGCCCCCGTGAAGGACTTGCTGTCCGGCGGTGGCAAGCCACCGGTGCCGACCGTGGTCCCGTCGGTTCCGAAGCCGTCGGTCGACCCGACGTGCCTGCCGAAGGTGCCCGGCAAGCCGGCGCTGCCGAAGGTGACCGTCTCGGTGAACAAGACAATCGACCCGAACAGCCTGCCGACGACGAAGCCGTCGTTGCCTGGCAAGCCCAACCTGCCGGGCAGCGTGCCGACCTTCCACCCGTCGTTGCCTGGCAAGCCCAACCTGCCGAGCACGCCGAACCTGCCGGGTAAGCCGTCGATCCCGACCAGTAGGCCGTCGCTGCCGTCGGGTCACCCGAGCCTGCCGGGGAAGCCGACCTTCCCGACCACGAAGCCCACGCTGCCGTCCAAGCCCAGCTTCCCGACGACCAAGCCGACGCTGCCGGGCAAGCCGACGCTGCCGACAACCAAGCCGTCGCTCCCGACGAAGCCGTCCCTCCCGGCCAAGCCTTCGCTGCCGACGGGTAAGCCGAGCCTGCCGTCGACGAAGCTGCCGAACGTGCCGGTCGAGCCGGTCCCGACCGCGCTGCCCGACTGTGTGCACGGCGTACCGACCGACAAGCCGACCGCGCCGGGCCCGAAGCCGTCGCTGCCGTCCCTGCCGGCCAAGCCGTCGCTGCCGACGGTCAAGCCGTCCGCGCCGAAGCCGGCCGTCCCGACGGTGAAGGTCTCCGGTGGCGTCACGATCACCGTCGACCCGGGCAAGCAGCACCAGCAGCCGTCCTTCCCGACGACCAAGCCGACCATTCCGACGAAGCCCGGCATCCCCACGCCGAGCTTCCCCACCGCGTTCCCCACCGGTCATCCCTCCTCGATCCGGTAAGGAACGCGACCACCGGCGAGTAGGTCACCCCCCCTGCCCTACTCGCCGGTGACCCCATCGGTCAGTTCCCGGACGACGTCCAGGTGCCCGGCATGTCGCGCGTACTCCTCCAACACGTGGAAGAGAATCCAGTTCAGCGTCGGGCGGTCGTCCGCCCCGAACCGTCCACCGACCGCACCTAGCGCGGCCGGGTCGGCTCCGGTCACCAACTGCCGCGTGATCGCACCGCCTGCGTGCAGCCGACCGAGCAAGTCCGCGAGCGTCTCGTCCTCGCGCACCGACCAGGCTCCATCCGGGTCGCCGCCCGAATCACCCCACGGCTCGTCGACCTGTTCGCCGGCGAATCCCCAGCGCAGCCAGCGCCGCTCCATGAACACCAGATGCTTCAGCAACTCCAGCGGCGTCCACCCTGATGGCAGTGGGCTCGTCCGCAAGCCGGCCTCGTCCAGTCCGGACAACTTCGTCTCGATGATCCCGCGATACCGGTCGAGATATTGCAGATGCAGCTCGATCGTGTCGGCGGTCTCGCGCGCCGGATTCATCCCAACTCCCTGAGGTACTCGGTGGTTCGGTCGTCGGCGGGATAGAAGGACTCGATCATCAGCTCGGAGACGGTGACGTCGAGCGGGGTGCCGAAGGTGGCGATCGTGGTGAGCAGCGAGAGCTCGTTCCCGTTGTGTGTCAGCCGGAACGGTACGACGACCTCGGCCGGCCCGGGGTGGGTCGGTGCGTCGTCCACGGCGTACGCGCGGAGTTCGTCGTACAGGTCCTGGAGCTCGGGGTCGGCAGTGGCGGCGGCCTGGCGTTGCAGGCCGGCGAGGGCGCTGGCGCGGACCTCGGCGAGGTTGGCGATCCGGCGGGCCAGGCCGTCCGGGTGCAGGGTCAGCCGGAGCGCGTTGATCGGTGCCTGAAGCAACTTTTCGTCGACGTCGTCGGTGAAGAGCCGAAGGCCGGCGTTCGCCTCGACGACGTTCCACCAGCGGTCGACCACCAACGCTGGATACGGTTCGTGGGCCTTGAGCAGCCGTCGCAGCGCGGCCCGGACCGCGAGCATCGCGGGTGAGTGCAGCGACGCCTCGCTGTAGACAGGCGCGAATCCGCCGGCCAGCAGCAGTTGATTGCGATCGCGCAGCGGTACGTCGAGATGCTCCGCCAGCCGCAGCACCATCTCGCGACTCGGCCGGGACCGCCCGGTCTCGACGAAGCTCACGTGCCGGGTGGACACGTCGACCCGGTTCGCCAGCTCCAACTGGCTCAGCCGGCGACGCTCCCGCCAACCGCGCAGAAGCTCACCCACAGGACGCTGGAACGTCTCCTCGATCGTCGCTGCCATGGTCCGACCGTAACCGCTGCCGTAGACAACGCCATTACCTCCGACGTCATCGACCAGATTCGGCCTGCGGCGGCAAGGTTCTCGGCATCAACACTCCGAGGAGGAGACACCATGAACGCCAACGCTCTCGCCGACCAGTACTTCGCGCTGTGGAACACCACCGACGCCGACCGCCGCGCCGAGCTGATCGCCGGCACCTGGACCGAGCACGCCACCTTCGTCGACCCGAGCTTCGAGACCAACGGTCACGACGAGCTGAACAAGCTGATCGGCGCCGCGCAGCAGATGTTCCCCGGCCTGTCCTTCGTCCGCGTCGGCGACATCGACGAGCACCACACCTATTTGCGCTGGACCTGGTTCCTGCAGGCGGAAGGGCAGGAACCCGTGGCCGGAGGGACCGACATCGTGGTCCTCACCGAGGACCGAAAGATCCAGAAGCTCATCGGCTTCCACGATTTCGCCCCGGAGCACTGACTCCGGCCTAGATTGGTCCCCATGTGGAAATCGTTGACTGTGACAACGGTTGTGGGGGCCCTGGTGTTCGCGGCGGCGCCCGCGAGTACGGCGACCGCGACTGCCGCCGGCCTCGACTGGGCGCCCTGCAAACCCGACGCGGTCGAGCTTTGCGCCAATCTGACCGTGCCGCTCGACTGGTCGAAACCGACCGGTAAGACGACGACGATCTTCGTCTCGAAGGTCCCGGCCAAGGATCAGGCGCACAAGCTCGGTGCGTTGTTCTTCAACCCTGGCGGTCCGGGTGGAGCCGGCGGCACGCTGTTCGCCAACGGTCTGGCCGATCTGTTCGCGCCGCAGTTCCGGGATCGCTACGACCTGGTGAGCTTCGACCCGCGGGGCACCGGCAACAGCAGCTCGCTGGACTGCGGTCCGAACCTGCGCCCCGGCGTACCCGTGTTCCCGAAGACCAAGGCGCAGTACGACGCGATGGTCGCGTCCAGCCGTGCCACCGGTCTGCAGTGCATCAAGCAGCACGGCGAGCTGATGCGCAACCTCGACACCCGGACCGCGGCCCGGGACATGGACGCGATTCGGGCGGGGCTGGGCGAGCAGAAGCTCAACTACCTCGGCATCTCGTACGGATCCTACCTGGGCACGACCTATGCGCAACTGTTCCCGCGGCGGGTCGGGCGGATGGTGCTCGACGGGATTCTCGATCACGCGCAGGGCTCGACGAAGCTGATGCTCGACGAGGCGAAGCAGATGGAAGGCGGCTTCAACCGCTTCATCGCCTGGTGTGACCAGGACGCCTCGTGCGCACTGCACGGGCAGGACGTCGGCGCACTCTGGGACGCGACGGTCCGCAAGGCCGACAAGACTCCGCTGACCGGGCCCAACGGGCCGGTGAGCGGGGACACGCTCCGGATGGCGTTGCCGTCGATGCTGCCGTCGCTGGCCTTGTTCGGCAACAACTTCGCCGACCTCGCGACCGCGCTGGCCAAGGCCGCGAAGGGTGACGGCAGCGACTTCGCCGCGGCGAGCTACGTCGGCGATCCCGAGACCACGTACACCGCCGTCTCGTGCATGGATCTGCCCGGCGAGATCAAGGGGTACGCCGACGCCCGCGCACGGCTCGCACTCGCGAACGTGGTCGCACCCCGCGTCGGTGCGGCGGTCGAGGGATGGGCGACCGCGGCCGCTTGCTCCGGCTGGCCGATCCCGCCGAGCAACGCGTGGAAGCCGACGCCGGTGCACGGCGTGCCGCCGATCCTGATCACCTCGACGTCGAACGACCCGTCGACGCCGCTGACCGGTGCCAAGAGCCTCGCGCGGCAGATCGACAACAGCAAGCTGTTCGTCGCGAAGAACACCTACGGGCACACGGCGTTCCTGAACTCGGAGTGCGCACGGGACGCGATCTCGACGTACCTGCTGGAGGGGAAGCTGCCGGCAGGCAGGGGGTGCTAGGTCAAGGAAGGAAAGAGAACGGGGGGTGGGCAGGGGCTGTTAATTCGGTGGAGGTGAGCGGCGGCCGGGCGCAGCATGGAGGGCATGCTCACCGACGAAGAGCTGAAGATCTTTGAGCGGGACGGGATCGTGAAGCTCCCGGCCGCCTTCTCCACCGAGGACGCCGCGCGGATGCGGGAGGTGTTGTGGAAGGAGCTGTCCGCCCGGCACGGGATGGATCGCAACGACCGGTCGACCTGGACGACGCTGCGGCCGGTCGGGCTGAAGACCACCAAGTCGTCCCGCGGGGCGCTCGCCGCGATGGGACCGCGGGTGCGATCGGCGCTCGACGGGCTGCTCGGCCAGTGGATCGAGCCTCGGCATCAAGGGCAGGTCCTCGTCACGATGCCGGAGGGTGTGCCGTGGGCGGTGCCGCATCGCCAGTGGCACACCGACGTGGGCTACGAGGAGCCGCCCGAGGCCGTGAAGCTCTGGGCGCTGATCGGCGACCTCGTCCCGGGTGGCGGCGGGACACCGCAGGTCGCGGGCTCGCACAAGGTGATCGAGCGGTTCTTGACCACCGCCGCTGAGCGGGAGTTCAAGGCTGTGCGGGACGCCGTACTGCGGTCGGATCCGTGGTTCCGCAACCTGACCTCGGAGGAGCGGTCGGTAGACCCGATGGAGCCGGCCGACGTCGACGGTCTGCCGGTTCGCGTGGTTGAGCTCACCGGTCAGGCCGGTGACGTGTTCCTGACCCATCCGTGGATCCTGCACTCGATCGCACCCAACGCGGCCGACACGCCCCGGATGATGCGCAGCCGCTTCATTTACAAGGCTTCTTCAGCCTGAGAGGGCCTTGATCAGGCGGGCGCAACGGACCGGATCCTCGGTCAGGCCGGCGTCCAAGCCGTACAGCCAGTAGTCGACCGTTCGCCAGATCACCCAGTCGCGCGCCCGGTCCCGGTCCAGACCGGCTTCGCGGACCGCCAGCTCGAAGTACGGGACGATGTCGGCCATCTTGTCGAGGTCCCACCACAGGACGCGACCGAGGTCGAACTCGATATCGCCGCGGTACAGCAGCGGGTCGACGGTCAACCACGCCTCCCGGTGCCCCGCGAGTACCTGAGCGGAGTGGAAGTCGCCGTTGACCGCGGCCGTCGACGTGGTCTCGGTCGGGGCGACGTCCAGGGCCTCGCGCAGGATCGCGGCGTCGAACGGCCGGGCGAGCCGCTCCCACTGTGGCTCCAGCTCGGCCGATCGCGTCCGCACGATCTCGTCGGTCGAGCGCGCGTCGTCCGGTCCGGGCACGGCGAGCCTGCGCATCAGCTGCCCGAGTACGGCGATCACCTCGTCGATCGGCCGGGTCGACAGCGGCGTCGACAACCGCTCGAGCAACATCGCCCCGGCTGCTACGTCGGCGTCGTACAGGATGGCCATCCCGCGGCCGTCCCACCATGTCAGCGCACGGGCCTGCTGCGTGATCTCGTCTCCGGGCAGCGACATCCGCAGTACGAGCGCCAGGTCGTCCTGGACAACCGGAACGACGATCGCGTTCGACCCGTGCACGACCGGGCCGTCGATGGTGAGGTTCCAGCGGCGGCACTGATCGTCGACGGCCTGGGGCAGTGACGCCAGCCACGCCCGCCCTTCGGTCCACCAGCGGGGCATCCGGAGGAACGTCTCGGGCAGCTCGATCACCCTGCGACGGTAGCGGGGCAACCCGGGGCAGCGCGCCCGGATTTCCAAATGCCCTCCCGGTATGAGGGATGGCGGACCATGATGTGGGCATGGGCGGAGAAGTTGAGCTGGGCGAGGTCGAGACGGACGGGTTGCAGTTCGACCCGGAGGTGTCGCGACAGATCGAGGCGATGTACACGACACCGGACGTGGTCGAGCAGCGGCGGGTGGTCCGGGCAGCGCTCGCCTTGCGGCCGGGTGACCGGGTGCTGGACGTCGGCGTCGGGCCCGGGTTGCTGGCGGCGGAGATGGCCGCCGAGGTCGGGACGACCGGGCGGATCTGCGGGATCGACATCAGCGACAGCATGCTGGCCATCGCGAGTACGCGCGCCGACGGACCGGACGGGCCCGGAATCGAGCTCGAGGCGGCGACAGTCGCGCGGATCCCGCATCCGATCGAGAGTTTCGACGTGGTCGTGTCCACGCAGGTCTTCGAGTACGTCGACGACGTGGCGGGCGCCCTGGACGAGGTACGACGGGTGCTGCGGCCCGCGGGTCGCGTCGTCCTGCTCGACACCGACTGGGGATCGGTGGTGTGGCGGTCGAGCGACGACGCGCGGATGGCGCGGGTGCTGACGGCGTTCGAGGACCATCTGGTCGATCCGCATCTGCCCCGGACGATGGCCGACGTACTGGACAAGTCCGGTTTCACGCTGACCCATCAGCAGGTCGTGCCGATCCTCAACACAGGGTACGACGATCGCACGTACAGCGCGGGTCTGATCGACATCGTGGCCCGGTTCGTGCCCGGTCATGGTGGCATCACCGCGGACGAGGCGCAGGCGTGGGCCGATGATCTGCGCGGGCTCGGGGCCGGCTACTTCTTCAGCTTGAACCGCTACCTGTTCGTGGCGTCGGCCCTGTAGCGGCCCGGCGGCCGAGGCACCGAGCTCGGCGAGCGCATCCTGGGAGAGATGCGCCCGCCGGACCGGTCGTTCTCCCGCCCCTCAGTGGGAGAACTCGCGGCTCGGTGAACACCACCCATGCCCGAATGGCTTTGACCGAACCGCGGGACCACCTAGAGGTACCCCACTCACGCCGATCCCACACCCCCCGGCGCGCGGGACGAACAGAAAACCTTACGTTCCCCGAACCTTGGATGCCCAGAAGTCCCTCGACCCATGGCCTGCGGGCGTCTTACGCTGGACGGCGATTTCGCGTGCCAAGGGGAGCACGCGGACGTCAAGGGGGAAGGACGCGCAATGCCGGAAGTGTTCGACGACGAACTGACCGACGCCGACCTGGACGAGCTGGAGGCGCTGGGGGCTGCGGAGGACGCGGACGCGATCCTCGCGGCGGGCTTCGGGGCAGCCCGGGCGATCGGGGAAGAAGATGCCTGAGGCAAGGATCTCGTGGCGGGGCTGGACGATGAACCAGCGGACCGTCGCGATGGTGGAGGCGGCCGAGGGGATCTACCACTCGAAGTTCGCGATCCTGCAAGGCTCGTACAACAAGGGCGGGGTGGAGGCGTCGTCCGGCACCCATGACGGGGGCGGGGCGGTCGACATCGACGTCCGGACCAAGAGCGCCGCGCAGCGGGTCGCGGTGGTGACGGCGCTGCGGAAGGTCGGGTTCGCCGCCTGGCTGCGGACGCCGTCGCAGGGCAACTGGCCGTATCACGTGCACGCGATCGCGGTCGGCGACAAGGATCTGTCCCGGGGTGCGGCGACGCAGGTCGTCGAGTACCACCACAAGCGGAACGGGCTGGCCAACCGCGGCAAGGACGACGGGCCGGCCGGGTTCTACGGGATGACCTGGGAGCTGTACCTGAAGGGGCATCCGCCGAAGGAGCCCGTGCCGGACTCGACCATCTCGCTGGCCGCGATGGCGTACGCGCGGACCCATGACGTGATGACCGGGGTGTGGGGAGCCGATCGGGCCCGGGTGATCGCCTGGGCGGCCCACCCGAAGGTCGGCGCGATCACCAAGGCCGAAACCGTCCCAGCGGCGGGGGTCTCGAAGCACCTGCACTTCCAGCGAGTGATCCGCGCCGTCCAGCTCCACTTCAAGCTAGAGGTCACCGGCATCTTCAACACCTCAGTAGCCGCCGTAATGAAACGCTACGGCTACAAAATAGTCGCCTGACCCGACCCCCACGCCAGGCCATCACCACCCAATTTGCCTGGCCAGCCCACCAGATCGGGGGTTTGTGACCCAGGTTCCGGGTCACAAACCCCTGACTTGGTGGGCTGACCCACCAAACGACAAAGCCCCACCGGTAGCAGCCGGTGGGGCCTTGGTGGTCCACTACCGCCCGGGCATTCCCGGTGCAGCTGTGGAGGTGGAGAGCGGAACCGACGCCGATGCAGGGGTCAAGACGTCAGCTCCGCTTGTCTATGGAGTTGTCTGCGCAACTTTCTGGGCAACTTTCTGGGCCTGGTACAGCTCCAGCTGACCCAGCGCCGCCGGGGTACCGACCGCCCCGAGGTGGTTCATCGTCGGTACGACGACCGCCCGGACGTCGGACCGCTTCACTTCCTCGAGCAGTGCGTGGAATGCCGCGGACTCGGCCGCATCGCGCTCGGTGTAGACGGTGCCGAGGGTGAACCCCTCGGCCGTGGCGAAGGCGACGAGTGAATCCGTCGCCGCGGCCAGCTCCTCCGCGCAGCTCAGCGCGTCGGCCCGTACGTACCCGAGCAGCGTCGGCCGGGTGGTCATCGCCCTGGCTCCACCATGGTGTCGCCGCGGCCGCCGCTCAGGGTGTCGGCGAGCACTGGCTCGCTGGTCACCCGGCAGGAGGCGAAGCGCCGCCGCATGGCTTCCTCGTACTGTGCTGCCTGCTCCGCGCCGGCGGTGTGGTCCGCGATCGGGTGAGCGCCGAACCAGACCCGCACCCGGCGGTGCATAGCGGGGGTTTCGAGCGTCTCGGGCATCAGCGGTCCTTCTGCAGTGGTGTCGGTGCCCCGGACGGCTTTGTCCGGTGCTGAGAAAAGAACACCTCACCGGGACCGTGCCCCGGAATACTTCCGAAAGGACCTTTACACACCCTTGACGGAGAGTAGGGGAACCCTGCGAATCCGCTGGTCAGGGCCGTCGCGGCAGTCCACTCCACGGCCGCTGGAAAGCCCTGTCAAGAATGTTTGCAGCTATTTGCCAATAACGATTCGGACACCCCGGAGCCTTTCCACCTGAGTCGAAATCTATGACGTCCTGCTAACTGTTGGCACGCACTCGATCACGCATCGGTACGACGATCAGCGTCACCGGCACCGCGACAATCGCGAATCCTGCCAGGAGATTGAGCGTCAGGGGCAGCTCGAGCAGCAGGGTCACGGCCGGAGCGGTGAGTGCGCCGACCAGCAGGGCCAGCGAATCCGCGGCGAAGAAGAGCGCGCCGACGCGGCCGAGCATGGCGACCGGAGTGATCCGCTGGATCGCCGTCTCCGCCGTGATCAACAAGATGCTGCCGGGGAGTCCGATCAGAATCGCGGCGATGACTGCGGTGGCGATTGTCGGCGCGTTGAAGAGGGCGAAGAAGGCCGCGGCCGTGGCGAACTGGGTGAGGGCGAGGCGGTTGCGAATGCCCAGCCAGGCTTTGGTGCTCAGCGCGGCGCCGACCAGATAACCAGCCCCGAGACCGGAGATGAGGTAGCCGACAACGTAGCCGGGCGCGTGCAGGCGGTCGACGGTGAACGGAACGAGCAAGGCGGTCAGGCCGGCGTTCGCGGTCAGGAAGATCGTTTGGCCGAGCAGGATTCCACGGAGGGTCCGGTCGTTGGCGACGTACCGGAAGCCTTCCAGGGCCTTGTCTGCCGACGAGGTGGTGGTCGGGTGCCTGTGGGTTCGGATGGTCGTGATGATTGCTGCTGACAACGAATAGCTGGCGATGTCGACGGCGAGAACGAAAGTGATCCCCGGCCCGGCGAGGAGGAGCGCTCCGAGCGGTGGTGCCGCGAGCCGGATTGCGCTGCTGGTAAAGGCGTTCAGGGCGTTCGCCGCGGCGAGTTCGTTGCCGGTGCCAACGACCGCGGGGAGCAAGGCACGTGCGGCCGGCCGGAAGACCGTGGTGGCCGAATTCTCCACCAGGATCGCCAGGTAGATCGGCCAGATCCGGTCCGCGTCGGCGAACAAGATGAGCGCGACCGCCGCGGCGCTGACCAGATCCGCGATCCACATCGCGCGGGCCAGATCCCATCGGTCGAGCAGCACCCCGGCCCACGGTCCGAGCAGCAAGGCCGGCAGCGCCTCGAGTGCAAGTGCGAGCCCGGTCGCCACGGTGGATCCGGTCAGCGTGAACACGTGGAACGGGATCGCAACCACCAGCAGCCATGAGCCCAGCCCGGAGATCCCGCCGCTGCTCCACAGGCGGCGGAAGTCACGGTTCCGTAGTGGCCTCACGGTCCGGGAAGCTATCTTGACGAGATAGATCTTGGCAAGAGTGTTCTGTGAGAATAGGCTGGCGGTGTGGAACTGGGTGAGATCCTTCGCGAACGACGCAAGGTGGCCGGACGCACGATCGCGTCGGTCGCCGTTGATGCGGGGTTGTCGGTGCCATACATCGCCAATCTGGAGAACGGGCGCGGCAACCCGACCGTATCGGCTCTCGACCGGCTCGCGACCGCCTTGGGTGCCCGGCTCGAGGTGCGGATCGGAGATGAGCCGCCTCCTGAGCCGCCGTCCGTCGGGGCTGAGCTGTTGGCGGGCTCGGGCCGTGCTGATCAGGTGATCAGCAGGTTGGCCGCCGCACAGGCCCGACCTCGATCAGTTGTCCGGGCGGACGTCGTACGAGCTGTCGACGGACTAAGCGTCGTACTGGCTCGCCCGCCGGTAGCCGCGGATCTCGATCGGCTGCTGGACTTGTTGTTGCTCGCCACGAGTGGATAACCGGTCGAGTGGGTCTGGGCGGGGGACGTAGGGTCCGAGCATGGAGATTGGTGCGCGGATTGCTGCGGCTCAGCTGGCTGGATTGTCGCGATCGAAGCGGCAGATCATCGCGGGGCCGTTGGCCGGCCTGCTGCACGACAGTGATGCCTGGTACCGGTCCAGCGTGCTCGCGGCCGAGCCTGGGCAGCCGTTCGATCCCGAAGAGGTGCCGTGGGCGCTGGACACCCTCCGGCAGGCCTTCGGCGCCGAGGGCCGCTGGCTGCACGCCGAACTGGTCGAGGAGGCCAACCCGGGCCTGGCCGAGGCCCTCGAGGCCAATGGCATGACGATCGCCTCGCACCTGCCGCTGCTTGTTGTCGAGCCGGCCGACCTGGTGTTCCCGGAAGCCGCGGCCGGTGTGACGACGGAGTTGGTGAAGTCGGACGAGCAGCAGGCCGAGGCGAACGCCGTCTCGTCCGCGGCGTACGAGATGGACGAGTTGTCCGCATTCGAGTACCAGCCGGATCCCGCGAACGGCGGATGCGTGCTCGTCCGGGTCGACGGCGTACCGGCGGCTTCTGCTGCGTGGACCGCCGTCGCGGACGGCGTCACCGAGATTGCGGGTGTCGGGACGCTTCACAGTTACCGACGGCGCGGGCTGGCCGGGATCTGTACGGCGTACGCGACCCAGCAAGCCTTCGAGCTTGCCGGCGCCACCCTCGCCTGGCTCACGCCGGGCGACGACGGAGCTGACCGCGTGTACCGGCGACTCGGCTACGCACCCAAGGCAACCGCCGTCCACCTAGGCGACCCCGGCGGCCACCTCGCGGATCTGCGCTGACTTCAGTTGTAGACGTACAGACGCCAGTAGATGCGCGGCGGCCACCCAGACGCCTCCGGCTTGCACTCGGCGCCGGTGATCCCGTCCCGGATCGTCGCCGCGCGAGCTTCACAAGCGGCGTACGTCGTGTACACCTCGTTGGTCGGGTTGGCGAACGCGGCGACCGGAGTCGCCACCGCCGTTCCCGCCGCAAACACCGCGATCGCGCCGCCCGTCACGAACCTTCGCTTGAGTCTGCTCATGAGCCGACGATAACCAAGCCGTTGCTCTCAGCACCTACCTTTGAGCTGTCACGCAAGAGCTTGCCAGCCAGTTACGGCTGGCGGTCGCCGAGCTGGAGGGCGCCGTCGAGGAGGCCGAGCATCCAGTAGTAGCTGAAGCTCTGGACGAGCTCGACGAGTTCGCGATCGGACAGGTGCGGGCGGGCGGTGGCGAACGTGTCGTCGTCGACGTGTGGGTTCTCGACCAGTGCCTTGGCGAATCGCAGGACAGTACGATCGCGTTCGTCGAACGACTCGACGTCGTCGGCGCCACCCAGCAGCGCGTCTCGCTCCGCCGTCGTCAGCACGTCGGTGGGCGGTCGATGCCGGAACCGCAGGTACGGCGAATCCGTCGCGTGCGTGACCACCGCCGCCGCGATCTCCACCGACCGCTCGCTGAGCTCCAGGCTGTCGTGAATCGCCTGTCCCAGCTGCATGACCAGCTCCGCGGTCCCCTGGGCCAGGCCGAAGGCGAGGAACATCCGGGGGTCGGGCGGCATCCGCTCGGCCCAACTCCGCAGCTCTCCGGTGAATGTCGCGGGGTCGGCGTACTCGATCCGTGCCATCGGCCGATGCTAGTCGGCCTGGAGTCTTTGGTGCTCACAGCACGGACCTTTGCCTGCTGACGCAAAGGTCCGTGCTGTGCTCGCTCAGCGGACGGTGAAGCCGGCTTTGCGGAAGGCGTCGGCGAGGGAGGTCTCGTCCATGGGGGTCTCGGGCTGGGAACCGCCCTGGCCACCGCGGCCACCCTTGCCACCTTGATCGCCCCGACCGCCCTGGCCGCCCCGACCGCCCTGGCCGCCGCGACCGCCTTGCCCGCCGCGACCACCTTGGCCACCAGGACCGCCTTGACCGCCAGGACCTCGGCCACCTTGGCCGCCAGGCCCGCGGTTGCCGCGCCCGCCACCTTCGCCACGGCCGCCTTCGCCACGGCCGGCTTCGCGGCTGCCGCTCTCGCTTCGGCCGCCGGTCTGGCCGCGGTCGCCGGGGCGACCGGCGGGTGCGCCGGGCTCGTCGTCGAGGCGGAGGGTGAGGGAGATGCGCTTGCGGGGGATGTCGACCTCGAGCACCTTCACGGTGACGATGTCGCCGGGCTTGACCACCTCGCGGGGGTCCTTGACGTAGTTCTTCGACAGCGCGGACACGTGCGCGAGCCCGTCCTGGTGGACGCCGATGTCGATGAACGCACCGAACGCGGCCACGTTGGTGACCTGACCCTCCAGCGTCATCCCGGGCTTGAGATCGGCGAGCTTCTCCACACCTTCGGCGAACACCGCCGTCTTGAACGCCGGTCGTGGGTCCCGCCCGGGCTTCTCGAGCTCGGCCAGGATGTCCGTCACGGTCGGCAGACCGAACATCTCGTCGACGAAGTCAGCGGCCTTCAGCCGTTTGAGCTCGGCCGACCCGATCAGCGCCTTCAGCTCCTGACCGGTCGCATCGAGCATCCGCCGTACGACGGGGTAGGCCTCGGGGTGCACGCTGGACGCGTCGAGCGGGTCCGCGCCGTCGGGGATCCGGAGGAACCCGGCCGCCTGCTCGAACGCCTTCGGACCGAGCCGCGCGACCTCCTTCAACGCCGAACGCGACGCGAACGGCCCGTTCTGATCGCGGTGCAGGACGATGTTGTCGGCCAGCCCCGGCGTGATCCCGGAGACGCGGGTCAGCAGCGGTGCGGAGGCGGTGTTGAGGTCGACGCCGACCGCGTTCACGCAGTCCTCGACGACTGCGTCGAGGGAGCGGGACAGCGAGTTCTCCGGGAGGTCGTGCTGGTATTGGCCGACGCCGATCGACTTCGGGTCGATCTTCACCAGCTCGGCCAGCGGGTCCTGCAGCCGACGCGCGATCGAGACCGCGCCGCGCAGCGACACGTCCATCCCGGGCAGCTCCTGCGAGGCGAAGGCGGACGCCGAGTACACCGATGCGCCCGCCTCCGACACGACGGCCTTGGTGAGCTTGAGCTCAGGGTGCTTGGCGATCAGCTCCGCGGCCAGCTTGTCCGTCTCGCGCGACGCCGTACCGTTGCCGATGGCAATCAGATCGACCTGGTGCGCGGCGGCGAGCTGCGCCAGCGTGGCGATCGACTCGTCCCACTGGTTCTTCGGGACGTGCGGGTAGATGACGCCGGTGTTGACGACCTTGCCGGTCGCGTCCACCACGGCGACCTTGACGCCGGTCCGGAACCCCGGGTCGAGGCCCATCGTCGCGCGGGTGCCGGCCGGTGCAGCGAGCAGGAGGTCGCGCAG
Source organism: Kribbella sp. NPDC055071 (assembly GCF_053608045.1). Lineage (NCBI taxonomy): Bacteria > Bacillati > Actinomycetota > Actinomycetes > Propionibacteriales > Kribbellaceae > Kribbella > Kribbella sp. NPDC055071. The sequence continues at coordinate 112,783 of NZ_JBSGUS010000019.1, forward strand.
GTTCGCCGCGAAGACCCGGATCGCCTCCTCCTCGGCGACCTGCCGCAACCGCATCCGCAGGTCGATCCCGAGGTGCACGAGGATCTTGGTCCGCCAGGCCCAGCGCACCGTCTCGACCAGCCACTTGTCGGCCGGGCGGCCCTGGTTGTCGACGCCGCCCTTGCGGGCGATGGCCGCCTCGTACTCGGTCGGTCCGTCGACCTCGACACCTGCGGGCAGGGGCTCGACCGTCAGCGACAGCACGTCCTCCTTCTCCCCGCGGAACAGCGCGAGGATCCGGTGTGACGGCATCTTCGTGAACGGTTCGTCGAACTCGAAGTAGTCCGAGAACTTCGCGCCGTCGGTCTCCTTGCCCTCGCGCACGGCCGATGCCAGCCGGCCCTGCGACCACAGCCGCTCGCGCAGCTCACCGATCAGGTCGGCGTCCTCGGCGAACCGCTCGACCAGGATCGCCCGGGCACCGTCCAGGGCGGCCTGCGGGTCCGGGACCTCAGCGCTGACGAACACGGCCGCGGCCGCGAACGGCTCCACGTCCGGGTCGGACAGCAGCCCGTCGGCGAGCGGTTCGAGACCGTTCTCCCGGGCGATCATCGCTTTCGTCCGGCGCTTGGGCTTGAACGGCAGGTAGATGTCCTCGAGCCGGGACTTGGTGTCCGCGGCGAGGATCTGCGCCTTCAGCGCGTCGTCGAGCTTGCCCTGGCTCTCGATCGACTCGAGCACCGTCTGGCGGCGTTCGTCCAGCTCACGCAAGTACCGCAGGCGCTCCTCGAGCGTGCGCAACTGCGCGTCGTCGAGCATCCCGGTGACCTCTTTGCGGTACCGCGCGATGAACGGAACCGTCGACCCTTCGTCCAGCAGCGCCACCGCTGCCCGGACCTGGTTCTCGCCGACTTCCAGTTCCTCGGCGATCCGCTGCTCGACCGACTGCACGACCACTGTCCGCTTCCCCTCTACCGACAACACCCGGCGAGCGTTCTGCCGCCCCGCCGGACCCACATCCTTCCCCATCCCACCCCCACTCCGAAACTCGATCCCCTCACCCTGTGGACAACCGGTCCGGATCTGCCTCTCCACGGCTTCAGCTATAGTGCTAGTCAAATAGTTAAATAGATCACCGAGGAGAGCTGATGCGCGGTCTCGCAGTGGTTGCCGCACTGGCCATGGCTGTGTCGGGTACGTCGGTAGCAGCCGCGGCCGACCCGGTCCCGGATCCCTACCTGCCCCGGCCGACCGGAGCGGCGGCGGTGGGCAGCACGTCGCTGTACCTGAAGGACACCTCGCGGGCCGACCCGTGGGTGCCGTCGGTGCCGTACCGGGAGCTGATGGTGTCGCTGTTCTACCCAGCGGCCTCGAGTCACGGACCCAAGGCGGCGTACATGACTCCCGAGGAGTCCACCCTGTTGCTCTCGGACAGTGGCACCGACCTGCCGCCCGAGTTGCTGGCCAAGACCAAGACCAACTCCGTGCTGAACGGCAAGCCCGTGGGCCGTCGGCACAGCCTGCCGCTGGTCGTCCTGTCACCGGGCTACGGCAACCCGCGTGGCACTCTGACCGCTCTGGCCGAGGACCTCGCGAGCCACGGGTACGTCGTCGCACTCGTCGGCCACACCTACGAGGACTCCGGCACGAGCTTCCCCGATGGGCACTTCACCTCCTGTGTGTCGTGCGACGTCGTACCGCATGACCCCGCGTTCTGGCTGAAGCTGGGAAATGGTCGGGCCGCGGACGTGTCGTTCGTACTCGACCAGCTGACCGGACGACACCCGGTGTGGCGAGGCGCGGACCTGATCGACGCGTCCCGCATCGGTATGGCCGGCCACTCCGCAGGAGGCGCGAGCGCCATTCCGGCCATGGTCGCGGACCCGCGGATCCGAGCCGGTGCGAACCTCGACGGTCTGGACACCAACCCGGTCCCTCCGACCGGACTGAACCGGCCGTTCCTGTACATCAGCCATGAGCGTGCCGGCACTCGATGCGCGCCAGTCCAATCCTGGGACGAGGACTGGCCGCGGCTGACCGATTGGAAACGCTGGATCGAGGTGGAGGGCAGCGAACACGCGTCGTTCACGGACGTAGGCCTTTTCGCGGATCAGTACGGCCTCGACATCGGCGCCACCATCAGCGGTACTCGGACACAGGCCATCACCAGGGCGTACCTCGAAGCCTTCTTCGACCAGACGCTGCGTGGTCAGCCGCAGCGGATGCTGGCCAAGCCCTCGGTGCGCTACCCCGAGGTCGCCTTCTGCCGCTGACAGCAGTACTCCCCGGGACCACAGGGGCCCCGGGGAGTACGGCGTACCAGGTCAGGCGGCTTCGAGGGCGAGGTCTTCTTCGGCGGTCTCGGTGGGCTGCTTGGCCGGGCGCATCACGGTGATGGCTACGACGACGGCAGCGGCGACGATGGCCGCGGCGACTGCGAAGGAGAAGTGGTAGCCGGTGGTCAGGGCCTGGAGGGACGTTCCGTCGGTGTGGGTGGCCGAGAGGGTGGCCAGGATGGCCAGGCCGAGGGCCGCGCCAACCTCGCCCATGGTGCCGATGAGGCCGGAGGCCAGACCGGCGTCTTCGGGCTTCACGTCTGCCATCGACAGACCCATCAGCGCCGGGAAGCAGACACCGCCACCCAGACCCAGTAGGACCAGCACCGGGAGCACGTGGATGAAGTAGTTGCCGTTGACCGGCGCCTGGGTGAACAGAGCCAGCCCGACCACGATCAGCGACAGTCCGACGATCAGCGGGCGGCGGGGGCCGAACCGCATGACCAGCTTCTCGGAGTACTTCACCGACAGCAGCCCCATCACCACGGTGGTCGGCAGGAAGGCCAGTCCGATCTCCAGAGCGTCGTACCCGAGCACTCGCTGCAGGTAGAGCGATCCGAGGAAGAAGATGCCGAACATGCCCGAGCTGGACAGCGCCTGGATCAGGTTCGCACCGGTCAGCGTGCGGGAGCGGAAGATCCGCAGCGGGACCAGCGGGGTGGTAGCGGTGGCCTCGCGGACGATGAAGCCGGCCAGGAGCACCAGCGTCACCACAGCCAGCGTCAGCGTCCGCGGGGCGGTCCAGCCGAGCTCGGCGGCCGGCTTGACGATGGTGTAGACGCCCAGCATCAGCGACGCGGTGATCAGCACCGCACCCGGTACGTCGGTACCACGTCCCAGCCCGAGGCCCTTGTCCTTCTCGATCAGCTTCACAGCCAGTACGGCGGTCACGATGCCGAGCGGCAGGTTGACGAAGAAGATCCAGTGCCAGCTGATCGCCTGGGTCAGGACGCCACCGGCCAGCAGACCGATCGACCCACCGGCCGACGCCACGAAGGCGAAGACGCCGATCGCCTTGGCCTGCTCCCGGGGCTCCGGGAACAGCGTCACGATCATGCCGAGGATGACCGCGGAGGTCAGAGCGCCGCCGACACCCTGGATGAACCGGGCGATGACCAGCAGCTCCTGCGACCAGGCCAGGCCGCACAGTACGGATGCGCCGGTGAAGACGATCAGTCCGGCGGTGAAGATGTTTCGCCGGCCGAGCAGATCGCCGAGCCGTCCGGCCAGGAGCAGCAGCCCGCCGAAGGCGATCAGGTAGCCGTTCACGACCCACGCCAGCGAGGAGCTGGTGAAGCCGAGATCGTCCTGGATGGCCGGGAGGGCCACGTTCACCACGGTCACGTCGAGCACGATCATCAACATGCCGGCGCAGAGGGTGTAGAGCGCCAGCCAGCGCGAGCGGCCGCCCTGCGCGGCCGGCGTCGTCGCCAGGGTTTCGGTCGTCGCGTACATATCGGTGTCTCCTTGGGTCCGTCGTTTGGGCCTTACACCCTTACGTCGGACGGAGAGACCTCAGATTGACACGTCTGCCGAACTTTTTTCCCGACGCACCCGAGACATCGCGTACGCCGTCAACGCCGGCACCAACCCGGACCCCACCACCAGCAGCGTCGGAACCTGCGATGCGAGCGCGAACCAGGTCAGCAGTACGACGACCCCGCCGGCCACCGGAAGGGGACGCCGGAGCAGGAACATGTTCGCCGAGCGGAACAGCGTCCTCATGGTCGCGGTGTCCTCCGCGGCGGGCAGTACGGCGAGCCCGCTCAGATACAGCCCGAGGATCATCCCGGTCAGCGGAACCAGGACCACCAAGGCGAAGATCCGCGCCCCACCCCCGGCGTACGCCCAGAACGTGAGGCCGAAGGCGAGCAGCACGGCACCGGCGTACAGGCCGAACCCGGACAGCCAGAACCGCCGCATCGCCCACCCGAACTGCTGGAAGAACCGCCGCATCAGCTTCGGCCGGTCCTGACTGATCGCGTCCGGCAGCACCCGCTGCAGCGCGAACGCCGCCGGGAACAGCGTGATGATCCCCAGGCTGAGCACCAGGAAGACCAGCTGCAGCATCAGCAGGTCGCCGACCATCGACAGCTTGGCCATCACCGTGTTCGTGCGGCTCGCGCCTTCCGGCCGGGGTGAACCGGTCACCGAATCGCCTCCTCGTTCCGCGTGCACGGAGTTGATCGTATGATCACGAACAATCACTTGCCATCTCTCGACGGCAGAGTCAGGGGACTGCATTGCTTGCACCGGAGCGCCACGAGCTGATCCTGCGGAGCCTGCGCCGCCACGGCCGGCTCCGGGTGGCCGAACTGGTGGCCGAGCTCGGCGTCTCCGCGATCACAGTACGCCGGGATCTGGCCGAGCTGGACTCCGCGGGCCTGCTCCGCCGCGTGCACGGTGGGGCGATCGGGACCAGCCCGTCCGGTCGCGACACCCACGGGAGTCAGCTGACGATCGGCATCGTCGTACCGAGCGCCGCGTCGTACTACTCGGAGGTGATCCGCGGCGCCGAGGCAATGGCCGCCCGGTACGGCGCGCGCCTGGTCCTCGGAGTCTCCGGGTACGACGCCGCCCTGGAGCGCGAGCGGATCGAGAAGGTGCTCGGGGTCGGCGTGGCCGGGCTGCTGCTCAGCACCGCGCTCGGCGACGGTGAGGCGAACAAACTCGACACCCGGCTGGACGAGATCGACGTACCGGTGGTGCTGATGGAGCGGGCGTTCTCGTTCCCGGATGTGGCGCGTGAGTACCACCATGTGCGGACTGATCATCTGTACGGCGCGATGCTCGCGCTCAGGCACTTCGCGGCGCTCGGGCACCGCCGGATCGCGGTCAGCCTGCAGCCGACGGTCACGGCGTACTGGCTGCGGCGTGGGGTCGAGGCGGCGGCGAAGGCGCTGGACATCGAGGTCCACCTGTCGCCGATCGAGCTACCGCAGCGCGGGGACGCGCCTGGTGCGAACGCGCAGCTGGACGCGTTCTTGGCCGAGTGCGAGTCGTTCGGTAGTCGCGCCGTCCTGATCCACTCCGACGAGCACGGCGCCCGCCTGATCGAACGCGCAATGGACCGCGGCCTCCGCGTCCCGGAGGACCTGGCCGTCATCGCCTACAACGACGTCACCGCAGCCCTGGCCGTGGTCCCCTTGACCGCGATCAGCCCACCCCGCCGAGCCCTGGGCGAAACCGCCTGCGACCTCCTGCTGCGCGGCCTCCAGTTCCCGTCCCCCACCGCCCCCACCCAACACCTGAGTCTCCTCCCCACCCTCAACATCAGAACCTCCTGCGGCTCAATCCCCGCAGAACAAACCACCCTCGTGTTCCGGAACTGACCACGTCTCGTCGGTGTGCAGGAGAACAGGACGTATACGCCCACTAGCGCGGGTTTCCGCGCGCCCTGCGCCTGAGGCGCCGGGGTACCAGGCATATACGTCCTGTCGACCGAGCACTTCCCTCCGGAACGGGACACGGTCGCGTTCCGGATCGGCCCGTCCCACCCGTCTTTTCCTCCCTCCTTTCGGAACGGGACACGGTCTCGTTCCGGATCGGCCCCGTCCCACCTGTCTTTCCTTCCTTCCGTTCGGAACAGGAGACGGTCGTGTTCCGGAACTGATCGAATGTGATCATTCGAGCGCTGAGGTATTGACGAGGAAAGCCCTTTCCCATACTTTCGCTGCACTTGGGGATGACCCAGGTCCAGTAGCGAAGGAGTTCCCCTGTGAGACGCACCGTGGGACTGACCCTGCTGGCCGCCGCTCTGAGCCTGGTGGTCAGCAGCTGTGGCAGCGGGGTGATCGACAAGAGCACGGACGGGGTGCCGCCGGCCGAGGCGACCGGGACCCTACGGGTGCTGATCCCGTCGTTTCCGCCGAGTACGACGGGCCGGGACGCGTTCCAGAAGGTCGTCGACGACTTCCACAAGACTTATCCGAAGATGAAGGTCGAGCCGGACTTCGCGACGTACAACAATCTCAACGAGAAGCTGGCGACCTCGATCGCGGCCGGCATTCCGTACGACGTCATGGTCACCGGCGTCGGCTGGGTCCAGCCGTTCGCGTCGAAGAACATCTTCGTGGACCTCGGCAAGTACGGAGTGACCCCCGACTACATCAAGGAGAAGAGCACTCCGGCGCTGATCCCGGCGGTCACCTACGACAACAAGCTGTACGCCTACCCGCTGGTCGCCGACACCCGGGCGGTGGCGCTGCGCAAGAGCGCGTTCCGCGAAGCCGGGCTGGACCCGGACAAGCCGCCGACCTCGCTCGCCGAGCTCAAGGTCGCGGCCGAGAAGCTGACCAAGCGGGACAAGAACGGGCACATCACCCGCAGCGGCTTCGACCTCGCCTCGCCGACCGGCTTCCGGCAGTCGTTCACGACGTTCCTGGCCTCGACCGGTACGCCGCTCTACGTCGGCGGTGAACCGAACTTCGACAACAAGGCCGGCCTGGACACGCTGCTGTGGATCAAGTCGATGATCAACAACGTCCAGCCCTTCGGCCAGACGAACGCGGCCCAGCAGCCGCTGGTCTACAGCGGCGAGGCCGCGATGGGCATCGTCGGCGGTGCGGTCGACTGCTCGGACAAGGGCATCGGCCAGAAGAACTGCGACGACCTGGAGTTCTTCCGCTTCAACAGCGGCAAGGAGATCGAGTACGTCGGTGGCGACCTGGCGTCGATCGGGTCCCGCAGCCGGCACAAGGACGCGGCCTGGTCGTTCATCCAGTCGTTGACCCAGCCGACCTCGCTGGACGCGATCGCCAAGCTGAACAAGAAGATCCCGGCCTACAAGGACGCCGCCAACTCACCGCAGGCGAAGTCGAACCCGCTCAGCCGGTTCGTCGCCGACGGCCTGAAGTACGCCGCCAACGAGAACCAGGTGTCGTCCAACTGGCTGGAGATGCGCGGCAACTTCGATATCCAGCTCACCCAGGCGGTCCTCGGACAGAAGGATCCCGCCAAAGTGCTGCACAACCTGGCAGGACAGTCCCGATGAGCACAACTCTTGAACGCCCCGCACTGGACACTCCCCGCAAAGTAGCTCCGTCCAAGGAGAGCCGCACGCTGATCCGGAGTCAGGTCCGGACCGGTTGGGCGTTGCTCACCCCGGCGCTGCTGCACTCCGGGATCTTCATCGTGATCCCGGTGATCTCCGTCCTCGTCCTCAGCCTGACCGACTACAGCTTCGGTGACACCTGGTCCTGGGTCGGTTTCGGCAACTACTCCAACCTGTTCCGCGACGTCGACTTCCTGGCCTCGCTGTGGCACACGGTTCTGTACGCGATCGTGGTGATCCCGATCTCGATGGCGCTCTCGCTCGCCATCGCGATCGGTCTCAACCAGAAGATCAAGGGCCTCAGCTTCTTCCGGACCGCGTTCTACATCCCGACGGTGACCGCGACCGTCGCGATCGCCACCATCTGGCTGTGGATCTACAACCCCGGTTCGGGTCTGGCCAACGGGTTCCTCAGCCTGTTCGGTTTCGCGCCGAACCGCTGGCTGGCCGACCCGGCGACCGCGCTGCCGTCGTTGATGGTGGTCGGGATCTGGCAGGGGTTGGGTACGAAGATCATCATCTACTTGGCCGCGCTGCAGGGCGTCTCCCGCGATCTGCTGGAGTCGGCCGATCTGGACGGCGCCGGCCGCTGGCAGAAGTTCCGCAACGTGACCTGGCCGGCGCTCGGGCCGGTGCAGTTCTTCGTACTGATCACGTCGATCGTCGGCACCTTCCAGGTGTTCGACCTGGTCTACGTGATGACCCGGGGTGGACCCGGCAGTGAGACGCGCGTCCTGGTGCTGGACATCTACCAGAACGCGTTCCAGGACCTGAAACTCGGCTACGCGTCCGCGGAGACCGTGATCATGATGATCGTGATCGCGCTGTTCATCGGCGTCGGGCGCCTGATCCAGAGGGCGGACACCAATGACTAGCGCCACGGTGCCGGCGGTTGCCGCACCCTCCTCCACACCCTCCACTGGCAAGCCGACGACGTTCCGGCCGGGCCGGATCCTGTTGTACGTCGTTCTCATCGTCGGCGCGCTGCTGATGATCACGCCGTTCATCTGGATGGTGCTGACGGCGTTCAAGAGCGACCTCGAGATCCTCAAGTTCTCCTGGCTGCCGGGAGAACTGCGCTGGCGCAACTTCACCGAGGCGATGCAGACAGCGCCGTTCCTGCGGTACTTCCGCAACAGCCTGTTCATCGCGGTCGGCGAGACGGCGTTCACGCTCGTGGTCTGCACGATGGCCGGCTATGCGCTGGCCAAGGCGCCACTGCGTGGATCGAAGCTGCTGCTGAACTACTTCATCATCCTGCTGCTCGTGCCGTTCCAGATCATCCTGGTGCCGCTGTTCATGATCGTGAAGTCGATCCCGCTGTTCGGCGGGAACAACATCGTCGGCCACGGCGGCATCGGCTGGCTGAACTCCTGGTGGGGGCTCATCATCCCGCTGGGTGCCGCGCCGCTGTTCACGTTCCTGGCCCGGCAGTTCTACGTGTCGCTGCCGGACGAGCTGTCGCAGGCCGCGCGGGTCGACGGGCTCGGCGAGTTCGGGATCTTCCTGCGGATCAGTACGCCGCTGATCAAGCCGGCCCTGATCACGATCGCGGTGTTCCAGATCGAGGCGGCCTGGAACGGATTCCTCTGGCCGCTGATGATCACCACGTCGGACGCGATGCGCCCACTGCAGTTGGGGTTGGCGATTTTCTCGCAGAACCCGGCCGAGATCCAATGGCCGTACCTGATGGCGGGTACGGCGCTGGCCACCCTGCCGATGATCGTGTTGTTCGTCTTCGCCCAGAAGTGGTTCGTCGAAGGAATGGCGAACGTGGGCATCAAAGGTTGAGGTCTTCCTCTAACAGGTGCTCACCCCGCCCCGGGTGAGCACCTGCGAGGCCCCCTCCACAATCGGTGGTCCCGAAGAAACACCGGAGCATCCCACACGGCCCCCCGCTGGCACACTCGATCCATTTATCGTCACGGTGCGCGCATCGTTACAACATTCCTCACCTTTTTTCGCGCCTTCTTTCCAGGTTTTCTCCAAGACCTTGCCGAATTGCCTCGATCGGCTACCTCTTGCACCCGCCGCGCGACCGTGGGTAGCTATTTCCGTTCCTTGCGCATCAGTGCTGCGGTCCAGCTGATCTCGCCGCGTACCGGGACCTCGATCCGCTCGGTCAGGACATAGCCCAGCGACCGCCGCAGTGCCTCGCTCGGCGGGGTGCACATCGCCTCGAAGCGACGGAATCCGGCGATCGCCGCGGCCGTTTCCGTCACCTGGGCCAGTAATCGGGCGAATCCGCGTCGAGTCCAGTGCGGATCGACGTACGTCGCACGCATCGTCGCCGTACCCGCTACGGCTGCGTGGTCGCTCGCCGCACCGGGCGGATGGAACGAGCCGCGAGGGCTCCATCCGCTGCCGGCGACGATGAGACCGTCGATCTCGAGCACGTAGTACGTGCCGTCGTCGATGAGCTCGGCCTCGACCTGGTACAGCTGCGTCTGCTCACCGGCCGCGAGCTGCTCCGGCGTGTAATGCTCGGCCAGGAGGCTCGCGACGGCACGCTCGGCCAGCCGATGGATCACCGGTACGTCGCTGGCTCCAGCGGGACGGATAGTGAGGCCCATACCCGCGGTACGTCGCAACCGGGGCGAGCGGATCCCTACTTGTGGGCCAGTAAGGCGTAGGCGTTGGGGAGTCGGCCGGACCAGGCGGCGGCTTTCGTGTCGTCCTGGGGGCGCCAGAAGGGTTCGGCGTACTCCTCGAGGGTTTTCAGGTGCAGGCCGGCGGCGGTGATCGCGGTGATGATCTGACCGAGATTCCATTGCCATTCGTGGGCGCCGTTGCCGGGGAATGTGTCGTTGACGTGTGATTCGGCGAAGTAGCTGCGGTCCGGGCGGATCCGCGGCTCGTCCGCGTCCCAGGTCCACAGTGGAACGGCTGGGTGCGCCTCGTACATGAACAGGTGACCACCCGGCCGCAGCACGCGGGCCACGTCACGAGCCCACGCGTCGAGGTCGCGCATCCAGGTCAGCGCGCCTTTGCCGGTGTATACGAGATCCGCACACTCATCCTGCAGCGGTACGGCGGGCACCTCCGCAACGACGTACTGGCAATCCACGCCAACCTCAACCGCTCGCCGCCGAGCAGCTCCGGCCGCCACCGCGCTGTAGTCCACCCCCACCACCCGCCGGGCCCCAGCCTTCACCAGCCCGACATCGTCCAACCCGATCCCACTCTGAAAGTGCACAACCATGGGCCGGCCTTTCAGCACCGGCCCTAACAATTCCAACTCCCGAGCGAACAGCAGCTCATCCCCCCGAGCCTGCTCCAGCAGCTCGTCGTACTCCCGAACATGCTTCTCCGAAGCCCGCTCCCACACCACCCGATTCCCCCGCACCACCTCATCCATGCCCCAACCCTCTACCACCCCCCTCACTCCCGCCAGCCAGTTTCAGCCCTCGGAGCAACTCCAGGTCGTGCAGGTCCTGCGGCCTGAGCTCATAGCCCTGGTGAGTGTGCAATTGCGTCTCCAACGGCAGACACCGCACGACCCGCCCCCCGATCCGACCCTCAACTGGCGGTGGGATGAAGAACCTGTTCCCGGCGAAGTCGATCTGCTCGGTCCCGCCACCGGGCATCGGTGTACTCGGGTGCAGATCCAGGCGATGCCCTTCCGCGTGAGTCAGCTGCACGGTCACCTCGACATACCGTGCATCGGTCAGCTCGTACCCGACCGTGCCCAGTGCCTCGACTGCCGCGTCGAGCTGAGGACGAACGACGCCCAGGTCCAGATCGCCGTGTTGTCGGGTCTGCCGTCCCACCAGGGCATCCACCGCCCAACCGCCGTCGACCCACACCTCAATTCCCTTGCCGGCCAGGAGATCCAGGAGATCGAGGACCCGTTCGGCTTTCACGGAATGACCTTGTAGCGGAGGGAGAGGGTGCCGTCGGGGGTTGGGGTGGCGTCCAGGAGTTGCAGTTGGGTGGGGGATTGGTCGAGGGGAAGCTCGGGGCCGTCGAAGATGGTGGGGACGGCTTTGCCGCCGATCGCGGTGGGGAGGAGGATGAGGTGGAGTTCGTCGATCAGGTTGGCGCGGAGGAGGGCGCCGTTCAGGCCGCCGCCGGCCTCTGAGACGACGTGGGTGACGCCGAGGACCTCCCGCATTCGTTGGAGGGCAAGGGAAAGGTCGATGCGTTCCGCGCCGACGACCAGGTAGGGGATGGTCTCTCGGCGGAGGTACGCGAGGTACGGCGCGGGTGTTGCGCGAGCTACCAGCAGCAACAGATCGATCCCGTCGCCGCCCTTCGTGTCCCACGGCACGCGACCGCGGCCGTCGACCACTGTGAACCACTTGCGATGGTCCGGATGCTTGACGACCTCAGTTGGCAGGTAGTCCTCGAACAAGCCGTCGTCGTCCGTCGGTGGAAGGTCCAACGGCCCGGCATCGTCGGTGACGAAGGTCCCGCTGCCTTCCAGGATCGCCGTCGGTGCGTACAGCTCCTCCAACAACGCCGTACGCGCGGCGTGCGCCGAGTCAGCTCCGGGAGGGTTGATCGATCGCCAGACCCGCCCTGCCTCCTCGGACAACAGCAGGCGATCCCGCCCCAACGTCACCCGTCCGTCCACGGAAGCCGTCACCGACACCACCAACCGCGCGCGCTCGCCCATGCGTCGTTGTCTATCAGCGCCCACCGACACTTCGATCGGTCCGCACAGAATGCAACGTCGGCCAAGGATGCGGCGGCGTGGACACCTTCGCGGCCAAGGCTTTCTATGCTTGAGGCGTGGTCCTCGTTTCTGTCCTTGTGCCGACGGTCGGGCGTGATCTCAGTGGCGTCCTGACGGCGCTGGCCGAGCAGGACGAGCCACCGGCGTTCGAGCTGATCGTGTGCGTCGATGGAGCTTCCGCCGTACGACGTGGTCCGCTGCATCCGCGGTGCGCCCGATTGCTCGTTGTCGAGTTAGGCACCCGGCAAGGCGTCAGCGTCGCCCGCAATCGTGCGGTCGCCGAGGCCGAAGGCACGTTTCTCGGCTTCCTGGACGACGACACCGAGCCCGCGCCCGACTGGTTGCGACAACTCGTCCTCTCCTTATCCGGCCCAGCGGTCGCAGTCGCCGGCCGCATTGAGGAACGCGGCGACGGGGTCCTCAACCGCCTTCGTGCATTGGCCTTTGAGCACCGGCACGCCACCAATCCCGCCACCGTCGACTACCTCAACGGCGGCAACTGTGGCTTCCGAGCAGACACGTTCCGTGCGCTGGGAGGCTTCGACCCAACCTTCCCCAAATCCCAGGACCGAGATCTGGCCCGCCGTACCGTCCTGGCCGGCCACACCATCGTCTACAACCCCAACTTGGTCATCACCCACGCCGGCCACTACACCCTCCGAGGCCTCTGGCGCGGCCGCCACCAAGCCGGCCGGGCTGCCCAACGCGTCCAGACCCTCTCCGGCCCGACCTCCGTAGGCCCAACCACCCTCCGCACCACGTACGGCGCGACCGTGCGCACCCTCGCCCGTCACCACGGCCTACCCCTGGCCCTAGCCGCCGCAACCTCCGTGGCCGCTCACCACCTGGGCCGCCTCAGACAGCTGATTGCTCAGCGCGGAAGGCGCGGCGGTAGTTGTTAGGGGAGGTCCGCAGCTGGCGACAGAAGTGCTGGCGCATGTTGATCGACGTACCGAAGCCGCAGTTCCGGGCGATCTCCTCGATCGGCATCGTGGTGGTCTCGAGCAACTCCTGGGCGTGATGGAGGCGTTGGCGTAGCAGCCACTGCAGCGGGGTGGTCCCGGTCTGCTCGCGGAACTTCCGGTTCAGCGTGCGCGGGCTGACGACTGCGTGCGCGGCCATGTCGGCGAGCGTGATCGGATCGCCGAGGCGGTCGCGGATCCACCGCATCGTGGCTTCGAGCGAGCCGCACTCCGGGCCGGGGACGGGGTGCACGATGAACTGCGCCTGGCCGCCGTCCCGCGCCGGCGCGAGCACGATGTGGCGCGCGACCTCGGCGGCGACGGCGGCGCCGAAGTCCTGGCGGACCATGTGCATGCAGAGGTCGAGACCCGTCGCGGCGCCGGCCGAGGTGAGTACATCGCCGGAGTCGACGAACAGCACGTTCGGGTCCACGGTGACGTTGGGGTAGCGATCGGCGAGCAGGTGCGCCGTCGTCCAGTGCGTCGTCGCGACCAGCCCGTCGAGCAGCCCGGCCTCCGCCAGGGTCAGCGATCCGCCGCAGATCGAGGCGATCCGGACGCCGCGCGCGTGCGCGTCCCGCAGGAGGTCGACCACCTCGGCGGGCGGGTCGCTCGCCTCGTCGCCACCCGGTACGACGATCGTGTCGGCGGTCCGTGCATCGTCCAGACCGTACGGCGTGCTGATGTCGAAGAGCTCCAGCCCACCCGGACCACGCACGGGCCCGCCGCCGCCCTGACCGCAGACGATCACGTCGTACAGCCGGGGACCCCAGAGCTCACCGGGCTCCTTCTCGAGCGCCCGCGCCGTACCGAAGACCTGCGCCGGAATCGCGACATCGAGCACAGCTGACCGGTCGATCACCAGAATCGCCACTCGATGCATGACCATAATCTATCGGATAACGTCATTCTTGCCACTGTCTCGTCCGCAGCGTGGCCCAGACGATGAGCACGTGCTGCTCCGAATCGTCGTGTACGCCGTCGCCGTGGTCCTTTTCGTACTCACGGGCTGGCTGGTCGACAAGATCTACCCCGGCCACCTACCGGACCCACGTCCGCCCACAAAACAGCGCCAGTGTGGCTGCTCATCGCGCTTGAGCTGAAGGTTGCCCGAGGCAAAAAAGAACGGCCGGAGAGTCGAACTCTCTTGCCGTGTCTCAATTTATAGCCGAAGGGTGGGCTTGCCGCAAGGCCCAGGGGGTGCTTCACAATCGTCGATCGAAGCCGAAAAACCTACGGGAACGGGAGCGGCGCGAAGCATGAGCTTGCGGACGACCAGCGCGTTCAACCTTCCAGAACACCTTGCAGCCAAGGAACAACCGGCGTTGATCGCCGGTGACGAACGGCACTTCGCCGCGATCGCGGCGAGTCTCGACCAGACGATCACCGAATTGTCCGAGCGCCTCGAGGAGGCGCGTAAAGCACCTGGCGGTATCGGCCAGGAGGCTCTGGACCGGGACCTGGAGATCCACCGGCTGACCAGCCGCCTGCGGACGCTGCGGCGGTTCGGCCTGGACCTCTGCCTCGGTCACATGGTCCCCGACGACGGATCCGAGCCGGCGTACATCGGGCGGCTCGGCCTGACGGACAGCTCGGGCGCCCGCCTGCTGATCGACTGGCGGTCGCCCGCGGCCGAGCCGTTCTTCGGCGCGACCCACGGCAACCCGATGGGCCTGTCCAGCCGCCGGCGGTACCGGTGGACCCGCGGCCAGATCAGCGACTACTGGGACGAGGTCTTCACCGCGGACGGGTTCCAGGGCCACGCCGCCTCTCTCGATGACCAGTCCGCGTTCATCGCCAGTCTGGGTACGCCGCGGTCGCCGCGGATGCGCGACGTACTGGGAACGATCCAGGCCGACCAGGACGCGATCATCCGGGCGGGATCCCGTGGTGCGCTGGTTGTCGACGGCGGACCGGGTACGGGGAAGACAGTGGTCGCGCTGCACAGGTCGGCGTACCTGCTGTACTCCGATCCACGTCTCGGGCAGCGGCGGGGCGGCGTACTGTTCGTCGGTCCGCACCAGCCTTACCTGGCGTATGTCTCCGACGTACTCCCCAGCCTGGGCGAGGACGGCGTACAGACCTGCACGCTCCTGGACCTCGTGCCGGAGGGTGCCGACGCGCCGCCCGAGACCGACCCCGCGGTGGCGCGGTTGAAGTCGACCGCGGACATGGTCAGGGCAATCGAGCCGGCCGTCACGCTGTACGAAGAGCCGCCGACCAAGCCGCTCGTGGTCGAGACCGACTGGTCGAACCTCTATCTGAGTGTGGCCGACTGGGCCGAGGCCTTCGAATCCGTCGATGCCGGTACGCCGCACAACCAGGCGCGGGACCTGGTCTGGGAGGAGCTGCTCGCGATCCTCGTCGACAAGTTCGACGAGGACGACGTCTCCGAGGATGAACTGCGCAGATCGCTCCGGCAGAACGCGGAACTGCGGGACATCTTCGACCGAGCGTGGCCGCTGATCGAGCCGACCGACCTGGTCGCGGATCTGTGGTCCGTCCCGGCATACCTGCGCCGGTGTGCTCCATGGCTCGACCGCGACGACGTACGCAAGCTGCAGCGCGAGGACCCGTACGCCTGGACGGTGTCCGACCTGCCGCTCCTGGACGCGGCCCGGCAGCGGCTCGGCGACCCAGAGGCGTCGCGGCGCGAGCGTCGGCGCAAGGCAGCGGCCGCCGCCGAACTCGAACAGCGGTCCGAGGTCATCGATCGGATCATCGAGGCCGACGACGACAACGAGGGCTGGGTGCCGATGCTCCGCGGGCAGGACATCCAGAAGGCCCTGATCGACGAGGCCGGGCTGCCCACGGCGGATCCCGACCTGCTCGCCGGGCCGTTCGCCCACATCGTTGTCGACGAGGCTCAGGAGCTGACCGACGCGGAATGGCAGATGTTGTTGCTGCGCTGCCCGTCCGGGAGCTTCACCATCGTCGGCGACCGCGCGCAGGCGCGGCACGGATTCACCGAATCCTGGCCGGAACGCCTGGAGCGCGTGGGCCTCGACCGGATCACCATCGCCACGCTGACGATCAATTACCGTACGCCGGAACAGGTCATGGCCGAGGCCGAGCCGGTCATCCGCGCCGTACTCCCCGACGCGAATGTGCCGACCTCGATCCGCAGCAACGATTTCCCCGTCATCCATGGATCGACGACCGAGCTCGACCCGCTCTTGGACGCATTCCTCGCCCGACAGGACGACGGAATCGCTTGCGTCATTGGCGATCCGGCGTACGAATCGACGCCTCGGATCCATTCGCTGACTCCGGTACTCGCGAAGGGACTCGAGTTCGACCTGGTCATCCTCATCGATCCGGAAACCTTCGGCGACGGGATCGAAGGAGCCGTCGACCGTTATGTCGCTATGACCCGAGCCACTCAACAACTGGCCATTCTGACCAGTCGCTGAGCTACCGTCTTGGTGTGATTCGTTCACTGTTGATTGCCGGATTCGCCATTGCGGCGCTGGCCGGCTGTTCGGTGTCCGTCGGCGGCCCGCCTCGCGCGACCAGCGCCAAGGTCGCCGAGGTGATGGCCGCCGGGCAGGGGGAATTCGACCTGACCACGCCGCCCAGCCGGGCCGAAGCGGGCATGCTGGACGGCGAAGAGACGGTGACCTACGAGAACAGGAAACCGTTTCAGGTGAAGGTCCGGCTGCCTGGCACCAAGGAAATCAACGTCTCGTCCCGGCTGGTCGGCTTCGATTCGATCTCCGCGCCCGAACCGAAAACCAGCCCGCCGGGCGGGATGGACATTCACAGCTATCCGGACACGCTGCAGGCCGGTCGGGACCAGATGCTGGCTGAGGCGCGGCGGTTCGGATTCGACGTCAACCAGATCAACCGCTGGTACGACGAAGCCGCCGGCCCGGCGTCGTCGAACGGCCCGAGCACGGTCACCTCTTTGTGGCTGACCAGCAAGGTCGGATATCTCACCCTGCAAATGCGGGGCACCTATTCACGGCCGATCGAGGGTACGAGGGATTCCGAGCAGACGGACGTGCATTACCTGCTCACGTGGAAGTAGCGCTCAGAACAGTGCGATGGGATTGACCGGGATGCCGGTCAGGCCGTGGATGCGCGGCGGAGCGACGGAGAGCATGAACGTGTAGCGCTGCAGCTCCGCACAGAGCGCGGCGAGGTCGTCGAGGTCGCTCGCGTCGATCAGCGGCATCGCCATCCGGCCCAGCCCGACCCCGTGCAGCGGGGACGGTCCGTCCGGATCCAGCGGCGGGTGGGCGTCGCCCCGGTCGCCGGTGTACACAGCAACGCCTCGGCTGTGCATCCAAAGGACGGCGTCCAGGCTGATCCCCGGGCTCGGCGTACCGGGGATCTGCTCCGTCGTCCAGCCGAGCCGGATCGCCAACGCGTCGCCCGACTGCACCTGTACGCCCAGGCGCTTCTCGGCCTGCTCCAGGTCGTGCGACGTCACCCCGTAGCCAGAGGCAACGGGTCCGTCGATGGCCAGGTCCAGCAGGACTCCCCGCGTCACGATCCCGGCCGCGAAGGCCGTGGTCGATCCGTACGTGACACCGGCAGCCGTCACGGCCTGCGGCCTCGGGCGGCCCGGGTAGACCTCGTCGTCGGTAGACCAGTGGGAGAGCGCGTCGAGGTGCGTCGACTTCGCGTGGTGATTGGAGACGAGCATCAGGTCCGCCGCCACTCCCACACCCGTATAAGACATCATCTGCTGAACGGGAGAGACCTCAACCGTCGTGGGCGCGAACGGACTGCTGATCATCGGGTTGGGCTCGATCGGCTGCGCCAGCGAAACCCACCGCCCGGTCCGGACCTCCGTGGCCGCCTTCGCCCGTACCTCGTCAGTGATCAGATTGAGCGTCCCGAGCTCGTCATCAGCCCCCCACCGACCCCAGTTACTCGGCAGCTCACCCACGAGACCAAACCCCTCTCACCGTGCGGACCCGTCACGCCCGAGGCTACACAGGGGGTTCTCGCCGGCGAGAACCGTCAAACCTCGTCGATTGGGTTACCCACTGTTCGCGGTGAGCGAGCCATGACGGTGAGGCCGATGACGGCGAGCAGTCCGAAAGTCGCCGGAACGAGGAACACTCGCGGCAGGCCGATGATGTCGGCTGCGATGCCTGCGGCCGCTCCGCCCAGGGCCGATGCCAGGGCGGTGGAGCTCAGAAAGATGGCTGACGCGGTCGCGACTGCCGTCGGGAGCAGACGTTGCGCGACGATGATCCCCAGTGCGGCGAAGATTCCCCACACCCCGCCCATGAGGAACTGTCCGGCGAACAGCCCGACGGCAGTGCCGGTCGTGGCGAAGCAGATGTTGGCAGCGACCCCGAAGGCCGCTCCGAGCACCATCAGTTTCATCATCGCGACTCTGCGGGCCACGACCACGACCAGAGGCATGATGGCGAGTTCGACCAGCGGCTGAATTCCGATGATTGCGCCACTGAGTCCGGACGGGAAACCGAGTTGGCCGTTCATGTAGAGCGGTAAATACGCGTATTTGACGGGCTCCCCGGCGTACACGAGAACATAGAGCGACGTGAAGGCGAGGAGTGGGAGCATCGCGCGCAGGGTGGGGGATTCTGATGGGCGGCGGGTTGAGGCCGGTGGCGTTCTGAACCCCGCGAGTGGGACGAGTTGGGCGATCGTGCAGACCGCCGTCGCGACCAGCATTGTCCGCAGCGAGGTTTGCGCGGCGAGGAACGATCCGGCGACCGGGCCGATCACCCAACCAGCGGTCAGGGCCATCCGTACGACCGAGATGACTCCGTCGTTGCCCGGGTTCGGGTGAACCTTCAGTTCGTCGTGGAGGAGTGCGAAGAGCTGGGAGGTGGCGGCGCCGGCGAAGCCGAGGACGACTGCGCTGATGACGTACGGCATCCACAGGTGGGTGGAGAAGGCGGTGCCCACCCAGCCCGCGAACCCGGCGACGGCACAGGCACGCAACAAACCAAGCCGTGCGCCGGTGCGGTCCGATCGCGCACCGACCAGGTAGCCGGCCACCGGCGCGGTCAGGTTGGTCAGATAGAACAGCCCGGCCTGAGTCAACGAGGCACCGAGGTTGTTGACCAGGAACGATGCGATCTGCGGCGCGGCCGCCGAGATCCCGAGGCCGGACAGGAACAACGCGACGGTCGCGCCGCGATAGAGCGGTGATGCGAGCGTCAACCGGAGCGCCGACGTACGCGTCACCGTTTGGCCCATCAGCGAGTGCTCTGGCGTACGACGAGGTCCACCGGGAACTGCTGCCGGTACCCAACCGCCGGAACCCCCTGCAGGAGTAACCGGGTTGCGGCCGCGGCCATCTCCTCGACGGGCAATCGCATCGTGGTCAGCGGTGGATTGGTGCAGACCGCGGCAATGCTGTCGTCGAAGCCGATGATGCTGACGTCCTCGGGCACGCGCCTGCCGCTCGCGGTGATCGCTTGCACCGCCCCGGCAGCCATCAAGTCGCAGGCCACGAACATCGCGTCGACATCCTCTTGAAGCAGCTCCTGCGCGGCGCGATAACCACCTTCGCGATGGAAGTCGCCGTACGCGCTGATATCCGCGAGGCCCAGATCCTGGACCGCCCGTAGATATCCGGCCCGCCGGTCGATGGCACATGGATTGAGCGCCGGCCCGTGAATGGCAGCGATCCGGCGGCATCCCAGCTCGTGCAACCGGCTGACCGCCGCGTACGCGCCGCCGACGTTGTCCGCCTGCACACCCGGTACGGACGAGGCCGTAGGCACAATCGACACCGTACGGCGGCACCGCCGATGAAACTGAGTAGCCAGCTCCGGCGTCACGTCCGCGAGAACGACCCCGAGGCTCGTGTTCGCAGTGATCCGCTCGAAGTCCTCCTGACCTCCCACCGCATGCAGCCTCAACTGGGCGCCAACGCCCTCCAGCACAGGCATCATCCCGGCCAGTACCCGACTGAAATACGGATGAGTCCCCAGCCAGCCGACGCCGCGCCCGTACGTCACCGCAACCACGTCAACAGCCCGCTGCCGCCCAGAAGCCAACGCCCGAGCCGTCTCGTTAGGCCGATACCCCAACTCGGCCACCGCAGCCCGAACCCGCGACCGCAACACCCCAGAAGCCCCCGGCGCATCATTGATCACCCTCGACGCAGTAGCCCGAGAAACCCCCGCAACCCGAGCAACATCCTCAATCGTCGGCCTCAAGGCTCCGTCCTCTCCGTCACTGACCCGCTCCGGACCCTAGACCCGAGAGCGCTCTCAGGAGAACCATCAGACTCGCGGTCCTCAGCCTGCGGTGCTCACCTCAACTCTCGACCGGAACCAGTCGACCAGGTCACGCTGCCGCTGCACGAACTCGTTCCGTGTCGGTGCGCCGAGCACCACGGTGCCGACTCGGACGATGGTGTCCGCCGCAGCTGACCCGAGCTGTTGTCCGATCTGGATGTCGAACTCGACGGCGAGGACGCCCTGACGCTTGAGCACCTCTTCCCGATCGGGATAGTCCCGAACGGTACCGGGCGGTCCAGGCAAGAAACTCCATCCTGTCACCTGACCGTTGACGGATCGTGCCTCCGTGACTCCCGTGCCGGGCTGCGGTGCGAGGCCGACCTGCGCGCGGGCCATCGCCTCGTGCAGATCGATCGCGCCCACTGTCTGGTGGTGCAGGGAGATGCCGCCACCGCCCACCCGCATCCCCGCCTCCGAGAAGAACCAACCCTCGGACGTCTGAAACAGCTCTACGTGAAACACGCCGTTCGTCACTCCGAGCAGCTTCAGAGCCTTCGACACCAGCGCCTTCGCCCCGCGATACACGCTCGGATTCTCTGTCGCTGACCTGGCCACGCTCGCGGGGACCACGCCATCGGCGATTCCGACGAGATTGCCGAGGTACTCGCTCAGCGAGAACGCCACGATCTCTCCATCGTGCATCACGCCGTCCGCATGATGTTCGACGCCGTCGACGTACGTCTCGACCAGAACCGTTCGCACCGGCGTTGCGATCAGTGTGTCGAGTCGATCCTCCAGTTCGGCCGGCGTGCGAGCGACGTACGTGTGCACGGTGCCGGCTCCGCTGTACGGCTTGAGAACGAGCGGGAGGTGCGACCCGAGTGCGGTGATCTCGGCCCGCTTCCGCTGTACGTCGTCGATCAGCCAGGCAGATGCGCACGCCACCCCTCCTTCGCGGAGTGTTGCTTTCTGCGCCGACTTGTCGCGCATGTTGCAGACGACCCGCCAGTCCATCCCGGGCAGTCCCAGCATGGACGCGGCCAGGCAGGCAGGGATCAGCGCGTGTTCGTCAAAGCCGACCACCGCGTCGTATCGTCGGCCGGCCGATGTCAGTCGATTCAGTGCGAAGCTCAGGTGCTCCGACCAGTCGTGGTTTTCAACGAAGATCGCCTCGGTGGCGACGTCCGCCCAACCCGGACGGGCGTACCAGTCCCACGATTCGGCATCCACCAGGACATCGACGTCGTAGCCAAGTCGACGCAGTGCCGACGTTCCCCTGCGGCGCCAGCCGATTTGTAGTGCGCGTTGCGTACTCACGTGAACCTCCACTGTCGGCCGACAGAGCGGGTGGCTTCGACCTCTGCGACGAGGTCGAACTTCTTGAGCGCGATGCCCAGTGAGCCGCATGGTTCGAGCTCCTGGTAGCGGTCTTCCCACGCGCGCAGGTCGTACCGCCAAGCCTTGATGAAGCGCGGCGGCGACGCTGGATCGATCTGGTCGAGTCTCGACAACGACGCGCGCATCGCAGTCCGGATCCGCTCGCGGTCGCCCGGGGACGCCGCCGGCCCTCCGCCGACCTCCGCGGCGAAGCGGATCCGGTCACCACGCTCGCTGATCTGCGCGAACCAGAACTCGGTCCCGGCGTGGTCCAGACTCAGCCCGTCGTGCATCAGCTGGTGAAGACCCTCGGCAAGCAGGTCACCGAACTCCTCCCCGCGGGCACGGGCCGGGTCGGCGAACGGCGCGTACGGCAGTTGGCGAGCGGTTCCGGCGGCACTGACCTCACGCCTCGCGGTCCACTCATGCAGGAACAGCCAATCTTCGTTGTAGGTGTCGGGGAAGAAGGGTGCCGCCGCAGTGGCGTCCACCAGCAACGCGCCACCGGTCACGAAGGTCCGCGGCGTAGCGTCGGCGAACCGCAACGCGTGACCGACCACCGAATGGTCCGGGAAGTCGTCGACGAAGAAGCCGACCGCACCCGCCCGATCCAGCATTCGTGAGGCACGGGCCAGATCCGCCGGCTCGATGCCGAACGTGTCGTCGTCGAGGAACAGCAGCCTGCGCCAGCGCATGGCCCGCCCGAGCAGCAGACCCAGGTTGCGCTTCACGCTGAGGTCCGAAACCCGAACCTCCGTGGCGTGGTCGTGCCGGGAAGACGAGAAATCGAGCATCGGATGCGAATAGTCAGGCGGCAGCTGGATACCGACGAACGACGGCGCGTCGTGGTCGATCAGGAACTCGGCTGTCTCCGCCGCACGGGAGGAGCCGCTGCACATCGCGATCAGTGTCGCGCCGGATCGCCGCGCGAGTGAGACCGCCACCTGTAGTTGCGCTACCGGCCGGATCGTCGGCACGAAGATCGCGTCGATCCGCGGGGCCATCGGGACGGCTGAGCCGGGGAACGCGTCGTCGAAGCGGACCAGGTTTCGGTTGAGCATGCTTGGGCGTGCTGGTGTAGTCACCCGTTCTCCCTTGGTGAGTCCTTACTGGGTGGCGATCCCCCATCCAGGTAGGCGTAGCGACGCGTACGCTGCGAACGCGACCATGCCAACGGTCAACGTGATCGCTGCGCCCGCGATCGTCGTTCGAAGGCCGAGCAGTTCGCCAAGGACGCCTGCGGTGACCGCGCCGACAGGCACGGCGCCGAACGTGAAGAGCCGGAATCCGGCGCTCATCCGCCCCAGCAGCTCGACGGGCGTCGCCGCCTGGCGAAAGGACACCGCGTGGACGTTGAACACCCCAACTCCGAGGCCGTAGACGACGAACGCCCCGCCGAGGGTGAACGGTGCCGCCGGGCCAGTCGGGACGGGGGACACCGTCAGGGCCATCGCCGACATGACCGCGGCAGCCCCGAGAACTCGCTCCACACCGAGTCGACGCCCGGCCGCGGTCGCGATGAGCGAACCGATGACCACGCCGCAACCGGCTGCGGTGAAGAGGGCGCCCACTACGGCCGCGGACATCGACAGAGTCCGCACGGCATAGACGAGGAAAGCGGTCAGGATGGTCTGCTCGCACAGGTTGAACCAGGTGCTTGCGACCAGGAGTAAACGCAGGCGTGGGTTCGCGAAACAATGCCGGATACCTTGCCACGCCCTCCTGATATAGGGGACTGGCGTAGGCGGTTTGGCCGGAACTTGCTCACGGCTCTTGATGGATAGCAGAAAAACGGTCGAGACTGCATACGAGAAGACATCAGCCAAGATGGCCAGCGGCGCGCTGAACAGGCGGATCAGTAAACCGCCCAATGCCGGCCCCGCCATCTCGGCCAACGATGTCGTAGCGCTCACTTTACTGTTCGCGTCGACCAGGAATTTAGGGTGGACTAGCCTCGGCACATAGGTCAGGACAGCGATGTCGAAGACTGCGGTGCACACGCCGGCAGACAATGCGACGACATACAGCAGGGGCATCGGTGGTGTCGTGAACGCGAACGTTAGTGGGATCGCAGCCAGTATCAAACCGCGCAGTACGTTGGTGGCAATGATGACGGGTAGGACCGGTCGGGCGTCCAGCCATGGTCCGATCAAGGGGGTGACCACGATCGTGGCGATCGAGCTCGCCGCCACGAGCAGGCCAACTGCACCGGTCGACGCACCGGCCACCGAAATAGCGACGAGCGGCAACGCCAAGGTGGTGATCTGACTGCCAATCCACGAAACACTCTCGCCGAACCAGAATCTGAGGAAATCCCGCTGGTGTGAAGCCTTGCCGGCGACGGCGTACGTCATGCGCGCATCACAGCACCCCACTGCTTGCCCGACGGATCACAACGTTTGGGAGATGGATGCTGGCGAATTTGTCACAACTCCAACACCCGCGCGAACCACACCGGCGGTGTCGGGTCGGCTACCTCGCGTTTCGGAAAAAACCTATGAGCCGACCGATTCCCGGTCAACCTCCCAGCTCTGCAACAAGCTGCAACCGCCCCAGGCCCCGGTCGGGGAAAGGGCGCGCCGGCCGAACTCTGCGCGGATTCGTCCCGCTCTCGCTCGCTGCGGCTGATCCTCGATTGGACCGGAAGGGGGGGGGGGGGGGGGGGGGGGGGGGGGGGGGGGGGGGGGGGGGGGGGGGTTGGGGGAGGGCC